>JBHJIX010000121.1:0-23092 GCA_050043025.1 Cohaesibacteraceae bacterium
AGCCTTGCCAATCGTTTGGTCGATGATTGCAAAGTAGGGCGCGCTCCGGGCACCGCGTTTGGCCCCGGCGGTTCCGAGTTTCTACGTTTTTGCTTTGCCCGCGATCCCGCCCACATCGCTGAAGTTGCGGAACGAATCGCAAAGTGGATGAGAGTAAATAAGTAACCACTTGTTCATTTAAACCGGTTTCCAAACCGCAGTGAGTATGCCAAAATCTACGTATCATTGCGTGGAGAAGGCGGCCATGCCTAAGTCTGTGTCGGAAGTCCGACTAGACAGCTTACTAAATACAGCGGTTGATGGGATCATCTTGATCGATGACTCCATGCGTATCTTGGTGTTCAATTCCGCCTGCGAGCGCTTGTTTGGCTATGAGGCCGTTGACGTCATCGGAAAGAACGTTTCGATGCTCATGCCGCACGACTACGCGCACGAGCATGACGGCTATGTTCAGCACTACATGGACACAGGTGAGCGGCGCATCATCGGCATCGGCCGTGAAGTACGCGGCATGCACCGTGACGGCAGTGACTTCCCCATAGAGCTTTCCGTTGGCGAAGCTTTGACGCCTGCCGGTCGCCAGTTCGTCGGCATCGTGCGCGATCTGCGCCCCCGCAAGGCGGTGGAGCGGCGTCTCAACCAGTTGCAGGCCGAACTTGTCCATCTGGCACGGGTGTCAGCCATGGATGAGATGGGCTCAGCGGTTGCCCATGAACTCAACCAGCCGCTGACAGCCGTGATGCTCTATCTTCAGGCCGTTACCCGTCGCATCGACCGGCTCAACGGCGATGGTCCAAAAGACCCGATGATTGTCGAGACCATCGACAAGGCAAAGCGCGAGGCAGAACGCGCTGGCAACATCATTCAGCGCATGCGCCATTTCGTTGAAAAGCGTGAGCCTGATCGTCGCGCGATCAGCCTTCCGCCTCTGATTGACGAGACACTGGAACTTACCCGTATCGGGACAAACTCTGAAGGCATCCTGACCCGCGTCGAGCTGGATGACGACGTCCCGGCCATCGACGCCGACCCGGTCCAGGTCCAGCAGATTCTGGTCAATCTGTTGCGCAACGCCTTTGAAGCGGTGCGCGGCAGCACAAAGCCGTTGGTGGTGATTAGCGCTACGGCAAATGCTGATATCGTCACGGTATGTATTTCCGATTCGGGCCCTGGGATCCCGGCTGAAGTTCACGCCCGCCTGTTTAAGGCGTTCTCGACTTCAAAACGCACCGGCATGGGGCTTGGATTGTCGATCAGCCGGTCGATCGCCCAGAACCATGGCGGCGATCTAACCGTTGACCCCGGTGGCGACGGACGCGGCGCGACGTTCATGCTGTCGCTCCCACGTGCCATTGGCCCCGCCGACGACCCGCTGGCGCCGCTGCCAGGCAGGGAAGGTTTGGCCGAACCAGTTATTTCTATCGCCGGAAAGTCAGTCGGTGATGAACCAGGATAAGGATGAAGGAGGCTTCACAATGATGGCCCGCTCTATGAACACCGATCAGGCCGTTTTTATCGTCGATGACGATCCCGCCGTGCGCGATGCGCTTTCGGTGGTGTTTTCGCTGGAAGGGTTCGATGTCGAAACCTTCGAAAACGGCGATGATTTTGTGAACGCTCTGCCCAATCTGCCCAGCGCTTGCGTGCTGTTGGATGTGCACATGCCCGGCCGTTCCGGCATGGAGATTTTAAAGGCGCTCGACCCGTACCTCTACCCAGCGCCGGTCTTTATCATTTCCGGTCAGGGCGCCATTCCCATGGCGGTGTCGGCGGTGAAAGCTGGGGCATTCGACTTCATTGAAAAACCGTTTGATGCCGAAACAGTGGTTGCCCGGGTGCGCGAAGGCATCGCCACAGTCAAAAGGCGGTTGGCAAGAGATGAGATGGCCGATGCCGAGCATCCAGACTTGCAATTGCTGACGCCGCGCGAGCGCGAAGTGCTCGACCAGATCACAGCCGGCGCGTCTAACAAGGAAGCGGGCCGCACGCTTGGTATCTCGCCGCGCACCATTGAGGTGCACCGGGCGCGCATCATGGAAAAACTGGGCGCCAAGAACGCCGCCGATTTGGTGCGCATCGTGCTTTCTGGCAGCAACGGTGCGCAGACAGAAGCGGTTTAACGTTAACGGCGCGCCGGCCCATCTGGCGCGCCTTTCGCCTTGCCGCTACGGTGGCGCGGCATCTTCTCCATCAGGGAAAACCAGCTAAGCGGTTGGCTTTACGCGCTCACCCCAATGGGCGCGCGGGCCTTTGTGCACCATAGTAAGAGCCGCGCCAGGTGCGCAAACAACTCCCCGGCCAGCCTGCAAGACCTAGGGCTGGTTGTCGAAAGGCTCTGGTTTGACCGTTATCATCCTCGAAGATGACCTAGCTGTTTGCGACGCAATCAGCCTGTTCGTATCGCAGTTGGGCCACGCTGTGCGCTCCTTCAGCGATGCGGAGAGCTTCTTCGCGTCGATTGTACCGGCGCCTGAAGATATGGTCATTGTCGATATTGGCCTGCCGGGCATGGATGGCAGCCAGGTGATTAGCTGGTTAAACGCCCTTGCCAGTCCGCCTCGGGTTCTGGCCATTACCGGCCAATCGCAAACCAGCATTCGCGACTTCCTCACCGAGTCGCCCAGCACCATGCTGATGCGCAAGCCGCTCTCGCCTCAAGAGCTCTCCAGCTTCTTCCAATAAGCTGGTTTTGATCTTCTAGCGGCTACCAAATTCGGACTCCAAACCCCGTACGATCCCCAACAGCAGTACTGCGTTCTTGGCTGTGCCAATCGGTCGCAAACCCCCGCAGCATAGGACTTTTGGCTTGCTACGATCCGTCGCACACCGCGCTACGTACTTCGCCTGAAAGGAAACGGGCGAAGGTGATTTAGATCAAAGCGACATTTAAGGTTCAGCTAATCCCGATCCAGAAGCCGGCCTTCAAACCGGCGGGCATCTGGCAGACGGGACGACGCAATCAAGCGGCCTGCCAATGCCCAATCGGGCATGGTTGAAGGGCGCAGCAGACTGGAGGGCGGATATGGCGTACAGGGGCTTGAGCGAAGCGGGTTCTCATCGACTGGAGACAGTTGCCGGCCATGCATCCTCCACACCGTCGACCACCGGCAGCACTGACGCCTGGAACGAGATTCGCAAGGCGCCTGGAACTCGCCGGCAAAGCTACGCCGCCCACGACGTTATCTACTTTGAAGGTGATGATGCCCGGCATCTTTACGAGATCGTGTCCGGCGCGGCCATGCTCTACAAACTTTTGCCGGATGGCCGCCGTCAGGTCGTCGAGGTGCTTGGTCCGGGCGATTTGTTCGGCTTTGACATGGACGATCAGCATGATTGCTCCGCTGAGACCTTGGTTGGCACCACCGTGCTGGTCTTCAACCGCCGCGACATCCAAGCCTCCAGCGCTGCTCAGTCGCATCTGACGCGTTGTGCTTTGCAACAAGTGTGCGCCATGCATGATCATGCCGTCCTGTTGGGCCGTAAATCGGCCTATGAGCGGGTTGCAAGCTTCCTGATGCGGTTTGTGCCGAACCGCGGCAGGGCGCACTGCCCAGGCCCCAAGGATGAAAACAATGACACCGGTGTTGTCAGCCTCAACATGACCCGGCAGGAGATGGCCGACTATCAGGGCCTGACCATTGAGACGGTAAGCCGCGTGATTTCCGACATGAAGCGCAAAGGCGTTATCCGGTTGGAAAAGCACGACCGCGTGATCATCAACCGCATTAGCTGTCTTTGCCAGCTGACCTGCACCCACGCCGATTAGGCTTCAAGAAAAGACCGGAACTTCCCCCGAGCTCCACTACTTAGCGCCCGTGTGCCGCCCTTGGCCCGCGGGCGCAAACGCGTCTGCTACCAGTCGCTGGCAGGCACCCAGTTGCGGGTTGATCGGAAAGTTTGGGAAGGGATGGTGCCCAGGGGCGGGATCGAACCACCGACACTGCGATTTTCAGTCGCATGCTCTACCAACTGAGCTACCTGGGCATCGGAAACCGGCGAAAAAGCTTCGCTCTCGGCGACCTGAAGCGGCCTTATAGGGAAGGCGTCAAAGCAGTGCAAGGCCGCTGGAAAGGAAAAGGCCAACGCCGTGGGGGATTCGGCGTTGGCCCGTATGGGGGTGTCAAATCACCCCCATGGGAAGCCTGTTGCTAGGCGGCCCGAATGCTCTGCAGGAAGTTGGAAACACTGTCCCGCAGCCGTTCGGCTTCCTCTGCCAATTGAGAAGATGCGGTGAGCACTTCGCCGGCAGCGCTGCCTGTTTCCTGGACGGCCGTGGAGACCTCCGAGATATTGGCTGATACCTCGCGGGTGCCGTCGGCAGCCTGCTGGGTGTTGCGGGCGATCTCCTGGGTCGCTGAATGCTGCTCTTCCACCGCTGCGGCAATCGACGAAGCACCGGCGTTGAGCTCCTGGATCATCGTACCGATGTTCTCGATCGCCTCGACCACGGCACCAGTGTCGGTCTGCATGCCGGTGATCTGGCTGGAGATCTCTTCGGTTGCTTTGGCCGTCTGATTAGCAAGGCTTTTCACCTCGCTGGCCACAACCGCAAAGCCCTTGCCGGCTTCGCCAGCTCGCGCCGCCTCGATGGTGGCGTTGAGCGCCAACAGATTGGTCTGTTCGGCGATCGCGGAAATCATGGCGATCACATCGCCGATGGTCTGCGCGCTTTGGGAAAGCTTCGACACATTGTTGGTCGCTTTCTCCGTTCCCCGTGCTGCATCCTCGGTCATGCTGGCCGATTGTGTGATGCGTTCTGACACTTCGGCAATGGAGTTCGTCATCTGTTCGGATGCGGCGGCAACCGTTTCCACATTGGTTGAGGCTTCCTCCGACGCTGCTGCCACGGTCGTGGAGCGTTCGCCTGCGCGCCCGGCCGACTCCGACAAGTTGCTGGAGAGGTTCACCATCAGTTGCGCGGCATTGGAGACCGAACTGACAACCTCGTTCACATTGCCTTCGAACTCATCGGCCAGCGCGTTCAGCGCCTGGCGTTTTTCGACCTCCGCACGCTCTTCCGCCGCGGCCTGTTCAGCCTGCAAGCGCTCATTTTCCCGACCCTTATCGCGGAAGACCACCAAAGCGCGCGCCATATCACCTAGCTCATCCTTGCGCTCATCGCCGGTGATCTCAACGTCCAGATCGCCATTGGCCAACTGCGTCATGCGAGCCACCGAACGGGAAATTGACTTCGCGATCAGGTTGCCGATCAAAAACGCCGCAAGTGCACCAAGGAGCACAGCCCCAATGGCAATGACCATAGTCGTACGGCTGACACTTGCAACTTCGGCAGCGGCGCGAGGACCAACCGTGTTCTGCTGGTTGACCACATTCTCCAGAACCGTCGAATAGGTTTGCGCCATCCGCGGGCCAAACGTGTCCAGCTCATTGGCGAGGACACTGTTGCGCTCCTCAATCAGGCCAACGATCTGGGAGAACAGGTCGCTGAATTGGGCAAAAGGCGCCTCGAAATCGGCAGCCATGGCGCGGCGACGCGGATGCTGGAGGTTGCGATCCAGAGTTGCGTAGTTCTCCAGAGCCGTGTCGATTTCCTGCAGGGTCCGATCGCGATCATCCACCTGATTGGCGAGCAGATATTTCTCGCCGTAATAGCGCGCCAGCATCAGATGCTGTTGGACGATGCCGCCATAATAGGCCGCTTCAATGTCTCCGTCCTGGTAGGCGCTATTGATAATGTCCGACAGCGTCGCGCGCGCATCGCGGCCACTACCATTGAGCATGGGCACGAGGTCGTTGCGTTGGGTCTGTATGGCATAAACGCGCTCGAACCCGGCCTCATAGCCGTCGATCAGCGAGCTAACCTCATTGATCTGGGCAACCTGGGCATCGTCAACCACGAACCCGGACAATTCGTCTTTTACCGAACGAAGCATGGAGACGTGCTGGCGGACGCGGTTCGCATAACTATCGCTGTTGTTGATGCGGTACTGCATCACCGCCAAACGAACCGACAGAAGCTCCTGCAGCGCCTCGTTCACGAGCAGGCTTTCGCGTGCCGATTGCCGATAGTCGGTGAAGTCATGACCGATCGTGGAGGTGCCACGCAGCGACATCACCGACAGGACGATCAACAGGGTCAGGACGAGCCCGAACCCAGCGAAAATCATTTGTTTCAGAGATAGTCTGCCCAGCATGATAATCCCCATTGTCCCCTACGACGTGGCTGCTTGGACCACACCTTTAAGTAGCAACACGGAGATTTACGTATCGTTCACCAACAGATGGTTAATAAGTTCTTTCCCGTATGGAACGAGTGAAGCCGGTTTATATTCAATTTAAAGTAGCAGTTGAACGGCGAGTTTAGCTGCCATTGGTTGTATCGTCAGCCGAATCCTCATCGGATTCCGACGCCTGCGTGATCACATAGCTGCCTGACAACCACCGGTTGAGGTCGACTTGCCGGCAGCGTGCTGAGCAAAATGGTGTATGGGGGTCGCGCGCCGGTTCTTCGCAGATCGGGCAAGGTCGTAGCGTCTCATCGCTCACGCCGATTGACCCTCCGGCGCGGAATCATGCCAGGCCGATGTGATGGATAACCCGCAGCCCGATAGCATCTGCGCTGTCTCGTAAAGCGGCAAACCCATAACGCCGCTGTAGGACCCGATAAGCTGAACGACGAAAGCGCCGGCATTGCCCTGGATGGCGTAACCGCCAGCCTTGCCGTCCCACTCCATCGTTGTCAGGTAAGCAGCTATTTCGGCGCGCGACAGGCGCTTGAAGCGTACCCGGCTTTCCACCAGTCGGCTGTGCAGCTTGTCCTTGCTGTCGACAACGGCAATCCCGGTGAAAACACGGTGGGCGCGGCCGGACAGTAGCTGAAGGCAACGCTCCGCCTGCGCGCGCGTTTCCGCCTTCGGCAGGATACGCCGTCCCACCGCGACAACCGTATCGGCTGCCAGAACCAGGGCGCCCTGAACATCTTCTTCCAGAACCAGGCGCCGCTGGGCGGTCAAAGCCTTGGTGCGCGCCAGACGCAGCGCAAGGTTCCGCGGCAGTTCCAGGCGCTGCGGGGCTTCATCCACATAGGACGGCTCCAGTCGATCGGGCACAAGCCCGATCTGCTCCAAAAGCGCCAAGCGTCTGGGGGATGCCGATGCAAGCACCAGTTTCAGCCGCGATGATGCATCGGTCAGAGTGAGTGACACGGAGACCTTCCTATCAAACCGGCAGCTGTCATCCCTGCCGACGCCAGCCTAACGCTGCGCTTACTTATAGCGGTAGGTGATGCGGCCCTTGGTCAAGTCATAAGGTGTCATTTCCACAAGCACGCGGTCGCCGGCAAGAACGCGGATACGGTTCTTGCGCATACGACCGGCCGTGTGGGCCACAATTTCATGGTCATTTTCGAGCTTCACGCGAAACGTCGCGTTGGGCAGGAGTTCGGTGACCACACCGGGAAACTCCAGAACTTCTTCTTTGGTCATACGATACCTGATTTGCGGCAGGTGGGAGGGTCCTGCCTATGTCCGCCGGGCGATGTAGCCGAAAAGGCCCCATAAGTGAAGTCCGGGCGCCAGATGGAGGTTGGATGTGTGCGGTACTCACCGCTTAAAACGCGCCTTGATGCGCTGCGCAAGGCCATCGCGCATGGCCCGGTAGGCTTCCAAGATGGTGTCGCGCGAGCCTTGGACAAGGGTTGGGTCCTGTGTCGGCCAATACTCCACCTGCACCGCTTGGTCGCGCGTCATCTCAAGGGCCCGGTGGTGCGCCTCCGGTGCAAGCGTGATGATGAGATCGAAGAAACTGTCCTCAATGTCCTCAAAGGTGCGCGGGCGATGACGGCTCATATCAAGCCCCATCTCGTTGGCGACCGAGACCGCGAACGGATCAGGCTCACCAGCACGCACGCCTGCTGATTGAATATAGAAGCGCGTGGGGAACAGCTGCTTGGCAAGCCGCTCGGCGATTGGCGAGCGCACGGCGTTCATGGAACAGGCGAAAAGAACCGAGCCGGGTTCGACATCCGGTAGCGCTTCGGCAAAGGGAGCCCCTTGGTCCCCCCTTTGGTCCAAGGCCACACTCAGCCCTTCCAGTGCAGGACGCAGATGAGGGTGAACAGACGGCGGGCGGTCTCAAAATCGATGCTGATTTTGCCGTCCAGCCGTTCCATTAGAAGCGTCGAGCCATCATTGTGCAGGCCGCGCCGGCCCATATCGATGGCTTCGATCTGGCTTGGGCTCGCCGTTTTGATCGCCTCGTAATAGCTGTCGCAGATAAGGTGATAATCCTTCACCGCCCGCCGCAATGGTGACAGCGCCAGCATGTGGGCTGCCACCGGCTCGCGGCCTTCGGCTGTGCGAACATCGAAGACGAGCCGTCGCTCTACGACCGCAAGGGTGAGGGAATAGGGCCCGCGCGCATGGCCGACGAGGGAGAAGGCATTGTCTTCCAACAGATCGTGAACCGCCACTTGGCGCTCATGATCGATGGCTGGCCCTGAGCGCCCGATGGATACCTCGTCGATCACGACATCAACCAGGCGATCGGGGCTCTTTGCAGCCGCGCCATCGGTCTTCGAACCGTCTGTCACAGGATCGGGCAGCATTGGAGGGCCTCAGCGGGAGAAGGGCTTAGGCGCTCTCACGCCTGATTGGAGCGTATGGCAACTGAACGGGCATGCGCCGTCAACCCCTCCGTCCGCGCCAGAGAGATGGCCGCAGGGCCAAGCTTGGCCAGCGCATCAGGCGTGCAGGAAAGGACCGATGTTCGCTTCACAAAGTCGAGCACCGAAAGTCCGGAGGAAAAGCGCGCCGAGCGAGCCGTTGGCAGCACATGGTTGGAACCGCCAACATAGTCGCCAATGGCTTCCGGAGTGTGATGACCAAGGAAGATCGCGCCGGCATGACGGATGCCATCCATCATCGCTTCGGGAGCATCCACGGCCAATTCGAGATGTTCGGCGGCGATCCGGTTGGCGAGCCCCACCGCTTCATCGCGGTCCTTGGCTTTGATGATCGCCCCATAGTCGCGCCAGCTAAGCTCAGCGATGTCGGCGCGTGGTAGATCACGCAGCTGGCTGTCAACGGCAGATGCAATGGCATCGCCAAGATCATCGTCGAGCGTGATCACGATGGATTGCGCGGCGGTGTCGTGTTCGGCTTGTGCCAAGAGGTCGGCGGCCACCCACTGGGGATTGGCGGTCTCGTCGGCAATCACCAGCACCTCCGACGGCCCGGCAATCATGTCGATCCCAACGGTGCCGAACACGGCGCGTTTGGCGGCTGCCACATAGGCATTGCCTGGACCGACGATCTTGGCTACCGGTTCGATCGTTTCTGTACCGTAGGCGAGTGCAGCAACAGCTTGCGCGCCGCCGATACGGTAGATTTCATCAACCCCGGCCCGCTTTGCCGCTGCCAGCACCGCCGGACTAAGCTTCCCGTCGGGGGAGGGGACGACCATCACCACACGGGCCACACCCGCAACCTTCGCAGGGATGGCATTCATCAGAACCGATGAGGGATAGCTCGCCGTGCCGCCTGGTACATAAAGACCGACAGCATCAAGCGGCGTCCAGCGCGACGCGAGGCTGACGCCAAGGGAGTCGGTGTAGGAATCATCCTTGGGCATCTGGCGCTCATGATGGCCTTCAATGCGCGTGGCAGCGAGATCAATGGCGGCGCGCACATCCACGTTCACCGCCGCCGTTGCATCGTTCAATTCCTGGGAACTGACCCGCATCGTCTCCGGTGTCAGGTCGAGACGATCAAACTCTTTGGTGAGCGCGCAGACCGCTTCGTCGCCCTTGTCGCGCACGCTCTGCAAAATGGCATCAACGGCAGCGCGTACATCGGCTGCATCTTCGCGCTTGGCCGACAGCAACGCCTGGAAGCTGTCCTCAAATCCGTCCTCGCTTGTATCGAGACGCAAAGGACCAGAAGAAGCACTCATTGGGGGGAAGTCCTTATCAGGTTGTTTAGCCGGCGTTGCTTATTGCTACTTGGGAATCACCGGCCGCTTGTCAAAGAATCGCGCGTGGATGCGGCACACTCAAGGCCGCATTTCCCGCCTGCGACAAGCGCAATCAAAGATGATCGGGTTTGCTCTGGGTGGTCCAGGCGCCGCCAAGATCAGCCATGGCAAGCTCAAGACACTCCACATGCAGCCGAACGGTGGCACCGCCGGCAAAAGCGAGTGTCAATGTGCCTTCCGGCTCTTCGGTCGCCTCAAAACTGATCGACAGAAGGTCCAGCACATCATCGCGGCGATCACGGTCGAAGCCGGCAAGCTCCGCCCGCAGAACCCGCGTAACCTGAAGCCCGGTACGCCGCCGCTCATAAGGTGGCTTGGCGCGCGCAGCGTTCACTTCCCAGGCGAACCGGTTGGCGACCAGGGCGAAACGCTTTTCGCCCGCCAGAAAGGTCATGTCGCCAGCCTTCACAATCGCGTCTTGCATCGCGGCGGACACGACGGCGAGGTCTTCAGCGTCGAAGGCTGCCAGTTTGAGGGGTGTGGGTATGTCGGACATTAAAGCTGCATGGTGGTGATGACGAGGTCGCCTTAGGCAACCAGACGCTCGATCTGAGCCCCACAGGCGGAGAGTTTCTCTTCCAGATTCTCAAAGCCACGGTCGAGATGGTAGACGCGGCCCACGGTGGTTTCACCCTCCGCCGCAAGGCCGGCGATTACTAGAGATACAGAGGCGCGAAGATCCGTCGCCATCACTTCGGCACCTTGCAAGGTCGGCTGACCTTCGATGAAGGCCTGCTGGCCATCCAAACGGATCGCAGCGCCGAGACGCGCAAGCTCAGACACATGCATGAAGCGGTTTTCAAAGATCGTTTCGCGAATCGACGAGGTGCCCTGTGCCTTGGTCATCAGAGCCATAAGCTGCGCCTGAAGATCAGTCGGGAAGCCTGGGAAAGGCTCTGTCGTGACATCCACCGGCTGAATGCCATTACCGTTGCGCGCAACCGTCATGCCGGTGTCATCAACCTCAATGGAAACGCCAGCGGATTTGAGCGTCTCAAGGGCAGCTTCCAGATGCTGCGGCCGCGCGCCTTCAAGGCGCACCTTGCCGCCGGTCATCGCCACAGCCATGGCGTAGGTGCCTGTCTCAATCCGATCCGGCACAACGGTGTGTTCAGCGCCGTGAAGTTCCTCAACGCCCTGGATGTGGATCGTGCGCGTGCCCGCGCCCTCGATCTTGGCGCCCATCTTGTTCAGGCACTCTGCAACATCGACCACTTCGGGCTCAGCGGCGGCGTTCTCAATAACGGATTCACCGCGTGCCAGCGCCGCAGCCATGCTCGCCACATGGGTGGCCCCGACGGAGACCTTCGGAAAGGTCACCCGGTTTCCGACCAGACCATTGCTTGCGGACGCAACCGCGTATCCCTGATCAATTTCAATGTTTGCACCAAGCGCTGAAAGCGCATCCAGGAAGAAGTCCACCGGACGCGTGCCGATGGCGCAGCCGCCTGGCAGGGACACCTTGGCTTCACCCATGCGTGCTACCAGCGGCCCGATAACCCAGAAGCTCGCCCGCATCCGGCGGACAAGATCATAAGGCGCGGTTGTGTCGACAATCTCGCTGGCGGTCAGACGTACAGTCGAGCCATGCGTGCGCTGCGACCCGGGGCGGCGACCGGCAACGGCATAGTCAACACCGTGATTGCCCAGAATGCGCGACAGCGTCACCACATCCTGAAGACTGGGCACATTGTGAAGCGTCAGCGTGTCGGCGGTGGCCAAACTCGCAATCATCAAAGGCAGGGTGGCATTCTTCGCTCCCGAAATCGGGATCGTGCCATTCAGCGGGTTGCCGCCGACAATACGAATTTTATCCATGAGACGCCCTCACAACTGAGCCGAACGGCGGGGGTTTACCGGGAGATGGCGCTAGACACAAGGAAAGCGGCGCCAGGATGGCAGACATGTTGGCGCATATGGTTTCCATCGCCGGCAAGAAACCTGGAACTCAAGGAGGTCCTAGTCCTTGGCGTGACCGGGGTGCAGACGGCCAAAGGCCGACTGGTCGCTCTTGCCCACGCCCTTGCCGGAGCGGCGTGCACCGGCTTGGCCTTTGCGCTTGGCAAGATTGGCGCGCAGAGCTGCAACCCGCGGGTCTGGCGCGCTCGCTTTTGTGCCTGGTTTGGAAGGTTTGTCTTCACTCATAAAGACCTTGTGCCCGATCACCCGCCAACGGGTCCAGACTTCACTTATGCCGGACGGCCGTAAGACGGCTCGCCAAACCCCTTGCGCGCCCGCACGGCCTGTGCCATTCAGCCGCCTCATTCGACATGGTTCGTCGCGCTGCCGTAGCTCAGGGGTAGAGCACTCCCTTGGTAAGGGAGAGGTCGAGAGTTCAAATCTCTCCGGCAGCACCATCTCACATCCGCAAGCTTGATTAAATCCCGCTTTGCCTGTCAGGGAAATGCTGCTTGGTGTTGGTCCGAAGCGGTGTGGTGCCTCCAGCCCGACAAGGTCACGAAATCCCGTCCCATTCACAGGTTCGGCATCCATAGCATGTCGGAACCTTGAACTGCAGGTCTTTTCCAGAAACTCACAGCTGACGGGCCACCTAGGGTCGCGCCCTGATTGACGCTGCCAGTCCCACCGCAAAAATGTTCGGTTTTGTCGCTATGGCGTTGGGTCTATTGACCAATTAGCCTGTTGGGAGAATCGCCAAAGATCGAAAATGCGCTGTTCCAACCGGTCCCTGTGATCGGCGCGAAAGCCGCTTTTGCAGGAGCCCGAACATGGTGAATGTTTCACAGATCCCAACACCGGGCCTGTTTTCCAATCAATCCCAGGGTCTGTCGACACAGCAATCAACTGCCGACCTGCCTGGAGGCGGGAGTCGGGCGAAGAACGAGGCCGCCGAGGCAGCCAATCAGGGTTTTGCCATCCAGGATACGGTGAGCATCTCGCCCGAGGCCTTGCGCGCAGCCGAGAATGCCAAGCTGTTGGCCAAGGCATCCTCGTGGGCTGATTTCTACCCAGGGCGCGATGGGTTTGCGACGACGAACCTGGCGGCCGCGGGCGTCGATCCGGCGGGCCAGCCCTTCTCTCAAAACCGACCCTTTGCCGAGGTTGCCCAGGGCGCTCGTGAGAGCCTTGACGGGCGCTACGATGCCATGCGCGAGAGCGGCGAGCCCTTTGACGAGAATTCCTATGAAGGCCGGGACTGGTACAGCTTGATGGGCGAACTGGACCGACGCGCGCTTTACGCCGTCGCCAGCAATGAGGGTGGCGCGTTCACACAGCGTGAGCAAGACATTGCACAATCCATCATGAGCCAGCAGCAGGGCAACGCAATGGGCTTCTCCAGTGGGCCGCAGAGCTCCGGCGAGGGCCATCTTGATCCCTTCCTGGACAATGACGAAGGCCGCTTCAAAGCCATGAACGCGTTTCTTGATTCCGTCAGCGTAGAAGAGCGTGCAACGTCGGCTGACTGGGCCCTTCAACGGGCATCGGGACAGCGCATCGTGGACGACATGGCCCGTGATCGCGGGGACGAACCGGCCCCGTTGGAGACAAACAACAGCTTGCTGACCATGCTGATTGAAGCCGTTGAGGCAGAGCGTGCCCAGGCCGAGGCAGGTGAGCCGGCGTCCGATCAAAGAGAGGCGATTATGGAGCGGTATGGAGACCGCATTGCTGAGGCCATCGAAGAGAACAAGAGCATCTTTGAGTTGTCCTAGTTGTTTTCTGGTGCCGATGGGCGTCAACGCGGCAATTGTCTTGCAACCAGATCAATGTCTGCTTTTGCCCGCCTGCCGCATTGAACGGCCCTGCGCCATCGCCATATCCCTCAGCAATCGTTTCACCCATTTGATCAGCTTTGACGGGAGCCCCAGCCGATGCGCGATGCCCAAGCCCTTCTCAACCAGTTTCTAGGCCAGGTGGATTTGTCTGCTATGACCGGAGGCCAAGCACAGCCAGGGCAGGGTGATCAGCAGCAAGGTGCCGCATCGGCAGGCTCAGGCTTCAATGTCGATAGCCTGCTGTCGGGTCGCGGCGGTCTTGCCACCGGTGCCGTCGCCGGTGGCTTGGTCGGCCTTCTGATTGGCGGCAAAAAGCCCAAGAAGATCGCCAAGTCGGCGCTGAAACTTGGTGGCGCGGCGCTTGTCGGTGGTCTGGCTTACAAAGCGTGGAAAGACTATCAGGCCGGCCAAGCACCAGGCAGTCAGGCACCGGGGGCAACGCCTCCCGCCAATCCGCCGGCAGGCGCTGGCGGTGGAACAACGGCACCTCTGCCGATCGAAGATGCCTCCGGCACCGGCTTCATGCCCTCAGCGCCAGACGAGCAGGAAAAGCTCAGCCAGTCGCTGATCGCCGCCATGATCGGGGCGGCCAAGGCCGATGGCCATGTGACGGATGAAGAGCGCGCCCGTATCGGTGATGCGTTGTCCAAACTGACCCTCGCCGGTGACCAGCGCGCTTTCATCGAAGAAGAGCTCGCAAAGCCGCTCGACGTCGGTGCGATTGCCGCCATGGCGACAAGCGAAGAGCACAAGATCGAGCTTTACGCCGCTTCGCTCATCGCCGTTGATCCGGAAGGGCCCGCCGAGAAAGGCTATCTGGCCATGCTCGCGGCGCGCCTCGACCTCGATCCGCAACTGGTGGCGCATCTGCACGCCAATGCCGATCGCTTGCTTTCCGACGAAGGTTAGCCGGCGGGCTATACGCGTCTCGACCATTGCCAACGCACGTCAAAACGTGAGAACCACCACCTACTCTCAATCATGCGTGCGATAGGTGCATGGAACTGCTTGAACTGGTGGCCCAAACGGTGCTGGTTGGCCTGCTGGCCGGCTGGCTTGTGATCGGCGCCTACGAAAACTGGCGCGCGCCAGACGTGAATCTCGATCTCATTCGCGACGTCTGCTCCATGGAGAGCATCGAGCGCGAGATGCCGGGCGTGTATGCGCTGGTGAAGCGTAACAAGGTCACCTCCGAGGGCCTGCATACGGGCATGTTCCGCCTGATCGTGCTGTTCGAAACGCTTGTTGCTGCCGGCCTTGTCGTTGGCACGTTGCTGCTCGGACTTTCCGTTTTTGGCGCTTTCGACGCCACCGCCGCCCAGGTCGTGGCCGGCTGGTCGGTTCTCGGCTTCACCCTGATCTGGGGCATGTTTCTGGTGGGTGGCAACTGGTTCCACTACTGGGTCTCACACAAGAGCACCCAGCACACCCATTACTTCATGACCTTCTGGGGCATTCTCACGCTGGGAATTCTGCTGTGATCCGTACCGTTTTGCCGGCCCTTGCCCTGTTGATAGTGGGCAGCGTTGCCCAGGCTGAGAACTGGCGGGGCTCTACTCTGCCGGCAGCCTCACCCAACATGTTTGCCGAGCGATGCGAGCGAGCACCACAGGGCCTGCCAGATGGTTGCGTGGCCCGCGGGTCCGGCGATGTGCAAGCTGCGTGGTACACCGAGCCCACAGATCGCTATCGCCATGCCATCCTGGGCGATGCTCTGGAGGCCGGAGCACTCACCATAAGGCTCGCAAACGGCGCCCAGACGACCTTCCGCCTGCCTCAGGATCAGGTGTTTGAAGACCGCACGCCCCGCCTTGCCGATCTGGATGGCGATGGGCGCACCGAGATCATCACCATCCGCGCCTCGACCCGCCTTGGCGGATCGGTTGCCGTCTTTGGCGTGCGCGGTGAGACCTTGGTGGAGATCGCCGCAACGCCCTATATCGGCCGCTCCAACCGTTGGCTCAACATCGCTGGGATGGCAGACTTTCTGGGCCGTGGCGACCTTCAGCTCGCCATTGTTGAAACCCCGCACATTGGCGGCACCTTGAAACTCGCCACCTTCGATGGCCACCGCCTGCAAGTGGTGGCCCGGGCCGGCGGCTTCTCCAATCATGAGCTCCGCTCGCGCGAACAGCGTCTGTCCGCCGTGGCCGATATCGATGGCGACGGCCGCATGGACCTCGCCCTGCCGGACGCTCGGCGCACGCATTTGCGGCTGGTGCGCTTTGCGGCCGGTCGCATTGAAAACATTGCATCGGTTCCTCTGCCCGCTTCTGTGGTGCAACCAGTTGCAAGCGAAGGCTCAGAGAACAGTCTTCGTTTCCTTGCGGGACTTGCCAATGGGGCGGTGATATCGGTTGCACGAGATCGCTGACTTCTTCACAAGATCGGCCAAACGTCCTAAAGACGGGCCACACATCAACCATCCCCAGTCAACGCGCCAAACCGCCAATGGGGACCCACTTGCTGGGCATAAGGAAACGCCGCCATGGATACGATCAGCCACTACATTCAAGGGTCCCAGACGAACGGCTCCGCCGACGGTTACCAGCCGGTCTTCAATCCGGCGACCGGTGAGACGCCCCGTCAGGTGGCGCTCGGTGGTGCAGCTGACATCCAGGCAGCCGTGGACGCCGCAAAGGCAGCTTTCCCGTCCTGGTCGACCACGCCCAGCCTGCGACGCGCGCGCGTTCTCGACCGCTTCAAGACCATTCTTTGGAGCCGCATGGATGAGCTGGCGGAAGCCATCTCCAAAGAGCACGGCAAAACCCATGATGACGCGCTCGGCGAAGTAACGCGCGGCATCGAAGTGGTGGAGTTCGCCGTCGGCGCGCCGCACCTTCTGAAGGGCGAGTTTTCTGAAACCGTCGGCACGGGCGTCGACAGCTATTCCCTGCGCCAGCCGCTCGGTGTTGTGGCCGGCATCACGCCGTTCAATTTCCCCGCCATGGTGCCGATGTGGATGTTTCCCATTGCGATTGTCACCGGCAACACCTTCATCCTGAAGCCGTCCGAACGTGATCCGTCTGCTTCCATGCTAATGGCTGGGTGGCTGAAAGAGGCCGGTCTGCCCGATGGCGTGTTCAACATCGTGCAGGGCGGCAAGCCGGCGGTGGATGCGATCCTTCAGCATCCCGACATCAAGGCCGTTTCGTTCGTGGGTTCCACGCCGATCGCGCAATACATCTACACCCAGGGCACGGCGCACGGGAAACGTGTGCAGGCGCTCGGTGGTGCCAAGAACCACATGGTCATCATGCCCGATGCCGATCTGGATATGGCCGCCTCCGCGCTCATGGGCGCAGCCTTCGGGTCAGCCGGCGAGCGATGCATGGCGATTTCCGTCGCTGTTCCGGTGACCGACGCTGTTGCTGATGCGCTCGTCGACAAACTGGCACCAAAGATCGAAGCCCTGAAGATCGGCCCGCATTCCGACAAATCCGCCGAGATGGGCCCGCTGGGCACCAAAGAGCATCTGGCCAAGGTCAAAACCTATGTCGACCAGGGCGAGAAAGAAGGCGCGAAGATCGTCGTCGATGGCCGCGACTTCAAACAGACCGCTCAAGGCTATGAAGACGGCTTCTACATGGGCGGCACCCTGATCGATAACGTCACGCCCGACATGTCGATCTGGAAAGAAGAAATCTTTGGACCCGTCCTGTCGATGGTCCGCCGTGACAGCTTCAAGGATGCCGTCGACCTCATCCACAATCACTCCTACGCCAACGGCGTTGCTGTGTTCACCCGCGATGGTGATGTGGCCCGTGGTTTTGTGGAAGACATTGAAGTTGGCATGGTCGGCGTCAACGTGCCGATCCCTGTGCCGATGGCCTTCCACTCCTTCGGTGGCTGGAAGGCGTCCTCCTTTGGAGATCACGCCATGTATGGCCTGGAAGGTTTTCGCTTTTACACGCGGCTGAAAACGGTTACGTCGCGCTGGCCCTCAGGCATGCGCACTGATCCGGAGTTCACCATGCCGACCCTGGGCTAGTAGGTAAGACACTTATCGATCCCAACGACCCAGTGTAACCAAGCGTTTCATGACCTCCCCCACCGTTTCTGATCTCATCCTCACCATTTCCTGTCCCGACCGGAAAGGCATTGTGGGGGCGGTGGGCAACTCCATCACCGCCCAGGACTGCAATATTGTCGAGAGCGCTCAGTTCTTCGACGATAAGTCCGGCGGCTTCTTTATGCGCATTCGGCTGACGCCACCCAACGGCCATGGGCCGGAGGCGTTCACGCGCGGATTCGAGCCGGTGGCGACCGCCTATGACATGGCGTTCGATGTCATGGATGTGTCGGTGAAGCCGCGCGTCATCCTGATGGTGTCGAAATTCGGCCATTGCCTGAACGACCTTCTTTATCGCTCGCAAGTCGGCCAATTGCCGATGGATCTGGTCGCTGTGGTTTCTAACCATGAAACATGGCGGCGCCGGGGCGAGTCGGAGGACATCCCTTTTGTCCATCTGCCGATGACAAAAGAAAACAAAACCGAGCAGGAAGCGGAACTAAAGGCACTGATCGAGCGCGAAAGCGTCGATCTGGTTGTGCTTGCCCGCTACATGCAGATCCTCTCCGATGACCTCTCGCGCACGCTTGAAGGCCGGGTGATCAACATCCACCATTCCTTCCTGCCAAGCTTCAAAGGCGCCCGGCCCTATCACCGTGCCCATGATCGCGGGGTGAAGCTGGTGGGTGCGACCGCGCACTATGTGACGCCGGAATTGGATGAAGGTCCAATCATCGAGCAGGACGTTATCCGTGTTGATCACTCGATGACCTCCGACCAGTTGGTGGCTGCCGGCCGCGATGTGGAAAGTCAGGTTCTGGCGCGCGCCGTGCTATACCATTTGGAGCGGCGGATTTTGATCAACGACCAGAAGACGGTCGTCTTCCGCTAGACCCACCGGAACGGGCCGGCACGCCTGTCGCGCTTAATCGGTGAGTGAACAAAAGATGGGAGGACCGCGCATGGCGCACGATACCGCCATCGCCGAGCCTGTTACCACGCAAACGGGAAACTGGCTGGAGCATTTCCCCGGCCTTGCTGCGCTGGATGAGTCGGTGCGCACCACGCTGGTTGAGCGGGCACGCACGGTTCACATCAAAGAAGGCACGGTCCTTTTCGGTCAGGGCAAGGAACCACAATCGCTCCTTCTTCTGACCGAAGGCACGGTACGGGTGCAAAAGGTCGCCGAAAGCGGCCGGGAAATCGTGCTCTACCGCGTGTCCGGCGGCGAAAGCTGCATCCTCACCTCAGCATGCCTTCTGGCCTATGAAGGCCCGGCCGCCGAGGGCATCGCGGAAACCGAGATCGAGGCTGTGGCGATCCCCCGTCCGGTGTTTGAGGAACTCATTTCCGGCTCTGATACCTTCCGTCAGTTTGTGTTTGCCGCCTACGCCAAGCGTTTGACCGACTTGTTCATGGTCATCGACGATGTCGCCTTTCAACGTATCGACCTGCGATTGGCCCAGCGGCTTCTCGATCAGGCCGATGAGCAAGACACGCTGACGACCACGCACCAAAAGCTGGCGACGGAGTTGGGGACGGCCCGTGAAGTCATCTCACGCCAGCTTCAGGAGTTTCAGCGTCGGGGCTGGGTGCGGCTGACCCGAGGGCGCATCGCCTTGACGGATCGTCCTGCTGTCCTAAGGTTCTCCCAAGGGTAAGCCTGCAAAGATTTTTGCCGTTTTGGAATTGACTCTGCGGCATTTTACCTTTCTTGAAAACAATATCAGCATGTGCTTGTCCTCTTTTGGTGCGGTGCACCATAGGAACTGATCTAGGTCATATCGATCCTTAGCCGGCTTTGGCATGGCACCGCGTGACCCCGGCAAATCCGCATTTGAACGTCAGCCGGACACATCATCATCCGCCTCCCGGAGTAAGCAACGCAATGGATATCCGCCCCGTCACCGACACATTCGCTGTCAGTCCGCAAATCGAAGTGGGCGATTTAGATACCGTCGCGGCCGCTGGCTATCAGACCATCATCTGCAACCGTCCCGACGATGAGGAGCCGGGCCAGCCGGCAATTGCAGCCGTAACGGCCCGCAGCGAAGAGCTTGGGATGGCCGTGCATTTCATTCCCATCGCATCCGGCATGTTCGGCCCGCAGCACGTGGCCCAGATGGCCGAAGCTGTCAGCAATGCCGAAGGAAAAGTGCTGGCCTATTGCCGCTCCGGTACACGTTCCATCATGCTGTGGGCCTTCAATGAGGTGCGCCATCGCCCGCGCGATGAGGTATTGGAGCTGACGTCGAAAGCCGGCTACGACCTCTCCCAGCAGCTTTAGGCCGGGCCAGCTACCGCTCCGGGCAAAGCGCCGCCATCATCGCATTGTGGGCCGCAAGGGCACGCAGGAAGCCTTCATAACCATCCGGCAGACCATCGAATCGCGCCAGGGGTGCGCGCAGATGCGCACGTGTTTCGTCACTGACGCGAATGGGGTGCAAAGCACACACGAACGTTGCCTCGCCCACACCGTCGCGCCTTCCGGTTTCGCAGGCCGCCAGAAGGCCGCTAGAGCCGATCAACAAGAGCGCTAAGATCGGTTTCATTGGCGATCTCCCGTTCGATCCTAGCCCGGGCGTTTTCGATGGCGCGCTTTTGCTCCGCACGGTCCTGCCGGATCGCAGCCTGGTGCCGTTTTTGGCGATCTGACCAGCGGTCAAATCGATCGAGCAGCACGCCAAAAAGGGACGCGACAAGAGCGGCGGCGAGTTCAATCATTGCGCAGGTTCCGGCTCGGTCGCCCAGTGCAGCACGTCTGGTCCCAGATGCGCACGGATGAGCCGATCAAGCGCATCGTCTGTCAGCACAAAATGGTCGAGTGCATCGGGCATCAGCTGTTCCAGGTAGATCGCGGTCTCCGCGATCAGTCGGCTTTCAATGTCAATGGTCGTATGTTCACGCGCTTCAGTCTTCACCAGAGACACGGCGTGTCGGACCCCGCGCGCAATGGCCCCTTGCAGGGCTTCGGCATGGTCGCGGTCGATCTCCAATCCAATCCAGCGCGAAAGGCGCGAGGCGAGCCAGCCAACAAGCGCGCTGGCGACCGCGATAAGGGCGGTTTCCACAAAGGGTGCCAGCGAGTCGATAACCCAGCCGACATCAACGCTTGTCGCGGCCAGCGCGGAGGAGGGCAGGGTAACGAAGCCCGCAAAAGCGAAGACCACCAGCGGGGGCAAACAAGGATTGCGATGAGACATGGCGTTTCCTCAGGATGATGAGCGGGAGGGCCAGCGCAGGCCAAGCAGTTTGCTGCGTGGATAGCGGGCACGGGTGACAGCGTTGGATTGATTGCCGCCCAGAATGGTGAGGTGCGTGGCATCTTCGCCGACGACGAGGCCGACATGGCCCTGCCAATTCGACCGGCCACGGCGGAAAACCGCGACCGCGCCCCGTTTGGGCTGCTGAAGGGGCTCGCCCCACGCGAGGAATGATCGGGCTGTCAGCTTGCCGGTGGTCGGCAGGCGGCAGGCGGCCATGACGGCATTGATAAAGGCAGCGCACCAGGGCGTTTCATCGTCGCGGATACCGCCAAAGCCAGCCTTGGCGAAAAACCGAACAACTGCCGGATTGTGCCGCCGGCCCGGCCATTCCTGCGTGCCAAGATGGCGCTCGGCCTCGCGCAACCATGCTGGATCGGCCATGGGGCAACACTCCCTTTGCAAATGGGCCCCTGGTTGGGGTGTGCAGGGAGTGTCAGTCAGAAGAGCAGGGTGGGGATAAGTAGCACGCTATCCAAGCGCGCTAGATCGCAAAGCCCTTGGCCGGTTCAGCCTCAGGGTCGGCAAAACCGGGCATATCTTCCTCAATAGCAAGCTCACCGCTTTCCAGTGCTGAACCGGTCAGGTCTTCCAGAGAGGGTGTGGGGAAGGCAGGTTTCTTTTCGATCTCAAGGCGTGGCTTGGGGCCGAAATAGTCATCGGTTTTCAGGAAGGGCCGCGGGTTGAGAAAGGTGTCGACGATGCGTTGATAGAGCGCTTTGGACGAGCAAGGCTTGAGCAGAATATCGTTCACCCCCAGCCGCATCGCCTCGCGCGCTCGCGTTTCCGTCGAGTACCCGGTGATCATGATGATCGGCACATAGGCCAGCGGATGGTCAGGCTTGCGGATCAGCCGCACAAGCTGTGAGCCATCCAGCACCGGCATTTCCCAATCAATGATCAGAAGGTCGATGGCGTTGGTGTTCAGCCGCTCGATCGCGTCCGCACCGTCATTGGCCTCGATGACATCGCGAATGCCGAATCCGCCCAGCATCGCCCGGATCAGGCGACACATATGCACATTGTCATCCACGACAAGTGCGCGCAGATCGGACATGTCATACATACAAAAACTCGGTCGGTACGCGCGATTGGGGTCGGTTCTGACCCGCAAGCACTAAAGCAAATATCCTTGAACAAAGCGTTAGTGATCGCGCGCCAATTGCACGCAGTTTCAATGCCTTACCTTAGGATGTAGGTGATTTTGATACACGCATAGGGATGTGAAACAGGCGCAGCAAGAAGGGCGCTGTCAGCGCAATAAGCAGGAAGCGCGCAAGATGATGGGCAGCAACAAAGGCCGGGTCGAGGTCGAGCGCAAAGGCCAGCACCACCATCACCTCCAGGCCGCCGGGTGCGAGGGCTAGGATGAGCTTCATAAGATCGAGCCCGGTGATCCAAGAGGCGAAAATGGCAATCGATGCGGCAAGCCCGGCACTCAGCACGAAGCTGACCAGCGAAACCCAAACGACGCTGCCAAGCTGCGACCAGCTTGTTCCGGTAAAGCGCGAGCCGACCAGCGTGCCAAGGATGACGAACCCGGCAACCGAAAGCCAATCCGTCGGAACGCCCAACACGGCGCAAGAAACGAGCAGAAGCGCGCTGACAAAAAGCCAAACAACCAGCAGTCCGCCCGGTACGCAAAGAAGATGCTCCAGGATCGCACCGCCAATCCCGCCGCCATAGAGCATCACCGCATCGGCCAGGCCCAGTGAGTTGCTCGCCAGCGGTGTCGTGACCGGCTCACCAACGAACAGCGCAACAATCGGCAGCAGTGCCACGAGCATCGCCACCCGGAAAGATTGCACGATGGCCACACGCGGCACATCGGCATCCGTTGAGGGCGCAAGAGCAACCAGGAAACTAAGGGCGCCCGGCAGTGACGACAGAAAGGCCGTTGCCCGATTCCAGCCAACCATCCGGTTCAGGTAGGTGTAGACGCCGCCCACGATCACCGGCAGCGAAACAACCACCATGGCAAGCGTGATCGGCCAGCTTGGCAGCCGCGCACTGGTCTCTGGCGTCACGCCCGATCCCATAGCGATGCCGACAACTAGGAAGCCGCCATTGCGGCTCGGAACGGCACG
>JBHJIX010000122.1:0-28295 GCA_050043025.1 Cohaesibacteraceae bacterium
TCAACGCGCCGCGAGCAACGGCATCCTTGATGATGAAGAGCGCCGCACGGTCCTTCACCGACTGGCCGGGGTTGAGGAACTCAGCCTTGCCGAGAATCTCACACCTGGTCGCTTCCGACGGTCCGTTAAGGCGGATCAAAGGCGTGTTTCCAATGGAAGCAGCAAGGTCAGCGTGAACGGTGGCAGGCATCAGATAATCTCCAAGATGAACGCCACAGATACGCCCGCCAGATGGCTATCTCAAGCATGACAATGGCGCTCCGCGCGTCATGCACAGAACGCCATTGCTAGCTTTCGTGGATTTTCGGGCGAGACGATCCCTTACGCGCTTTCCAGCCCCATCTGCTTGCGGCCTAGCTCGGTGAGATCATCAAGCGTCGCGCGGCCAACGAAATCGACCTCATAGTTTTCCGCTGCGAAGTCTGGCGCGCTTTCGCCCTTCAGGAACTTTGCCGACTGCTTGCGGGCATAGGCTTCGTTCTTCGGGCATTTGGGCGAGGCAGCGATATAGATCACGTTCGCATAGTCTTTGCCGTGATGTTCATCGCCCACGGCATGGACAACGTCAGGGTGCCACCAGACCGTATCGCCTGGCTCAACGAGCGGGATCGATACCAACCCTTCAAGAATTTCGCCATGCCAGTCAGGATCGCAGGAAAGCGCGCGGCCCGGCTGCGCTCCGCAGAGGTCATCCTCCGGCACATCATCCTGAAGCGCGCGCAAGAGAATGTAGGCGATGCCTTTGGCGGACGGGATAACGCGCAAGGTGCCATCGGCAGGGCCTTGCGGGGTCAGGCATGTCCAGCCCTGGAAGGTGCGGAACATGGAACACACCGCCGGCGAGGAGTATTCGCGCGTCTGGGTGCGGAACGTTGCCTTCCAAGGATCGTAGTCCTGCCAGTGCCCTTCATAGATCGGGCCATAAATGCGCTGATAGGCCGGGTCCAACCAGCGCTCGTAAGACCCTGAATCCATATGCGGTGAGAGGCCTAGCGTCGTGTCACCCGGCTCACGGCGGCGGGTGCGATCCGCATAGGCATAATCCATATTCGGATCGAACTCATCGCCCATCGGCCCGGCGATATCCCATAGGCCATTGAGGAAGCGCTTGGTCGCTGCCATCTGCTCAGCCTGGCGCGCCATCACCTGGGGTTTCGACCAGTAGAGACCGAAAATCTGCGGCGCGCCGGCATCGAGCTGCGAGAAATATTTGTCGAGCCCGGCCTTCTCCTTGGCCTTGGTGAAATAGTCGTTCTGGTCGATGTAAGCGCCAAGCTCGCGGTTCCAGGATTCGGCCTGATCGCGCGGGAACACCCCACGCATAATAGCTGTCCCCGTCCTGCGGATCGCCGCAATGGTGGAGGCAGGTACGGACCCCGCTTCAACATCCTTGAAGGCAACCTCGGGGATCACGCTGTTGCCCTTCTCGGATACCTCGCGAATGCCCTCCACCTCGCGCTTCATCGCCTCGCGCACGGAGGCAAAGGCAGCTGCCACATCTTGCTGCGCCCGCAAATGGGCTTTCGTTTCGCGGATATAGTCCTTGAGCTCTGCGCTCATGCTCACACTCCCGGGTAACGGCCTTTTGGCCTGTTCTTGGTGAAGCCGACTATGAAACCGGCAAACGAACCGATCAAGAGAACAATCCAGCGGCATTTGAAACCGGTTGCGAAAGCGCAATGACGCGCCCTTCGCTTGCTGCAACTTTGGTCGCGATTGGTGACAAAGTCACAGACCACGGCCACCTGGCGGACCTTAGTGCGGCCAACGGACCACCGAGGCATTGCCGATGAGCCAAGGCCGGCTGGCACAGAGCGCGCGACCGAACGCGCCGACCACCATCCAAGGATGAGGACCCTACCGTCGCCCACGGCCAGTTCCGCGACACGGCAGGGAACCATGCATACGGGAGACCCAACATGACGGATTTTTTGACCGCCCGCCGCGCTTTTCTCAAAGCCAGCGCAGCGCTTCTAGCGGCAACCACGGCCTTTGGCGGCGCCACAACACGGGTGCGCGCGCAAAAGGTCTCAACGTCAGCACGCATCGTCATCCTGGGCGCCGGAGCTGCCGGCACCGCCCTTGCCAACCGGCTGAATGATCGCCTCGATGGCGCGTCCATCACCATCATCGATGGCCGGTCCGAGCACTGGTATCAGCCCGGCTTCACACTCATTGCGGCGGGCCTGAAACCGGCCAACTACTCGGTATCGGAAACGACCGAGTGGCTGCCGCGCGACGTCGATCTAATCGCCGAGTATGCCGCCGATATCGATCCGGAAGCCAAAACGGTCACCACGACCTCGGGCACCAGCGTCCCGTACGACTATCTCATCGTCGCGCCGGGCTTGCGCCTCAATTGGGAGGGGATTGACGGTTTCTCGCTCGACATGGTCGGCGAGAAGGGCATTGGCGCGGTCTATGCCGGCCCTGAATACGCAGCACGCACCTGGGCGGCCATGGACCGCTTCACTGATGAAGGCGGGCAGGGTCTCTTCACCCGTCCAGCGACAGAAATGAAGTGCGCCGGCGCGCCGCTGAAATACGCCTTCCTCACCGACGATTATGCCCGCCGCAAAGGCTCGCGCGGCAATGTCGAGATCACCTATGCCGCCCATTCCGGGTCACTGTTCGGCGTGCCGATTGTGAACGAGAAGGTGCGCATGCTGTTTGAGGATCGCGGCTTCAACACCGTCCACAACCATGTGATGCGGGCCATCGACGCTGACCGCGGCATCGCCACCTTCAACACACCGGATGGGCCGCAGGAACTACCCTTCGACTTCGTCAACGTCATCCCGCCCATGACCGCACCCGATGTGGGGCGCAACTCCCCCCTCCCCTGGGCAGATCGCTGGGTCGGCCAGGGCTATGTCGAGGTCGATCCGCACACGCTGCGCCACACCCGCTATCCAGAAGTCTTCGCTGCTGGTGACGTTGCCGGCGTGCCCAAGGGCAAAACAGCGGCGAGCGCCAAATGGCAGGTACCGGTGGTGGAAGATCAGATCGTGTCGCAGATCGCGGGCTCTGAAGGCACCGAACGCTACAATGGCTACACCTCCTGCCCGCTCATCACCCGCATCGGCCGGGCGATGCTGATTGAGTTCGACTACAACAACAATCTCGTCCCCTCCTTCCCAGGCGTGATCGCACCGCTGGAAGAGCTTTGGATCTCCTGGCTGATGAAGGAAGTCGCGCTGAAGGCGACCTACAACGCCATGCTGCGCGGCGACGCGTAACCGCACACCGGAAGGAGAAGACTTATGGAAGAACTCACCCTCACCACGCTCCTGGCGGTGTTTGAAGAAATGTTCGGCGCTGGCCTGTTCTGGATCATGGTGGTGGCCGCTCTGGCGATCACCGTGGGCTACATCTACGTGCTGATCAGAGACCGTGCGGTCAGCTGGCGGAAGTTCCTGCTCGCTCAGCTTTCCATGCCAATTGGTGCGATTGTGGCCGTTCTGTTCGTCCAGTTCGTCACCCATTCAGGCTTCGGCGACCTTGGCGGACCAGTCGATGTGATCCTGCTGCTCGGCATTGCGGTCGCTGGAGCCATAGGGGCAGCCATTCTGGTTTACACCGTCCAGTCATTAGTTTCCCGGCCAGCCTCCAGCTAAAAGAAACGCTACGGCGGCTCAGGTGAATTACTGAATTGATCATTAAAAGAATGCTGCAAGCAAGTTGATCGCAACAATGTCATGAAGCCGGCTTAAGGTCTCTCCCCTCACAAGAGGGGAGCCCGGACCATGCCACGTGCCAATATGCGCGACTTAAGCTTCGCGACGTTCAACCTGCTCAACCTTCAAGTACCCGGCGGCATCACCTATGACAGCCGCCGGCCTGCCATTGAGGACAATGCGGAAGGCCGAGCCTTTTATGAGGCCAAGCTGCATTGGACCGCCGAGCAGCTAAAAAAGCTCGACGCTGAAATCATCGGCTTTCAGGAGTTGTGGGCGCGCGAGGCATTCGAAGCCGCCTTTGCCAAAGCCGACATGCTAAACGAGTACGATCTGGTCGCCCGCGATGCGCCGGGACGTGGACGCCCGCAGGTGGCACTTGCTGTGCGCAAGGACAGGCGCGGCGACCCACAGCTTGAACCGGGCGCCGACTGGATTGCTGATTTTCCCGATAACTTCAGCTTCGACACGCTGCGTGAGACGACGGGCGCGAGCGAGGAAATCACCGTTACGATCGGCAAGTTTTCACGCCCTGTGCTGGTGGCCACCATCCAGCCTGAGGGCACAAGCCCCAAGCCGCCGCCCGTTCGCGTCTATGTGGCACATCTGAAATCCAAAGGGCCGGCGCGGCTGAGCTTCCCAGAGCAGAACCTGCCAGTCGCGTTGGAATTCCACGCCGGCATCACACGGTCCGCCGTTTCCCACATTCGCCGCATCATGGAAGCGGGCGCGCTGCGGGCGCTCCTCAACGAGGTGATGGTGTCGGAGGAGGATGATTCCATCTCACCCGTTGTCGTGCTGGGCGATTTGAACGATGGCACAACCTCGGTGACCAATGAGCTGATTTCCGATCAGCCGACCTACCGCGTGGTGCAAAAGAGCCGAGCCGGCCTTACGTCTGATAAGGGGCTGTATTCTGCCGAACGGCTGCAACAGTACCGCGCCATGCGGCACGTTTATTACACCCACATCTTCAAGCATAAGATGGAGAGCCTCGACCACATTTTGGTGTCTGAGGAGTTCTACGACCACTCCCGCAAACGCCATTGGTCGTTCCGCGAGCTTGAGGTCTACAACGACCATTTGAACCGCGAAGACTTCGAGGAGGAGGGTGCCTCCGACCATGGCCTTGTCCGCGCCATGTTCGACTGGAACCCGATGCCCGAAGAAATTGAGGTGGCGCGCGGATAGCGCGCCTTCTTCGTCACTGCCTCACAGCTTTGAACAAGGGA
This sequence comes from Cohaesibacteraceae bacterium, assembly GCA_050043025.1. Taxonomy (GTDB): domain Bacteria; phylum Pseudomonadota; class Alphaproteobacteria; order Rhizobiales; family MH13; genus MH13. The sequence goes on from JBHJIX010000122.1 coordinate 4,910, forward strand.
GAAATTGACTCTCAGCGCAGGCTGGCGATAATGAGAACAAAAGATGAACATAAAACGCCATGCAGCAGCAAACACTCGCCCAAAAACCCACATTGGAAGCGCTGAAACGCGTCTGCGCGCAGGATCAGCCGGCACCGCACGGCCATATCTCCCTGGGCACTGAAGAGCTGGATGAAGCTGTTGGCGGTGGCTTGGCGCGCGGCGCGCTGCATGACCTTTATGCACCGCACACCACCAGCCTCGCAGCCATGGCGGGGTTCGCCTGCGGTATCTTGCAGCGCAGCGGCAAACTGGACCCCAAGCCCAGCCTGTGGGTGCGCCAGCATGTGGCAAGCTTTGAGGTTGGACGGCTGCACGCGCCTGGCTTTACGCAGCTTGGGCCTGTTCTGGACACCTTGGTGCTGGTCAACACACGCACCGTGGCCGACCTTCTAGCCGCCGGGCTTGAGGCCGCACGCTGCACGGCGCTTGGTACCGTTGTTCTGGAGCTCTGGAACCGGGCTGGTGAGCTTGACCTGACCATCACCAGGCGCCTCGCCCTGGCAGCAGAACAATCCGGCGTCACGGTGCTGATGCTTCAGGTGGCAGCCCAGCCTCTGCCCAGCGCCGCCATCACCCGCTGGCAGGTCACCCCCGCCCCCTCGCGCCCCATGGCCGCGAACGCGCCCGGGCATCCCAGCTTCGATCTCACCTTATTACGCAACCGCGCCGGCAAGACCGGTCAGCGCTGGCGCGTGGAGTGGCAGCATGAAACAGGCCAGTTCCAGTCCGTCCCGTCATCCTCCCGCACGGCGCTATCTCGCCGTCTGGTTTCCCTATCTGGCAGCCGACCGGTTGGCCCGCCAGATGGGAAGGCAGGCAGCTACCAGCAAGCAGATTACGCACAGGCTCTCGCGCGCACCGGCTAAAGGACCGACCGTCTTCATTGAAAAGCAGCGCAGCGCCATGCGGCTGGTCGCGCTGAGCCGCGAGGCGGTGGCGCAAAATCTGGAGCATGGGCTGACCCTGGCTGATGCCCGCGCCCGCGTACCGAACCTTGTCGCTATGGAGCGCGACATGGTGGCCGATGCCGACTGGCTGGAACGGTTGGCTGATTTTTGTGACCGCTACACACCGCTCGTTGCGCTGGATGAGGAGGACGGCCTCATCATGGATATCACCGGCTGCGCGCATCTGTTCGGTGGCGAGGCGGCACTGCGGGAAGACCTCGCCCAGCGTCTCACTCATGCTGGCATGACCCTTGTCAGTGCCCTTGCCGGCACGCCGGATGCCGCCCGCGCGATTGCCCGCTTTGGCGGCGGGGCGATTGTGCCCGCTGGCAATGAACCGGATGCTGCCGCGCCCTTATCGGTCGATGCACTCGACATGGGCCATGAGACCGCTCGCGCCCTCAGCCGCGCTGGCCTTGCGACCCTCGGCGATCTGGCGTCACGCCCGCGCACACCGCTCGCCGCCCGCTTCGGCCAGGCCCTGCCGACCAAGCTTGCCCGTCTCTTGGGAGAAGACGATATCTCCATCACCCCGCGCCGACCCTTGCCGCCCTGCACGGTGGAGCGACGCTTTGGCGAACCCATCGGCCGCGAGGAAGACGTCATGGCGACACTTGCCCATCTGATGGGCGAGGCCGGCTCCATGCTGGAAGCGCGCGGCGAAGGCGGCAGGGCATTCGAACTCAGCCTGTTCCGCACCGATGGCGCGGTACGCCGCCTGCGGGTGGAAACCTCTCTCGCCCTGCGTCAGGCAGGTCCGATTGTGCGCCTGTTCCAGGACCGTATCGACACGCTGGCCGACCCGCTGGATCCCGGCTTTGGCTATGATCTCATCCGTCTGGCGGTGCTTGTCTCGGCTCCGTTCGAGCAACCGCAGGTGAGCCTGGATGGTCATCAGGCCGCCCTTGCTGACATCGCCGCTCTCATCGACCGGCTGACAACGCGCCTGGGGCGCGAGGCGGTGCTGCGCTTCGTGGCGTCCGACACGCATATCCCAGAGCGCGCTGTCTACATGGTCCCGGCCAAGGACTATGAGGACGCCCGCAAAGCGCAAGGAGACGATGGAGAAAACAAAAGCTGGCCCGCTCCCCTGCCCGGCGATCCACCGAGCCGCCCCATTCATCTGTTCGAGCATCCTCAGCCCATCGAGGCGGTGGCGGAAATTCCCGATGGCCCGCCGCTGAAATTCCGCTGGCGGCGGGTGCTGCATGAGGTTGCTCGCGCCGAAGGACCGGAGCGCATCGCGCCGGAATGGTGGCAACAGGACACGCCCCTGCCGACCCGTGATTATTACCGCGTGGAAGATGCCGATGGCCGCCGCTTCTGGCTCTTCCGCGAGGGTCTGTATCAGCGCGAGACCAACCAGCCGAGTTGGGTCGTCCATGGGGTGTTCGCATGACGGACACCCCCACCTATGCCGAGCTGGCGACGACGACAAATTTCTCGTTTTTACGCGGCGCATCGCAGCCCGGCGATCTGGTCACCCAGGCCCTGATCCTTGGCCATCAGGGGATCGGCATTGCCGACCGCAACTCCGTCGCCGGTACCGCCCGCGCCTATCGCGCCTTGAAAGAATTGCGCACCTCCGAGGATGAAGCGGTGCGCGCGCAGGCCGAGGCCTTCCAGCTTGTGGTCGGCGCGCGGCTGGTCTTTGCCGATGGCACGCCGGACATCCTCGCCTACCCCGAAACCAAGGAGGGCTGGGGCCGCCTCTGCCGCCTCCTCACCCTTGGCAAACGGCGCGCCGAAAAGGGTGACTGCATCCTCACCCGGCAGGACCTCATCAAGCATGCGCGCGGGCTTCTGCTCATCCTCATGCCGGACGATGATGTGGTCGCGCTGGAGGACGCGCTGACCATGCTTACCAAAACGGTGAGCGATACGCTGTGGCTCGGGACCAGCATGGGCCGCAAGGGCAAGGACCGGCGTCATCTCCTCACCCTGAAAGACTGTGCAGAGCGCCATGGCGTGCCGCTGCTGGCCACCAATGACGTTCTCTATCACGGGCCCGAGCAGCGCCCCTTGCAGGATGTTGTCACCTGCATCCGCGAAGGCGTCACGCTGGAGATGGCCGGCACGCTGCTGGAAGCCAATGCCGAGCGCCACCTGAAAGCGCCTGAGGAAATGGCGCGCCTGTTCAAGGACGCGCCGGAAGCCCTCGCCGAGATCGAGACCATCCTCACCCGCATCGATTTCACGCTCGACCAGCTCGCTTACACCTATCCCGACGAGCCCATCCCACCGGGCCGCACCGCGCAGAGCTGGCTGGAAGAACTGGTGTGGAAGCACGCACCTTACCGCTACTACGACACCGGCGTGCCGGAGAAGGTGAAGCAGCTACAGCGCGATGAGTTGAAGCTGATCGATGAGCTTGATTACGCACCCTACTTCCTCACCATCCACGACATTGTGCGCGTAGCCAACGATAAGGGCAGCCTCTGTCAGGGGCGTGGAGCCGCCGCCAATTCCGCCGTCTGCTACGGGCTGGGCATCACCGCCGTCGATCCGGCCGAGCATGACCTTCTCTTCGCCCGTTTCATCTCTTCGGAACGCAAGGAACCGCCCGATATCGATGTCGATTTCGAGCATGAGCGGCGCGAAGAAATCATCCAGCACATCTATGAACGCTATGGCCGCGACCGGGCTGGCATTGCCGCCACCGTCATCTCCTACAGGCCCCGCAGCGCCCTGCGCGAAGTCGGCAAGGTGATGGGGCTCACGGAGGATGTCACCGCCCGCATGGCCGGCACGGTTTGGGGTTCCTTCGGCACCGAGGTCTACAACAAGCACATTCGTCAGGCCGGCCTTGATCCGGACAACCCGGTTATCAAGCGCGTGCTGGACCTAGCCCATCAGATCATGGGTTTCCCGCGCCACCTCTCACAGCATGTTGGGGGCTTTGTGCTGACGCGAGGCCGGCTCGATGAGCTCGTGCCGGTCGGCAATGCGGCGATGGATAACCGCACCTTCATCGAGTGGGACAAGGACGATATCGCCGCACTCGGCCTGATGAAGGTCGATGTTCTCGGCCTCGGCATGCTCTCCTGCATCCGCAAAGGCCTTGATCTCCTGCGTAACCATGAAGGCATCGACTATGCGCTCGCAGACGTGCCGCAGGAGGACCAAGAGGTCTACGGCATGCTTCAAAAGGGCGATTCCATCGGCGTCTTCCAGGTGGAAAGCCGGGCGCAGATGAACATGCTGCCGCGCCTTCGTCCCAAGGCGTTTTATGACCTGGTCATTCAGGTCGCCATTGTGCGGCCCGGCCCGATCCAGGGCGACATGGTCCACCCCTATTTGCGCCGCCGCAATGGCGAAGAGGGCGTGGATTTTCCCTCACCGGCACCACCCCACGATCCCAACGAATTGCGCAGCGTGCTGGGCCGCACGCTGGGTGTGCCGCTGTTTCAGGAACAGGCGATGAAGATCGCCATGGTCGCTGCCGAGTTCTCCGACGAGGAGGCCAATGGTCTGCGCCGTGCCATGGCAACCTTCCGCCATGTGGGCACGATCCACATGTTCGAGCAGAAGATGGTCGAGCGGATGGTTGCCCGCGGTTATGAGCGCGAGTTTGCCGAACGCTGTTTCAACCAGATCAAGGGCTTCGGCGAGTACGGTTTTCCCGAAAGCCATGCAGCGAGCTTCGCCAAGCTCGTCTACATCTCCTCCTGGATCAAACACTACCATCCGGCGCTCTACGCCTGTTCGCTCTTGAACGCTCAGCCCATGGGCATTTACGCACCGGCGCAGATCGTGCGCGATGCCCGCGAGCATGGCGTGACGGTCCTTCCCGCCGACATCAATCACAGCCGCTGGGACAACACGCTGGAACGCGCCGAAGAGGGCGCGCTAGCGCTGCGTCATGGCTTCCGCCAGATCGATGGGATCCACGAGGACTGGGCTAAAGACCTCACAGATGAGCGCGACCTTGGTTATGACAGCGTTGAGGATTTGTGGCGCCGCGCTCACCTGCCCCACCGCGCCTTGAAGCTGCTTGCCGATTCTGATGCGTTCCGCTCTGTCGGCCTGGATCGGCGCGATGCGCTTTGGGCCGTCCGACGCCTGCCTGATGATGAGCCACTGCCGCTATTCGAAGCCGCACAGCGCCATGAGCTCAGCCCCGAGCCGGCGGCCAACCTTCCATCCATGCATCTGGCTGAGCATGTGGTGGCTGACTACCAGACCACCCGCCTGTCGCTGAAAGAACACCCGATGACGTTGCTGCGCCCCGGCTTTGATGCCGAACAGGTGCTCACATGCCAACAGGTGAACGAAGCTCGCGACGGGCTGTGGGTGCGCACGGCCGGCGTGGTGCTCATCCGCCAGCGTCCCGGCAAGGGCAACGCCATCTTCATCACGCTGGAAGACGAGACCAGCGTTGTGAACATCGTGCTTTGGGCGAGCAAGCTGGAAAGCTTCCGCCCTGTGGTGATGGCCTCAAAGCTGATGCTCGCCTGCGGTCACGTTCAGCGCAGCAAGGAAGGCGTCATCCATTTGATGGCGACCTCCCTTGCCGACCGTACCGATAGGTTGGCCAACCTTTCCAACCTGCACACCGCACCAGCCAGTCTCGCTCGCGCCGATGAGGTTATCCGCCCCATTCTCTCTCGCGGCGACAGCGTGAAAGGCGGTTTGGTGAAAGAGCCACGCACCATCAGCACGAGGCCAAGCGCGCTGCGAACAAGCGAGGCACGCCACCCACGCAATGTGCGCATCATCCCCAAATCGCGGGACTTCCACTAAACGGCTGGCAAATTCTCCCGCAGGATCAGGCGAAGCTGCGTCGGCTCGGGCTCATAGCGCTGGCCGTAGGATACAGCGCTCAGGACCTTGTAAACCTCCTGGATCTGGGCGCGGGCATTTTGATCGATCACCGCATCCACAGTCCCAGACAGAAGATAAGGCTTGTTCTCAGCCGTCACCTCATGCGCGATGAAGGCAATGCGTCCTGCTGCGCCGCTATCCTCCAGGGCGGCGGCGATCCCAACCGTTGCTCCGCCCGCATTGTAGATGCCAACCAGATCAGGGTGGTCTTCCATTAAGCGCAACGTTTCGCCATGAGCCTTGGCACGGTCCTCCCGGCTTTCGCGCAACTCCAGAACCTCAAGCTGCGGATAGTCCTCCGCCATCACCTGCCGGAAACCCATCTCACGCTCCTGATGGCCCCGGTAACCGAGTGACCCTGCGAACAAGGCGACTGTCCCCTGCGGTGATCGACCCAGAAAGCGCCCCAGCGTGTAACCCGCCAAGCGCCCCGCCTGGCCATTGTCGATTCCAACAAACGCATCTCGCGGCGCATCGGAAATGTCGGACGCAAGCGTAAGGACCGTGACACCAGCGCCCGCCAAGGCGCGCATCGCCTCGCGAACCGACGGATGGTTGAGCGCCACCATAACAATGGCATCCGCACTTTCAGCACACCGCACAAGCGCGTCCGCCAGGCCCTGCGGATCGAGCGCGCGGGGCCGTTCGATCGACACATCAATACCCCGTTGAAACTGCGCTTGCTCACGCGCCTGACGGGCAAGGTCGGCGATGTAGGCGTTCGTGCCCTGAGGCAGCAGGAAAGTGACACGCAGCGCCGCTGATATCGGCACATCACTGTCTGAAAGATAGCCAAGCCGACGCGCTGCTTCGAGCACCTGAGACCGCGTACGTGCAGACGCACCCGGACGGTCATTGATCACCCGGTCCACTGTTGCCGGCGACACGCTCGCCGCCTTGGCCACATCAACAAGTGTCGGTCGCATACCACCGCTCGTCACCACATTTAATGAGGTAAAATGAGGTATTTTGACACAAAAGGCCACCATCAAGGGCCAATCAACGTCATATTACCTCACATGGCGATTGACGGTGACGCCCACCCGATCAAGGCTGCTGGTTAATCGGCGCTCCAAGACGCCGCCTTTGATCGGGAGCATGAACAGACCATGGCTTTGGCCGAGGCGACCTACGCCAAACGCGACTATTCGCTCACCGGACCGGAACGGCAGCACGCGGTAGAGCGCGGGCTGGTTTCAGCGCAGTGGTACCACAGCGATGTGCCGCGCGAGGTGATGAAGGCGCTTATGCAGCGCAGCGATCAACCGGCCATTCGCGACACCATCATCTGGATCGGCCTGACGATCGTGACCGCCATAGGCGGCGTCGCAACCTGGGGAACCTGGTGGGCCGTCCCGTTCTTCTTTGTCTACGGCGTTCTTTACGGCTCTGCCTGCGACTCGCGATGGCATGAGTGCGGCCACAACAGCGCGTTCAAAACGCCATGGATGAACAAATGGGTCTACATCATCGCCAGTTTCATGGTGATGCGTAATCCGGTGTCCTGGCGGTGGAGCCATATGCGCCACCACACCGACACCATCATTGTGGGCGCAGACCCCGAGATCGGCTTCATGCGCCCTGACAGCATCCTGCGCAAAGCGCTGATGTTCATCGGACTACCTGACGTCTTCCAGCACTTTGCGATCCTGTGGCGCAACGCGCTGGGTCAGTTCTCCCCCGACGAACGCGACTACATCCCGGAAATTCAATTGCCCAAGGCCGCGTTCTGGGCCCGTATCTTCGTCGGCATTCACCTTGCAGCTGTCGCGCTGGCGCTGGTGACCTGGTCCCTCCTACCGCTCATGATCATCGGGGGCCCGCGCATCTATGGCACTTGGCACATGGTGATGACCGGACTGTTGCAGCATGGCGGGCTGGCAGAGGATGTTCTCGATCACCGGCTGAACTCCCGCACGGTCCATATGAACCCGATCAGCCGCTGGATTTACTGGAACATGAACTACCATGTGGAACACCACATGTTCCCGATGATCCCGTACCATGCTCTGCCCAAGCTGCATGCGCTGATCAAGGATGATCTGCCGCCCGCCAACCTCTCCATTGTCGACGGCTATCGCGAGCTCATCGATGCGCTGAAGCGCCAGCAAACCGACAAGACGTTCAACATACGCAAAGAATTGCCACCGACGGCAAAGCCCTACCGCGAAGAGCTGCATGGCGAGGATAGCGTGCCTCAGATCAACGCCGCCTGAGGAAGCCGATGGATGACCAGAAAGCTACCAACTGTCGCCGATCTGCGCGCTGCCAAAGGCAAGCGGCAAATGACCATGCTGCGCTATTTCTCGCTCGATGAAGCTGCCGCCGCAGAAGCAGCCGGCATCGATATCGCCTCCGTTCCCCCCGAGCTTGTGACCCACCCGCGCTATCGCGAGGTGGCCCCTACAGTCTTCTCCATGACCGGGAAGACCCATCTGGAGTACGGCAGCGCCGAGGAGTATCTGCGCTACAGCGGCGAGATGCTGGAATCGGGCGCCGACGCGCTCTACTGCTCGGGCTCGAAACAGACCGTTGAACGCCTTGCCCGCGAATACATCCCTTTCGTGGGCCAGGTTGGCACTGTGCCAGCCCGCGCGACTTGGACCGGCGGCTTCCGCGCTGTCGGTCGCGACGCCGAAACCGCCATTGCACTGTTCGTGGAATGCCGCGCCTACCAGAACGCCGGCGCCATAGCGGTAGAAATCGAGGTCGTGCCCGAAGAGGTGGCCACCGCGAGCAGCCAGCGGCTTGATATCCTATTGTGGTCCATGGGCTCCGGACCCGGCTGCGATGCCCAATATCTCTTCGCCGAAGACATATTGGGCGAGGGCAAAACCCGCGTCCCTCGCCATGCCAAAATCTATCGCGACTTCGCCGCCGAATATGCCCGACTACAGGCTGAGCGCATTGCCGCCTTCCGGGAATATGTCGACGACGTTGGGTCAGCCACATTCCCTGAAGAACGCCATCTGGTTCGCATGCGCGATGGCGAGTTTGACAAGTTCATGGACGGGATTGGGGGATGAGCACCGACCTCGCCGGCAAGGTCATCATCATCACTGGCGCCGCGCGCGGCATTGGAGCTGCCATCGCCCATCATGCCGCAGAATGCGGGGTTGAGGCTCTCATTCTTACTGACCGCGATCCGGTCATCCATATGCTGCCCTGTCCGGTGGAGGCCGTGAGCACTGAGCTCACCAACCCTGATGCGCCTTCCCTGATTGCCGAAGCCGCTAAGGACCGATTTCAACGCATCGATGGACTCGTGAACGCCGCGGGTGTGACCACGCGCGGCGACTTTTCCAATGCCGACCCGGCCATGTGGGACCAGACGATGGCGATCAACGCGCGTGCTCCGTTCTTCCTGATGAGTGAGGTGATTGCCGACATGCGGGCGCGCGGCGAGGCAGGCGCCATTGTAAACATTCAATCCATGAACGCCCATGCTGGCGCGCCCGACCTTGCGGTTTATGCAGCCTCCAAGGGAGCTCTTCAAACGCTCACCAAGAATGCAGCCAACACCTACATGGCCGACCGCATCCGGGTGAATGGCATCAATCTGGGGTGGGTGGCGACGGAGACCGAGCGGGTTCTGCACGAAGAAACATTCGGCAAAGGCAAGGGCTGGCTCGCCGAGCAAGGCGCCAAACAACCGCTGGGCCGACTGGTGAGCGAGGCCGAAGCCGCCCGCCTGGCTACCTTTCTCCTGTCGGATGCATCCGCCCCGCTAACCGGCCAATCGATCGATCTGGAGCAATGGATTGTTGGGGCGCCGCCATGATGAGGCCGTCAAGCACCCGCTCGAAGCGGGGCAGCGCTGTTGCGCACCACAAGCTCCACATCAATGAGATCGCCCGCTTCGCCTTCTGCACTGGCGGCCGAAGGGCCAAGTCGCTCCAAAAGACGGGCAGCAGCGCGACGCCCAAGCTGGTGCCGGTCTTGGTAGATCGTTGTCAGGGCCGGGATGTAATATTGCGACATGTCGATGTCGTCGAAACCGACAACAGAAACATCGCCGGGCACCGACAATCCCGCCTCCAAGAGCCCCGATATCAGACCGAAAGCCACCGTATCAGCCGAACAGAACACCGCCGTAGGGCGCTCATCCATCTCGATGATCCGGCGCGCGGCCTGATGACCAGATTCCACCGAGAAATCGCCGCGAATAATCCATTCATCGCGTGCCGGAAGATCAAGTCTGGCACGTTCCTCCAGCATGGCATCGCGGCGGGCGATGGTCAGCACATTGCCCTCCGGTCCGGTGGCATGGGCGATGCGCCGATGGCCAAGCTCATGCAGGTGGCGAATGGCCAGCCTGGCACCATGCGCATTGTCGCTGCGAATGGCCGGAAACGAGGTGCCCTCCACCCATTCGCAAAGAAACACGATGCGCTCGCCAACGCCTTGCCGCTCACAATTCTCCAGCGACTCGTGCGACAGACGACCATCAAGCGAGATAACGCCGTCGATGCGTCCATCGGTGAAGTAACCCGCAAGCTCAGTGTCCTGCAGCGGACGCCCTTTGGTGTCGGCAATAAGCACGGCGTAGTCGGTCGCCGAGAACCCATCGCTGATGCCCGACAGGATTTTCGAGTAGAACGGAATTCCAAGATCAGGGACCAGCACCAGTACCGCGCCGGCGCGTTGCATGCGCAGGTTCCGCGCCGCTTGATTGACGCGGTATCCGGTGCGCTGAACAGCCTCGAAAACGACCTCGCGGGTCTTCCCGGCAACAAGGTCAGGATTGCTCAACGCGCGGCTGACCGTTGCCGTCGAAACACCCGCTGCGCGGGCAACATCCTGGATGGTGGCGGGCTTGCGAACCATGGTCGAATACGCCGGAATCGAAATTGGTGGGTTGACTCCCATCTCACATCCAGACGAGAATGCAAAGGATTACATTTGCAGACAAACGCCCCTTGAGGTGCTCTGCAATCGATTACAAGACCCCATAAGGGGCGACGGGGAGGAAGGCGAAATGCCTGCAGCGTTGCGCATCAACGCCATACGGACGATCTCGGGAGCGGTCTGTGTCTGACATCGATCGCCAGAGCTTTTCCGGCGCCAAAGTGCTGGTGATTGGCGCAAGCCGAGGCGGCATCGGCGCGGCCATTGCACACGCTTTCCAGGATGCTGGCGCTCACGTAGAAATCACCGGCGTGGAACCAGCGCCCGATGCAGCCGATCAAGGCCACTTTCCCTACACCCAGCTTGATGTGACCGACACGAAGGCTGTGCGCGCCTTTGCCAAGGCCCGTGCCCATGTCGATGTGCTCATCAACTGTGCCGCCATCACCAAGCGCGGCGAAGAAATGGCCCCTGAGTTTTTCTCCCACGTGCTGGACGTGAACCTCACCGGTTCCTTTCGCTGCGCCGAGGCCCTGCATGCTGGGCTGAAGGCCGCCAAGGGCAGCGTCATCAACATCGCATCCATGTATGCGCGCTTCGGCAGCCCCAAGAACCCGGCCTATGGTGCGTCCAAAGCCGGCGTTGAGCAACTTACCAAATCGCTGGCCATCGCCTGGGCCGAAGACGGCATCCGGGTGAACGCCATCGCACCAGGCTTCATCGTCACCGAGCAGTCCGCCAGAGCGCGGCAAAACCCCGATTTCGTGAAAGCCATCGAGGCCCGCACACCGCTCAATCGATGGGGTGAACCCGGTGACATCGCCGGCGCCGCGCTCTTTCTCGCCTCTCCAGCCGCCGGCTTCATGACTGGCGCCTGCCTTCCGGTCGACGGAGGCTATTCCATTGTTTGATCAGGTTTCGACATGACGGATTTCGCAATGATTGGCACAGCCGTCATCGGGACTGGCTTTATCGGCACCGTGCACACGCAGGCACTGCGACGCCTGGGTGTGGATGTACGTGGTGTTTTGGGCTCCTCCCAGGAGCGTGGCAGGGCGCGGGCGGCGGAAATTGGCGTCGCCCATGCCTATGCCACGCTCGAGGATTTATTGGCGGATGACACGGTCGATGTCGTCCATGTGACATCGCCAAACCATGCCCATTACAGCCAGGTGAAGGCCATTCTGGCAGCCGGCAAGCACGTGATCTGCGAGAAACCTCTGGCGATGACGTCTCAGGAATCCGCTGAAATGGTCACCCTCGCCAAAGCCTCCGGCAAGGTCGCAGCGGTTTGCTACAACATCCGCTTCTATCCGCTGAACCAACAGGCGCACGGCATGGTGAAGGCCGGCGATATTGGCGATGTGCGCTTTCTAACGGGCCATTACCATCAGGATTGGCTCGCCAAGGACACCGATTGGAACTGGCGTCTTCAATCAGACATTGGCGGTGAGCTGCGCTCTGTCGGCGATATCGGCACGCACTGGCTCGATCTCACCAGCTTCATCACGGGGCTGAAGGCCGCCTCCATTTTCGCCGAACTGACCACCTTCCTGCCTGAACGACAAAAGCCGATCGGTCCGGTTGAGACCTTCTCCAGCGCTGCCGGCCGAACCGAAACCGTGAAGGTCGATACCGACGACGCCTCCATGATCATGATCCGTTACGCCAACGGCGCGCGCGGTGTGATGTCGACGAGCCAGGTGAACGTCGGTCGCAAGAACTCTCTCACCTGGGATATCGCTGGTTCGACTGCCAGCATCGCCTGGGACAATGAAACACCAGATCATCTTTTCATCGGCCACCGCGACGCACCAAACCAAACGCTGATGCGCGATTTTGGGTTGATGAACCCGATTGGCACAGCTGCAGCCACGCTGCCCCCCGGCCATGTAGAAGGCTTTGCCGACAGTTTCTTCAGCCTGTTTCGCGCCGTCTACGCAGACGTTGCTGCTGGCAGCCGTCAGGATAGTTCGCCCTGGGCCACCTTTGAGGATGGACACTACGAAATGCAGTTCTGCGATGCCGTCCTGCGGTCGGCGCGTGAAGGCCGCTGGGTCGATTTGAGCGAGTTTTAGGAGGACGATTGGGCATGAAACTCGGGCTTCTCACAGCACCGTTTGAAGATAGCGGCCTGATGGACGTGGCAAGCTGGGCGGGAGCCAATGGCTTTTCAGCCTTTGAGGTCGCTTGCTGGCCGGCATCAGGCGGCGAGCGGCGGCGCCATGCCGGCACATCCCACATCGATGTGGATGGGCTGACGGCAAGCCAGGGCGCAGACATCATGAATGGCCTTGCGGAAAACGGCATCACGATTTCCGGGCTTGGCTATTATCCCAACCCGCTTCATGCCGATGCCGACCACAGTGCCGAGGTTATCGGGCACCTCAAGAAGGTCATCTCGGCGGCCGGTGTCATGGGTGTGGGCGTGGTCAACACCTTCATCGGCGGCGACCGCACCTTGAACATCGATGAGAACTGGGAGCGGGCCGTCGATGTCTTCACACCCATCGTTCAGCACGCCAAGGACAGCGGTGTCACGCTGGCGTTCGAAAACTGCCCCATGATCTTCAGCTATGATGAATGGCCGGGCGGGCACAACATCGCCTACAGCCCAAAGATCTGGCGACGCATTTTCGCCGAATGGGGCGATGCGGTGGGCATGAACTTCGATCCCTCGCATCTGATCTGGCAGATGATCGATCAGACCCGCTTCATCAAAGAGTTTGGCCCGCGCATGGCGCACGTCCACGCCAAGGACGTGATGATCGACCGCGATGGCCTCTACGAAAACGGCGTCATGAGTGTTGGCATGGGCTGGCAGGTGCCACGCCTTTGCGGCCTCGGCGACGTTGACTGGTCGGACTTTTTCGCCGGCCTCTACCGTGTCGGCTATGACGGCCCGATCATCATCGAACATGAAGATCGGCTGTTTGAAGGCACCGATGAAAAGGTCAAACGCGGCTTCCTGTTGGCCCGCGATGTCCTGGCTCCATACATCAAGTAATCTCGGGCTCCCCAGGCCCTTGTGATGCTGCAATTGAACCAAAATTGGGAGGACTAAGAATGAAGAAACTTCTATCAAGCGCAGCCGCTGCTGCGATAATCGCCAGCACGGGCGCTGCCGCCTTCGCTGCCGACTACACCATCGGCGTCTCCAACACGGTGCAGGGCAATGGCTGGCGCGAGCAGATGATCTGCGCCATGCGTGCCCAGGCTGCCGTTGAAGGCGATGTGACAGGCCTGATCGTTGCCCACCGCAACACCGATAGCGCCGGTCAGCTGGAAGACCTCAACAACCTCATCGAAGCCGGCGTCGATGCCATCGTGCTCAACCCGTCCAACCCGGACGCATTGAATTCGGCCATCGATACCGCCATCGAACAGGGCATTGTGGTCGTCGCCGTTGATGCCGGCGTGACCGCCGATGGCGCGTACATTCTCTCCAACAACCAGGAAGAGTATGCCTATCTCGGCGCCAAGTGGCTGTTCGAACAACTCGGTGGCTCAGGCGATGTTGTCTATATGCGCGGCATAGCCGGCGTATCGGCCGATACCGATCGCCACAATGGCTTCCAGCGCGCGCTTGCCGAGTTCTCCGACATAAACGTGATCCACGAAGTGTTCACTGGCTGGCAGCAGGACCAGGGCAAGCAGCAAATGTTTGACTTCCTGGCCACCGGCATCCCCTTCGACGGTGTTTGGACGTCGGGCATCGACAATGTGATTGTCGACGCTTTCACCGAGTCCGGTGCACCGCTGGTGCCGATCGTTGGCGCCGACAATGCCGGTTTCGTGCAGTACCTGTCTGAGGTCGATGGCCTTGAAGGGGCCGCCGTCACCAACCCAGGTTCGGTCGGCGGCGCGGGCATCGCGCTTGCTGTCGATATCCTGAACGGCGAAGCACCGGGCGACACAACCGTTCTGGTCGACCCAGTCCTTTGGGAAAACACCACCGATGATGGCCGCGCCACCATCGCTGCTGCACAGAACCCGAACCTTGATCCCGAATGGCCGGTCTCGGTGACCATTCCAGGTTGGACCGACTACTCAATGGATCAGATCATCGCCTGTGAAGGTCCCGGCCAATAAGCTGGCCTGACCACAAGAACTACCCTCGCCCATCCGGGCGAGGGATCCCTTCTCTCCCCCCGACAATGTGATGAAACAGCATGTCTGACAAGGCCCAACCAGACGGCCAAGCCCTGCTGGACGCCTCCGGCGTCGCCACGCGCTTCGGTGCCGTGCGCGCCCTGACCGCAGCCAGCCTGCATGTGGCACGCGGCGAAGTAGTCGCGCTCATGGGGGCGAATGGCGCCGGCAAGTCGACCTTTGTGAAGATTATCACCGGCGCCCTGCACGCCGATCATGGCCAGGTGTTGATCCGCGGCCAGAAAGCGCGCGTTGGATCGCCAGCAGAAGCACAGGCGTCAGGGCTCGTTCCGGTCTATCAGGAACCCTCCCTCATTCCCGATCTTGATGTCGCAGACAATCTGCGCCTCGGCGATACGTCCGCCGAAGCTTTCCAACACTGGGTAAGCGAGCTTGGCATTGAAGGCTTGCGCTTGGATGCTATGATCAAGGATCTGCCGCTCGCGACCCTGCGCATTCTGGACCTTGCGCGTGCGCTGGCCAAAAAGCCTGATGTTCTGCTGCTCGATGAGATGACAGCTGCCCTGCCAACGGACCTGGTGGAGCGCGTGCTGCGCGTGGTGCGCGAGCAGGCCGATGATGGGCGCGGCGTGATCTACATCTCGCACCGCTTCACCGAAATCTCGCAGCTTTGCGACAGCGCGACCGTGCTGCGCGACGGGCGCACCGTCGGCGACCTCAAGATCGAACCTGGTGTTGAGGAAAAGGTCGTTGAACTGATGCTTGGCGCCAAGATCGACCTGAGCAAGCGCGAAGCCGGTAGCATCAAGAAAACCCAGAACGGAACGCCGCGCCTGAGCGCCAAAAACCTTGGCGCAGCCCCGAAGCTCCAAGACGTTTCCTTCGACCTTCACCCTGGCGAAGTGCTGGGCGTTGTCGCCCTTGAAGGTCAGGGGCAGGATGAACTGTTCGACGTTCTTGCCGGGTTCACCAAGCCAACTTCGGGAACGTTGGAGGTTGATGGCGCCGCCAAGAGCTTTACCCATCCGGCCGACGCGATTGCCGCTGGCCTGACCTTAGTGCCGGGAGACCGAGCTGAAGCCCTGCTTTCGGAGCGTTCCGTGCGCGAGAACATCGCCCTGCCCTTCGCGGCCCGCATGCGCTCCTGGGGACCCTTGAGAATGCGTCATGAGCGCGACCGGGTGGGCCTTGCCATCGACCGGCTTCAGATCGACACCCGCGCTCAGGGCGAGGTGCGCCGGCTTTCCGGCGGCAACCAGCAAAAGGTTACCATCGGCCGCTGGCTCGCGACTGGCGTTGAAACCTTACTTCTCTTCGATCCCACGCGCGGCAGAGATGTGCGCACCAAACGCCAGATCTACCCGCTTGTCCGCGAGCTCGCCGAACAAGGCGCTGCCATCCTCTATTACACCTCCGAATTGGACGAAGTACCGCTTGCCTGCGACCGGGTGGTCGTCATCTTCAATGGCAAGGTGGTCGACATCATCGACACATTAGATGCAGACGAACAAACCCTCATGAGGGCCGCCTATGGCCTCAAGGATGGGGCAGACGCCGCATGAGTTTCGCGCAAAAACATGCCTGGACGCTGGGCCTCGTGGCTCTGTTCCTCGTCCTTCTCGGTATCACCAAGCTGGTGCAGCCGACCTTTGGCGCATCCGGCCTTGAGAGCCTGGCTCGCGCCGCCCTGCCCTTCGCATTTGCCACAGCCGCTATGGCCGTCGTGGTCATCGTTGGCGGCATCGACCTGTCTGTCGCCTCCATCATGGCGGGCTGCGCGGTGACGGCCGCCGTGCTGATGGAAAGCATGGGCGCCGTGCCCGCTGTTCTCATCACCCTCGCCATGGGGCTCGGCATGGGCATGATCAACGGCGCGCTCATCGTCCTCACCAAGGTGCCCGACATCGTCGTGACCCTGGCCATGCTTTTTGTATGGGAAGGCACAGCGCTCCTCATTCTGAATGCTCCGGGCGGCACCGTTGCCGATGGATTGCAGAGCGCCATTGCAGGCTCGTTTCTGGTTGATGGCCTGCCCAATGCGCTCATCGTCATGGCGTTCGCCATCGCCATCGTATGGATACCGCTTAAACGCTCCAAGCTTGGCCTCTCTATCTATGCGGTTGGATCAAGTGAGCTCGCCGCCTTCCGTTCGGGCGTTGCTGTGGGGCGCACCAAGATCGCTGCCTACGGGATTTGCGGCCTGTTTTGCGCCATGGGCGGTCTCAGCCTCATTATGCTGACCGGCATCGGTGAACCGGTGCCCGGGCCTTACCTTCTGGCCTCGGTCGCGGCCGTGGTGCTTGGCGGGGTGGTCCTCGGCGGTGGCATTGGTGGACTGCTCGGGCCGATCATCGCAGTCTTCATCCTGCGGATCATCCGCACCATCCTGACGCTCGCTGCCGTTGACCCGAACGTGACGACCATCATCGAAGGCACCATCATGGTCGGCGTGGTGATGTTCGGCGCCGTGCTGATGATGCGAAGGAGATCGACATGAGCATGATCGATCAGACAGACCAGGCAGAGGTGGAATCCACGCCGCTGCATGTGCGCATCGGACGCTTCATGGGCGATTATCCTGTTATCCCGCTGATCATTCTTCTGGGCTGCCTCGTTGGCGTTCTGGAGTTCATGCGGCCAGGCATCATCTCCCCCTTCTGGCTCGGCAACACGATCAAGTTTGCCATCCCGCTGGCTATGCTCGCCGCCTGTCAGATGCTGACCATGCTGACCGCCGGCATCGACCTGTCCGCTGCCGTCGTCGCGACGGTGTCTGCATTCGTGGTGGCCTCCGTCACCCCGCTCTACGGCCCCTTTGCAGGGGTGATGATCGCGCTTGGCGCGGCAGTTCTCGTGGGACTTGTCAATGGCTTCGGCGTCGGTGTTGCACGGGTCCATCCTTTGATCATGACGCTCGGCACCGGCCTCATCGCAACGGGTTGCCTGCAGGTCTATCAGCGCTTTGTCATCAACACCGGCGCTGACATCCCTGATTTTCTGGAGTGGCTTGGCACCGGCCGCACAGCCGGCATGCCCAATGGCCTGTTTCTCTTTGTCCCGTTTGCCGCCGCCATCCTACTCGGCCTGCGCTACACCGGCTTCGGTCGCTTGCTCTTTGCCCTTGGCTCCAACGAGCATGCGGCCAAGCTTTCCGGTGTCAGAAGCTGGCAAGTCTTCATGGCGCTCTACGCGCTTGTCGGCCTCATCGCCGGCATCACCGGGCTGCTCTATGTCGGCATGATCCGGGCGCCATCGCTGTCGCTGGCCAACCCGCTATTGCTGCCATCCGTAGCGGCGGCCGTGATCGGCGGCACCTCCATTTTCGGCGGACGCGGCAGCTATGCGGGCACCATTGTAGGCGCGCTTATTCTGACTGTCATCGGAACGCTGTTGACGCTGTTGCAAATGCCGCAAGGCGCGCGCGTCGTCTTCTTCGGTTTGATCATTTTGGGAGTGACCGCGCTTTATGTGCGCCTGACCGAAAACCGCTAAAACCAAGCATCAAGGGAGCTCATCATGGCCAAGCTTCGCATTGTCGGCATCAGCTTCGACCACATGCATATGGGCGACCTGTTGCGCCTGGTCCACGAGCACCCCGATGCTGAGATCGCCGGTCTTTTCGATCCCAAGCGCGAGGCGATGCAGCACGCGGTCGAAACCTTTGACGTCCCCGAGACCCGTGTTTTCACTGACTTCGATACCTGCATGGCCGCTGGCCCCTACGACATGGCGATCCTCTGTGCCGCCACCGCCGACCACGCCGATTATACAGAGCGTCTGGCGCCACACGGTCTGCATGTCTTCGTCGAGAAGCCTTTTGCAGCCTCCGTCACCGATGCCCGCCGCATGATGGCGGCCATGGAAGGCACCGGCAAACAGCTCATCATCAACTGGCCGCTGCGCTGGGTGGAAAGCCATGTCACCGCCAAGCGCCTGATTGATGACGGCCTGATCGGCGAGCTTCGCGAAGTGCATTTCTATGATGGCAACCGCGGCCCGCTCTATCACTTGGCCGACAAGGTCGAGGTAACGCCGGAAGAGGTGGAACGACAAAAGCCAGACAGCTGGTGGTACAAGAAAGCGTCGGGCGGTGGCTCGCTGCTCGACTATCTTGGCTACGGAGCGACGCTCGGCACCTGGTACATGGATGGCAAAGCACCTCTGGAGGTCACTTGCACGGTGGATGAAGCTGCTGGCATCGAGGTCGATCAGCACGCCATCACCGTGTGCCGCTATGCTCACGGGCTTTCCAAAATGGAGACCCGCTGGGGCACCTTCACCGATCCCTGGACCATCCAACCGCAGCCCACCTGCGGGTTCACCTTTGTCGGTACTGACGGCACCATCGCCAGCCCCGACTACGCAACGCACGTCACGGTGCAGACGCGAGCCAACCCGCAGCGCCATGACATACCGGCCAATCCCCTGGCCGAAGGGGAGCGTAACGCGATCGAGTATGTGTTGGATTGCCTGGAACGTGCCGAGCCTGTCGCCGGACCACTCGAAGCCCAGCTTTGCCTGACCGCCCAGCGCATCGTCGACACGGCTGCCCGGTCTGCGCTGGAAAAACGCACGTTGGACCTCGTCCCATGAACGACAACGAAATCACAGAAGACGCCGGCGACACCAACACCTATGCACTGAAATCAGCTGACCTGCCGGAAATCGAAGCGCCGGACGTGCCCTATCAGCCGCCCAAGCCAAAGACCTATCGACCCAAGATTGGCATGATCGGCACTGGCGGCATTTCCGCCAGCCATCTCGACGCCTATCGCACCGGCCGGTGGGAGGTTGCCGCCCTGTGGAACCGCACGCGCTCCAAAGCCGAAGAGAAGGCAGCCGAGTTCTGTCCGGGCGCCCGCATCGAAGATGACTGGCAGGCTATTCTCGCCAACTCCGATATCGATGTCGTCGATATCACACTCCACCCCGTGCACCGCACGCCGATCATCAAAGCCGCGCTGGAAGCCGGCAAGCATGTGCTCAGCCAGAAGCCATTCGTGACCGACCTCGGTGTGGGCGAGGACTTGGTGAAGCTTGCCGACGACAAGGGCGTGAAACTCGCCATCAACCAGAACGGCCGCTGGGCACCCCACAAGGCCTTCATGCGGGAGGCCGTTCGCGCCGGGCTCATCGGCGACGTGATCTCAGCCCATGTTGCGGTCCATTGGGATCATGGTTGGACGGCCGGCACGCCCTTCGATGAGATCGAAGATCTCATCCTCTATGATTTCGGCGTCCACTGGTTTGACTTCGTGGCCTCGCTCGTCGGCGACCGCGCGCAAAGCGTCTTTGCATCCGCCACCCGCGGTGCGGGCCAAGCCAACAAGGTTCCGCTCTTTGCTCAAGCTCTTGTCGGCTTTGAGGGCGGGCAAGCGAGCCTCGTCTTCGATGGAGGCGTTCCCCATGGGCCGCGCGACACCAGCTTTGTTGGCGGAACCGCAGGGAGCTTGCGGGCGGACGGACCGGACCTTGGTGCTCAAACGGTCACCCTGACAACAGCCGAAGGTATCGCCCGCCCCAAGCTGACGGGCCAATGGTTCAATGACGGCTTTAGCGGAACGATGGGCGAGCTTCTTTGTGCGATCGAGGAGGACCGCGAACCTTCCAACGGCGCGCGGGAAAACCTGAAGAGCCTCGCCATGGCCTTTGCCGCCGTGCGCTCGCGGATAACCGGCAAGGACGTTACAATCGGCGATGCCCGAACGCTGGAAAGCTGATTGAAACGCATGAGTACACGGCAAAAAAGGGTTCTGGTCGTGGGCATGGGGCAGATGGGGCAAAGCCACGCCCTGGCCCATCACGCTTTCCAAGACAGCGAGATCATTGGTCTTGTTAACCGGTCTCGCAAAGCCATACCGGATGCCTTGAGCGCCTACCCGTGGTTGGAGAGCTTCGAGGAAGGGCTTGCTCTTAAGCCCGATCTGGTCGTTATCGCCACCTATTCCGACAGCCATGCCGATCTGGCCATCCGCGCCATGGAAGCCGGCGCTCATGTATTCGTGGAAAAGCCGCTGGCAACCACGGTCGACGATGTGGAGCGCGTTGTCGCGACCGCCAAAGCCAACAATCGCAAGCTGGTTGTGGGCTACATTCTGCGTCACCACCCGTCCTGGACGCGGCTGATCGAAGAAGCGCGCAATCTCGGCGGGCCCTATGTGTTCCGCATGAACCTCAACCAGCAGTCCTCAGGCACCGAGTGGGACATCCACAAAGCGCTGATGCAGACCACCTCACCGCTGGTGGACTGCGGCGTCCACTATGTTGATGTCATGTGCCAGGTCACCGACGCCAAGCCGGTGCGCGTGCAGGGCATGGGCCTTCGGCTCAGCGATGAGATCGCGGACGACATGTACAATTACGGCCAGCTTCAGGTCGTTTTCGAGGACGGCTCGGTGGGCTGGTACGAGGCTGGCTGGGGTCCGATGATGTCGGAAACGGCGTTCTTCGTGAAAGACATCGTCTCTCCCAACGGCGCGGTTTCCATCACAGACGCCAACAAAGGTGCGTCAGCGGACATCGATGGGCATACAAAGGTGGGCGGCCTTCTGGTTCACCGGCCAGACGGCGATCAATGGATCGATATGCCGGGCGAACCTGGTCACCAGGATCTGTGTGATGCCGAACAGCGTTTCGTGATCGACGCAATCACGAACGACACCGATCTCACCCGGCACATGCAAGACGCTGTGACCTCGTTGCACATCTGCCTGGCAGCCGATGAAAGCATTCGCACCGGCAAGCCGGTGACGCTGTAGCGCAGGGAAGACGGGTCTAGCCGTCCTTGTCCTCTGGGTCGTTCTCCACGGGTCCGCCCTGCTCAACCCAGGAGGAGAACCCGTCTTTGAGATGCGCGGCCTCGAACCCCATATCCTGCAAGGTCGCCACGGTGAGCGCTGAACGCCACCCCGACGCACAGTGGAAAACGTACCGTTTGCCGTCCTGGGCGAACACCTGCTTATGGTAGGGGCTTTCTGGATCGACCCAGAACTCGACCATACCGCGGGGCGCATGCACGCTGCCGGGGATGAAACCAGTTCGTTGGCGCTCGCGCACGTCCCGAATATCGACGATCACCAAACCCGAATCATCAGCTGCGGCAATCAGATCGGTGGTTTCGACTTCAGCGATCCGGGCCCGGGCCTCGGCCACCATTTGCACAGACGACTTTTTAAGTTTCATCACAACAAGGCTCTCAATCGGAGACACGACGCGGTGATGACAACGCTCGTTGCGCCCGATTGCAAGCTCAAGAACTGCGAAACCGAACGTCGGCCGCTCCTCAGGTCGCGTCAGCCATGGTCACTAAGGTCGTCCACAGGCGCTTCATTTCCAGGCGCCAAGCAGGAAAAACCAACGGTGTAGATGTTCAGCTCACCGGCGAGGCCAATGTCCATATCAACCTTGGCAATACGATCTTTGCAGATGCGCGGCGTCACGCTTTTGACAATGCAGGTTTGTGGTCGCCCCGGCGGGCAATACCAGCCAGTTACCCAAGCTGACGCCACAAACAACTCCCCTGGGATCTCAATCCCCGTGTCGATCGATATGCGGTAGGAGACGGTGTCGGAAACGCCTTCAGGTTGTCGATGGTTCAACCCTGGCTCCAGCTTTGCGATCCCGGCAAAATTTCGCCACGCACCCCGATCCAGACAGTCTTCCACTGACAGTTCAACGACTTGTGCTTTGTACTCTTTCATGGCCTTCCCCAACCAAACTGAAGCAGACCGCCGCCAACACGCCGGCCATACTTGCTTCCAGCTGTCATGCCGCCATCCTTTTTGCGCAGCCTTCAGCCCGTTACACATCGATGGTCGGCATGACGTTTGACCCGTTGATTGCGGATCAGACGTGACCATCAAGGGCATCTACGAATCATAAGAAACGCTTGGCATCACCCAATTGGGGGACAAACATGGCCGAGCGACAGGGTGCCCCCGACAGAGGTTCCCCGAGCGGCTTTCACCGCGCGCGTCGGCCTAAACACTAAATACTGTCAGCAGCGCCTGCCCTAGCGTTAAGGCCAGTCGGGTGAGGTTGGGGATAAGTCACTGGAATCTAGTATCAATCAATAAAAAACGCTACCGCGCCAAACTCCCGTAGCAAGAAAAATTTTTATCAGTAAAATCGGAATTACCCGGCGCCCACATGAAATATTAGATGAGATTTTTGAAGTTACGTATTGAGTAAAAAAATCGAATAATAGTTTGCAAGGCTCAGGGAAATACACCTATTTCCGCCCAGAGGGGATGCATTCTTTGCAAAATTTCTATGTGGTTGATAACGTTTGCCACCTACGTCGATCGACGAAACCAAGCCAACCATTTTCCGCACCACGGTCAGGCACCTTCGCCAAGGCCGGCATCCCCATGAGGTTTTATGCCCATCCAACCGCCCATTACAGAACTTCCCATCCGCGTGGCCAAGTCTGGCTTTTATCGTGGCTTCACCAAGGACGTTACGATATCTGCCAAAATCCTCGTCGGGGGGGTGATCCTCTGGGCGATTGCCTTTCCAGCTCAGGCTGCGGGCGTTTTGGGTGCATTGATCAGCATCATCCTGGCCTCGTTCAGCTACTGGTACGTCTATTCGGTCGCCTTCTTCCTCATTCT
>JBHJIX010000123.1:0-5615 GCA_050043025.1 Cohaesibacteraceae bacterium
TTTAAGGCTGACATCTTCACGCTGTACCCGGACATGTTTCCTGGAACGCTTGGGATGGCGCTGGCCGGCAAAGCACTTGCCGACGGTGTGTGGTCGCTTGATGTTCACAACATCCGCGATGCTGCGACTGACAAGCATCGCGCGGTCGATGATACGCCGGCCGGCGGCGGCGCTGGCATGGTGCTGCGGGCCGATGTTCTGGCCCGTTCCCTCGACGCGCATTTGCCCGACAGTGACGGCCGCCCCAAGCTTTTGATGTCTCCCCGTGGGCTGCCGCTGACCCAGCCGATGGTGCGGGATTTAGCTGGCGGCCCGGGCGCGGTGATTGTCTGTGGCCGCTTCGAAGGCGTGGACGAGCGGGCGATCGAGGCACGGGGTCTGCAGGAAGTCTCGATCGGAGACTATGTGCTCTCGGGGGGGGAAGTTGCGGCGCAGGTGTTGCTGGATGCCGTCATCCGCCTGTTGCCAGGTGTCATGGGCAATGACACCTCAGGGACGCAAGAGAGTTTTGAGTCGGGTCTCTTGGAACATCCGCATTTTACGCGTCCTGTCGAATGGGAAGGACGAGCTATCCCCGATATTCTGAGGTCCGGTGATCATAAAAAGATCGAGGCCTGGCGGCGCGAACAGGCCGAGGCTCTCACCCGGGAACGACGCCCGGACCTTTTGGGAGACTGATGCGTGGCTTACCCCAAGCCCAACAAAGGCCAATGGTCTGGCGGCTGTTTGTGCGGCAGTGTCCGCTTCCATATCGATGGTGCGATGAGCGACCTTTCGGCGTGCCATTGCGGTCAGTGCCGTCGGCAAAGTGGGCATTATCCGGTCGCCGCGCTGGTCGCCAAGGCCGATCTTACCTTCGAGAGGCAGGAAACGCTGCGCTGGTACCGATCATCGCAGTTTGCCAAACGCGGATTTTGCGGGGCCTGCGGGTCGTTTCTTTTCTGGGACGATGGCAGCGAGGATATGAGCCTTAATATCGGCAGTTTGGACCAGCCGACGGGGTTGTCTTTGGCGAGCCACATCTTTGTTGCCGACAAGGGTGATTACTACAGGATTACCGATGGTTTGCCTCAGGCTGCTGCCTATGAGTGAGCCTCTCGACAAGGCATGCGGCCTCGTGTATGCGAACCGCTCACCTGGCGGACAACTGCTGGGCTTTTGGATTTAGCGACAGCCTGTGCACCCGCCAGTCTTTGACGGGTAGGCCAATCTGGGAAACCAGGCCGGGAAACTGGGGCCATCACCGACGGGCTTGACCGCCAACACGCATGCATCCCGTGGCCTTTTCTGGCGCTCTTGCGCACGGCCCTTGCGATGCCTCTGGATGATGAACGGAGTGCAGTCGATGAATCTCATCGCTGAACTGGAAAAAGAACATGCTGCCGAGTTGGAAGCCAAGCGCGCCATCCCGGCATTCTCACCTGGTGATACGGTCCGCGTGAATGTGCGCGTGACTGAAGGAACCCGGACCCGCGTGCAGGCTTATGAAGGCGTTTGCATCGCGCGTTCAGGCGGTGGTCTGAACGAAAGCTTCACGGTGCGCAAAATCTCCTACGGTGAAGGCGTGGAACGTGTGTTCCCGCTCTACTCACCGCTGGTGGAAAGCATTGAAGTGGTGCGTCGCGGTAAGGTGCGCCGGGCCAAGCTCTACTATTTGCGTGACCGTCGCGGTAAGTCGGCGCGTATCGCTGAGGCAACCAACGTTCGCGCGCGCGCGCTGAACGAAGAGGTTCGCGCTGAGATTGCGGCTGAAAAAGCCAGTGCTCAAGCTGCTAAGGATGCCGCCAAGGCAGCTGCGGCAGCAGAAGCTGAGGCCGCTGCTGCCGCTGCTGAAACTGCAGACGATGCAGCTGAAGAGAGCAAGCAAGACTGAACATAAAGGGTGCGAGCAGGAACTCTGCTTGACGCCTAGAAAAAGAAAAGGCGGCTCAATTGAGCCGCCTTTTTTGTTGTTCTATCGGCCGGCCGTTACGGGCAGGGCGCTACATAGTAGGTGCCATCGCCATTGGAGTAGGCACACTGATTGGATGTAGCGTTGCGCGCATAGAGCGAGCCAACGGCGGCGCCCGCAGCGCCTGCAACAACCACCCAGCCGGCGCTCGCGCCAAAGGCTGCTGCGGTCAGGGCGCCAAGGCCGCCGCCAACAACGCCGCCAGCCAGCGTGTTTTGATCCAGCCGGCTCATGGACTGGCAGCCAGCCATAGCGATGGCCGCTGACACGGCGAGTGTCGCCGCTAGTTTTTTGGAATGGCGCAGAGTCAATTGCGTCATGACGTGTCTCCTTCGGACGATGGGTACGCAGTCACTTCTTGGTGGCGCAGTTAGCGCCTGTTGCTCGGCATCAACAGTTCATCAGCATTCACTGTTTCATGCCAGCTAGGGTTTTGCCCTAGAGGTCTGATGCATTTGTTAAACGCAGCGTCATTGGCCGCGTTTGACGATTTCTTGCTCCCGCTGATTGCTGATCTCGATACGTTCAGCACCCGCGAGGAAGCGGCCCTTGGGCCGCTTCTGCCCCACCTTTTTGTTGGCGACCTTACTTCTTGCCGCCGCCAGGAACGTTCGGTGCCGTTCCAGAACCTGCATTCACGTCACGCACCGAGAACGTCGCCGGGGCCATCCCGGCAGCGCTGAACGTGCCCAGCCAAACCTCGTAGGGCCCTTGCTCGGCATCGGCCAACAGAACCATCGGGTTCAGGTCTCCACCGGAATCATCATCGCAGATAAACGCGCCGGACGGGGTGCGGATGGCAAGCGTTGTGTCCTCGGCGGAGCGGACGGTCATCTCAACGTCAACGCCGGCATCGTCTACGAAGGCCAGGAAGTCGGGCGCGTTGGCAACCCAGCCACCGCAGGCAGGATCGAGAAGCGAATAGGCCTCAAAGCTGCCGCCTGCCAGAAGCTCAAAGTCCTGCCGTTGAAGACCTGCAACCACGCTGGCGTCGGTCACTGCACCCGGTGGCAAGTCCTTTTGATCCAGGAGTTCAGTGACCGCCAGCGTCACCTCGGGATTGCCGGCAGTGGGATCATAGGAGCCGATGAACACCTCGTACTGACCCGAGGAGGGGGTGGGTAGCGCAATCGACGGGTTGAGCCCATCAAAGTCATCGTTGCACATCACCTCGCCGGACGGCATGCGCACAAGCAGCGTGGTGTCGGCGTCCGACGTCACAAACACGCGCAGCGGCCAGTCGCCGGATGTATAGGAAAGCACGAAGTCGGGATTGGCGGCGATGTTGCCATAACAAGTCGGGTCGACCGAGGATGCATCTATATGGCCGCCGGCTGCCAGAACCGTGGTGAACGGGTCGGGCGTGAAGCCGGCGGTCAACGACGTCGAGGTGATCGCGCCGGAGGGTTGGGTCTTGTTGGTCGAAATCTCGGCAACATCCAATAGGGTGGCCGGATAGACGTCGTTCTCGATCGTCAGGAAGGTGCCAACCCAAACCGCATAATCGCCAGCGACCGCATTCTCGACGACAAGTCCGGGATTGAGGCCATTGAAATCGTCGTTGCACAGCACCTCGCCGGTCGGCGTCATGACTGCCAGCGTTGTGTCCTCGTCGGACGTGGCTGCGATGCGAAGAGCATCGCCACCAGCATAGCCGACAACATAATCTGGTGCTTCAGCGATGAAACCAGCACAGTTGGCACCCAAGTCAAACGCCTCAAGGTTGCCACCTGCCTGAAGCTCGATCTGATGACCGCCAAAGCCGGCAGCAAGGTCTGCGCGTCCGAAGGTTGGCGCCATGCGTGCTCGGTCGCTCTGATTGCCACCGCCCGCCTGACTGGACGAGACGGTCAGCGTCGCATCCGGGTAGAAGTCGTTTCCAATGGGCGCATAAGTGCCAACAAAGATGGCGTAGGCGCCTGCCGGTGTCTGGTTGATGGTCACCGCCGGATTAAGGTCGGATGCATCGTCGTTGCAGTAGACCGCGCCATCTGGTGCGACGACGACGAGCGTCGTGTCGGCTTCGGAGGTGGCCGCAATGGTCATCGGTGTGCGTCCGCCAGCATAACTGATCACAAAATCTGGCACTTCGGCGACGAAACCGTTGCAGTCATTGTTGACGGTGAAAGCGTCAATCGATCCGCCAGCCTGGAGGGTAAGGGTGTGACCGGCCGCCAGATCGCTGAGCGAAACCTGGCCAAATGTGGGGGCGCTGGTTGTGTCAAATCCGCTGTCGACTGGCACGGCAGGCCGACTTTGCCCTGCGATCGAGACAGAAAGTGTGGCATCGGGATAAAAATCGTCTTGGATCGGCGCAAAAGTGCCTACCCAGACCGCGTAAGTGCCGGCCACGGGATTGAAGACGCTGAGCCCAGGGTTCAGGTCGACATCATCGTCGTTGCAATGAACGGTTCCATCGGGGCCGACGACCACAAGCGTGGTGTCGACATCTGAGCGCACTGAGAGATCAAGCGGTGCGCCGCTTTGGTCAGTCAGCGTGACCTGATAGTCGGGCGCTTCGGCAACGAAGCCAGCGCACATGTCGTTCACGGCGAAGGCGTCAATTTCCCCGCCAGCTTGCAGTGTGAAGTCCTGGGCACCGAACCCGCTTTCAACCTCGATTTCTCCAAATGTGGGTGCCGTGTTGGCCATGAAGTCCTGCGATGGCATGACGGGAGGCGCAATGTCGGTTGCCTCGGTCAGAACGATGTCGGCGTCGGGATAGGTGTTGTTTTGTATCGGTTCATATGTGCAGATCCAGATCGCATAGAGCACTGGTTCATCGAACGGCGTTTCCATGCCTGGGTTGAGGCCGTTGAAATCATCGTTGCAGGCGATAAGACCATCGGGATGTTCGACCACCATGGTGGTGTCGGCGTCCGAAACAGCTTCAATGAAGACCGATGCATTGCCGCTGTAGTCAAGGACCAGGTCCGGGGCATCCGCGATGAAGCCAGAGCACTCGGCTGCAAGCGTGTTGGCATCGATATCGCCGCCGGCTTGAATGGTCTGCGACACCGAACCGAAGCCCTGTCCCTCCGTAACCACGCCGAAGGTTGGTTCAAGCAGCGAGTTTTGAGCGTGTGCCGTGCTTGCCAGTGCCAGCATAAGCACTGTTGTGGCAGAACTAGCAAGAAACTGATGTGTGCGGCGCGTGGCGAGTTTGCTGGATGCGGATGGACGAGCCATGGAACGGAATTCCCCCTGTTTTGGGCAGCACCGGCATCTGGGAGGTGATGCAAGAACGGCGCGGCCGATGGAATGCTACGCCCAGCCCAAAGCGCTTGTCCACCAAAGGCAGCAAAAGCGACCAAGCTGTGACGCATGGTTGGAAGCGGTATCAGCGTCTTGTGTGGGCACAGTGACGCTGATCACAAGGTGACCGATTGGTCATGACTGATCGGGTCTGAACGGTATGTGAACATGCAGTTCATCTTGACCCGGGACCGGATTTTGCGGCAAATCGCTGGTTCTTTCTCCAAGCGCTGATCAAGGAACGCATGATGGCCGCCACGCCGCGCACAATGTATGACAAAATCTGGGATGATCACCTCGTCCACACCCAGGATGATGGCCCCTCGCTTTTGTGCAATGCTCGTCATCTTGTGCCCGCGGTGACACGCCCTCAGGCGTTTGAAGGGCTGCGGCTGGCGGGCCGCCAGGT
>JBHJIX010000124.1:0-8382 GCA_050043025.1 Cohaesibacteraceae bacterium
CTGAGGTGGCCGGTCTTTCGGCGCTTTGTCGATCTGGACGAAAATGAGCAACATCCCCTTTTTCCATCCCTTGCGCGCCATCAGCCTCGTCTTGGGCTGCATGCTCTTTGCTATGCCCGCCCATGCGCAGCTGGAGGTGCGGCAAAGCTTTGAAGCCTGGCAGATCCAGTGCGAGACACCTGAAGGCGCCGACGCGGAATTGTGCGCCCTGGTGCAGCATGTGGCCGCCGTCGACCGCCCCAATGTGGAACTTCGCATTACCGTTGTGCGCACGCTCGACGGCGGGGGACATATTCTGCGCGTGATCGTACCGCTTGGCGTTCTTCTTGAAGGCGGCCTTGGCCTGCGCATCGACGACACGGATGTGGGAACGGCAGACTTTGCGATCTGTCTGCCATCTGGCTGTTATGTTGAGATGATTATGGATCAAGCCTTGGTCGATACGCTCTCGACCGGTGAGACGGCCTGGTTCGTCATCTTCCAGACGCCCGATGAAGGTATCGGCATACCGGTCGCGTTAGCTGGATTCGCTGAAGGGTTCGCGGCGCTGGAATAAAGCGCTAAGTTGGCTCAATGAGTGCCTCTTCTTCTACGCGTGACGACGACACGACACCGCGTTTCGTCACCGGTTCCACAATGCGCCATACCGTCGTGATGACCGCGACCGGCTCCATCGGGCTGGTGGCGATCTTCATCGTCGATTTTGCGAACCTCTTCTACATCTCCCAGCTTGGTGAAACCGAGCTTGCGGCTGCCATCGGCTATGCCGGCACGCTGATGTTCTTCATCACGTCGGCGGCGATTGGGTCGACCATCGGCATCACCGCCCTTGTCTCGCGGTCGCTTGGGGCCGGCGACAAGGAACGCGCCCGAACCATGGCGGCAACCGGGCTGGTGCTCATCACAGCCTTAATCAGCCTTCTGACGATCATTGCGCTGGTCTTTCTAAGGCCGCTCTTGGTTGGCCTTGGCGCATCCGGCATCACGCTGGAGGTCGCCATCGGTTTCTTGCAGATCGTGCTGCCATCCATGCCCTTGCTGGCGCTTGGTATGGCGATGTCTGGCCTTTTGCGTGCAGTGGGCGATGCCAAGCGTGCCATGTATGTGACGCTCGGAGCGGGTAGCGCAGCGGCGATCATGGACCCGTTCTTCATTTTCTTTCTTGATATGGGCGTCAATGGTGCGGCGGGCTCAACCACGTTGTCGCGACTGGTGCTGCTCGGCATGGGCATCTATGGCGTCATGGTGGTTCATGATCTTGTGGCGCGGCCCCACATCAGCGCCATGCGCGAACAGGCGAACGCGCTTGCCGGGATCGCCGTCCCCGCCATCCTCACCAATGTGGCAACGCCGGTCGGCAATGCCATCGTCACGCGGGCCATCGCACCCTTTGGCGATGACGCCGTGGCCGGATGGGCGATAGTCGGCAGGATCATCCCGGTGGCCTTTGGCGCCATCTTCGCGCTCTCGGGCGCTGTGGGACCGATCCTTGGCCAGAACTATGGTGCCGGGCGGATCGACCGGGTTCAGCGTGCCTTCATGGACTCGCTCATTCTGATCTTGATTTACACCGCGACCGTCTGGGCGATCCTGTTCGCCGCGCGCGACCCGATCGTTGCCCTGTTCGATGCTGAAGGCGACGCGGCAGCTCTGGTGATCCTGTTCTGCACCTATGTCGCAGCGAGCTTCATGTTCAACGGCACGCTGTTCGTGGCCAATGCCTCGTTCAACAATCTTGGCTTTGCCACCTACTCGACCTTCTTCAATTGGGGCCGCGCAACGCTCGGAACTTTGCCGTTCGTTTGGCTTGGGGCCCAATGGGGCGGTGCATCAGGCGTTTTGATCGGGCAGGCGCTGGGTTCGGTTGTTTTCGGTCTGGCTGCTGTCATCACCGCCTACATCGTCATGCAAGGGCTTGAACCGCCGGGCGATGATCACACGGCCCTGCCCCATCGCGCGGAGACAGCGCCCTTCGCCTCAGGCAAGGCGGCGAGCTAACAGCGCCAAAAGGCTTTTAGGGGTTTTTGGCCAGCTCTGCGTCCAGGTCCTTAATTCTATCTTCAGCAGCTTTCACGTCCGCCTGGGCTTCTGTCAGTTTGTCCTTTGCCTTGTCCTGCTCGGCAGGCGTTGGGGCATTGACCAAGTCTGTTTGGGCGTCGCGTTCCACGGCCTTTTTCTTCTTGAGATCGGCAAGCAAGTTGGTCCGGACGATCGCACCGACCTTTTTCCTGTCGCCAGCTTTTACTGCCTTGTTCAACGCCTCCGCATCGCGAAGCACTTTCTTCAGCAGCTTTTCTGCAGTTGCGAGGTCGTCCTTGGCGCCGGCCACCAATATCTCAGACTGATTGGCTACCGTGTAGGCTGGTGGATTTTCGTTCAGCGCTTTGTCTCGTTTGTCAGTCTCGTCATCAATTTTCTTCTTCAGTGCCTTGATGCGGGCTTCCAGCTCTACTTCCCTTACGGCAAGATCAACGCGCTTGGCGTCAAGCCCGAGGTAAAGAGTGGGATAGGTGCGCCTCCAATGTCCGGGCGTGGGCTCCCATTTGATAGCGAAAAGAATGGGTGTGGCGACCAGCCCGGCGACAAGCATGGGTGCTGCGTCAAAGGATAAGAGGGCAAAACGCTCAGGTGGCGGTGTGGGCAACAGAGGATGGCGGGCGGCATCGAGCAACGCCGGCATCAATTCGGCCAGAATCTCATCGAGAGGCGCCAGATCTGCCATCGAAAAGAACGCCCCTGTCTCCTCGCGCAGCGCCATGATGGCTTTGGCACCTTCAGCCAATTGCTCGGAAAGCTCGGCTGGGAAACCGCAGATAAGGTCATCAACGGTTTCAACGTCATTGAGAAACCGTAGCAGATTGTCGATTTGAATTTCAGAAGGACCGGGCATTGCTCACTTCCTCGTCCTGGTTGCACTAACGTCAGCCAGTTCGGCATTGGCATTGTCGCGGCTAGGAGGAGTGGACTGACCGCGATGAACAATGAAAGGTTCTGCGCGCCTTTCGTAGTGGCGACCCTAAGCGAATACATGCGCGTGCGTAAATGGTGTCGCGAAATACAGTATTCTGGACTTTTGTTTAACCGCCCTTGTTGACCAACTGCCGTTTGCCGCCGCCGAGCACAAGCCAATTGCCGGCCAGCGCCAGCACCACGCCGATGACGGCGAAGATGGTCCATTGATAGCCTTCAAACAGCGTTGATGAGGCGAGCGCGATAAGCGGAAAGATCACCGTGGCGTAGGCGGCTCGTGCCCCACCGATCCGGCCAAGCAGGGTAAGGTAGCTCCAAAAGGCAATGACCGAAGAAAAGACGGCAAGCCAAAGCAGGGACCCGAGATAGCTGACGGTTGGTTCGATCACGAAGGCGTGGCCCTGGACCAGGACGAGAAAGGTCATCCACACGGTGCCGTACAACATGCCCCATGCATTGGTGGAGAGGATCGGCAGGGCCTGGCGCTGTGCCCGCGCCGAAAGAACATTGCCGACACAGAAGGAAAGTGTGCCCATGACGCACAGGCCAAGGCCAACAAACACGGCCTGGTTGAACGTCGTGCCAACGATCTCCGGCCAGAACAGAAAACCGATACCGCAGGCGCCGAGCACGGCACCGCCCAACCGCCGCGGATCGGCTTTTTGGCCCATAAAGGCGATGCCAATGATAAAATTGACGATGGAGGCGAGAGAGAAAACCACCGCCAACAGGCCCGCGGTAATCACCAGGCCGCCATTGTAAAACAGCAGGAAGTTGGTGGAGAACAGGAAGAAACCCATGGCCGCGAACAGCACATGCTCGCGCCATCCAAAGTGCAGGCGCTGCTTGGACCACGCCGCCCAAGCGAAAACCAAAAGGGAGGCCAGCGCAAAGCGCCAGACGATGGAGACTTCCGGAGCAACTGTGCCAAGCTGCATGCGAAGGCCCAGCCAACTCGTCCCCCACACAAAACAAGTGACGATGTAGAGGGCATAGTCATAGCGCTCCAATGGCGCGTCAGAGGACGCGCCCCGCGTGGCCGGCGCGGGCCTGGTTTGGCTTGACGAAGGTGTCACGAAAGCAAGTCACACAAAGAAGGGCATTGCGCGCCACCCGAAAACTGAGCAGCGTCCTCTCGCCTCATGTCATGAAAGAAGTCCCATGACCACCAGTGATACCACTGCCTCTTCCTCTCCGGCTTCCTCCGGTTCCGATCTGCCACGCCTCGGCCTTGCGCTTGGCGGCGGCGGCGCTCGGGGTTTGGCCCATATCAGCATTGTGGAGGTCGTAGAGGAGCTTGGCCTGCCCATCGCCTGCCTATCGGGAACCTCGATCGGATCGATCATCGGCTGGGGCATCGCGTCCGGCATGTCCGGACCGGCGATGCGGGAGTACGCGCTTTCAACCTTCGGGGACAGCCGCGAGGTTGCATCGCGTGCCTGGCGGATGCGCCCCAAGGGTCTGGGCACCTTCTTCCAGGGCCTTGGAACCCAGCTTGATCCGCTGGTCGTGCTGGAGGCGTTTCTGCCGGATCGCAAGCTCGCCGAAACGTTCGAGGAGCTCTCCATCCCACTCGCCGTCAACACGACTGACTATTATGGCTGGCGGTCACAGACCTTTGCGGCTGGGCCAATCAAGCCGCGTGTGGCCGCCTCCATCGCCATTCCCTTTGTTTTCAAACCAGCCGTCCTGGAAGGACGCGTGCATGTGGATGGTGGTGTGGTGAACCCACTGCCGACCGGCGGGCTGGGTCCGTGTGATCTCGTGGTTGCTGTGGATGTGATTGGTGGACCAACACCGCAGGGCGAAAATGGCGGCAACAGGACCGATGAGCCTCCAACCCAGATGGAGAGCATACTGGGTGCCACACAGCTTTGCATGCAGACGATCACCCGGTCGCATCTTGCCCAACATCCGCCGGATGTTCTGATCCGCCCGCCCATTGAGAACTTTCCGGCCCTCAACTTCCTGAAGACCCGCGAGGTTCTTGAGGCGGCCGACAGCGAGCGCGACCTCGTTAAGCGCAATTTGAGTGAGGCAGTCGAACGCTGGCTAAAGCGGGAGTGAGCCAGTGCTGACATCGCCTAACTAGGCTCAGCCGGTTCGCGCCATCCAGCGGTTCGCCCTAGTAGCAGTTATTTAACCTCTTGACTAATTAACTTATCAGTTAAATAAAGGCTGCATGACAGACGATGACGCGCTGAATGCGACCTTCGCCGCTCTGGCCCACCCGACCCGGCGGGCAATCCTGGCGCACCTAGCCCAGGGAAAGGCCACGGTGAACGATCTGGCCGAGCCTTTTCAGATGTCCCTGCCGGCGGTCTCCAAGCACATTCGTGTTCTGGAGAATGCGGGGCTGATCACGCGCGAAAAAGATGCCCAGTTTCTCCACTGCACACTGGATACCACGCCCATCGAAGCGGTGGCCGGCTGGACAGAGCAATACCGTCACATATGGGAAGCGCGGTTTGATGCGATGGACAGACTTCTGGACGAAATGAAGGACAGATCATCATGAGCGATCAAAGCAAATGGGTGCGCATTGAGCGCGAGTTTGACGCGCCGATCGAGATGGTCTGGCGGATGTGGACTGATCCCGACCTTTTCAAGCAATGGTACGGCCCCAAAGGCATGTCGGTGCCAACGGCGGAAATGGATTTAACAGTCGGCGGCACCCGCAAAATCTGCATGGTGATGCAGAGGCCAGACAGTTCCATGTCCATGTGGTTCACCGGCGTTTACAAGGAAGTTAGCGCACCCCATCGGCTCGTCTACACCGAGAGCATGTGCGACGAGGCGGGAACAATCCTCTCCCCGCAAAGCATGGGGATGCCTGACGATTTTCCCGACATCACCGAGGTCAGCGTTGAGCTCAGTGAGGCCGGCGGCAAGACCAAAATGGTCATGGTGCATGTTGGCGTTGCTGAGGGCACGGCAGGCGCCGGCGGCTGGAATCAGGCGTTCGACAAGCTGGCTGATTGCATCAGATCGCAGATGGGCGCGGATAGCTCGCATGCGTGAACTGGCCATCCTCATCTTCATGACCGTTGATGGCGTGATGCAGGCGCCCGGTTCGCCTGCGGAAGATCGGTCCGGTGGTTTTGACCAAGGCGGCTGGGCTGCGCGCTATTGGGAGGGCGTGATGGCCCACGTTCAGCGCACGGCCATGGCGGAGCCCTACGACATCTTGCTCGGTCGCAAGACCTACGATCTCTTCGCCAGTTACTGGCCGAACGCGCCGCAGTCCCATGTGTCCGAACAGCTCAACAACGCCCGCAAATATGTGGTGACATCCTCGCCCCTCACCAATCACTGGCAACACTCAGAGGTGCTTAACGGCGATTTGGCTGGCGACGTGCAGCGACTGAAGTCGGAGGACGGACCGCTACTCCAGGTGCATGGCAGCGCAGAGCTAACCCATGCGTTGCTTGCGCACGGCCTTGTCGATGAAATGCGGCTATGGACCTTTCCGGTGTTGGTCGGCGGCGGCAAGCGCGTGTTTGATGGATCAAACCCGGCCCAAGGGCTGACACGTGTTTCCGCAGAAGCGCTGGAGAACGGCGTATCCGCCAGCATCTATCGGAAAGCTGCCTAAAGGCCTTGGCCCGCCTCATCATTTTGGCATGACGAGAATAGAGATTTAAACAATATTGCATGGGCCGGCAGGCGCCGTCCGGGACGCCTATATGGTTTTTGCTTGGGCGCTGAACTTGTTGATTGCTGAGTTCGTGATCGCGCGGATCAAACCATGACCGGGTCTGGAAATGCCGATCTCGCGGCGGCTGGCAAAAGCCTGTACGCTTGATCCCATGTCCCATGCCACTGCCTTTTTGAGTCAGATCTCCTCGGACCTGCCCGCAACACACAAGGTAGATACCGCAGAGGTCGATTTCGGGCCTTACATGTTGGTGGCTGACTGGCGCTTGCGCCTTTTCTCGATTTTCGACGACCTGAAATATGATCGCTCGGACGCTGACATGCTCTCGCCGGCTATGCGCACGCATGCCATCGGCAAGCTGCGTGAGGTCGGCTTCCGGCAGATCTCAGGCAATGTCCTGGAAAATCGCGATGCGGACGTGCGGTGCATCATCCCAAAGTTCCACGCGCTCGGTGCATCGCCCTTTGACATCACACGCTATGCCGAAAGGCGCTCGCAGGACTTTTTTCTCCTGACGCCCACCCAAACGGCCTGCCAATTCATCGATACCTACAGCTACGACGAGGCGCTGGACCAGGTCGGAAGGCTGGTGACCAAACAGCCGATCAACATCTACCGGATGATGGACTATCTGGAGCGCAAGCCCGCGCATGAAGACTTTGTCGAGGCGCTAGGCCAGTTGAAGTATTTGCAACGCGTGGCGGTGGAGTCCGAGCCGCTGCGCCGGCGTCGGGCCCTGGGATAGCGCCCTAACGGGCGCGACACCATCGTGTCGCTATTTTGTTCCAAACATCCGGTCGCCAGCATCGCCCAGACCTGGCACGATGTAGCCATGGTCATTGAGATGATCGTCGATGGCGGCGGTGACAACAGGAACATCGGGATGGTTCTGGGTAAATCGCTCAATACCTTCAGGCGCAGCGAGCAAACAGACAAAGCGGATGTTGTGTGCCCCGCGTTCCTTCAGTTTGGTGACGGCGGCTGACACCGAGTTTGAGGTCGCCAGCATAGGGTCAAGCACGATCACCAAACGATCGGAGAGGTCTTCGGGCGCTTTGAAGTAGTACTCGACCGGCTGAAGCGTTTCCGGGTCACGGTAAAGGCCAATATGGGCCACTCGGGCGGCCGGCACGAGGTCTAGCATGCCCTCCAAAAGGCCATCACCTGCTCGCAGGCCCGAGGCGAACACCAGCTTCTTGCCAGAAAGCTTGGGCGCCTTCATCGGCTCAATCGGCGTTTCGATATCGCCCAGTTCTGTTTCCAGATCACGGGTCGTTTCGTAGCAAAGCAGGTGGGAGATCTCGAACAAAAGCCGCCGGAAGCTGGCGGTCGACGTGTTCTTGTCCCGCATCAAGGTGAGCTTGTGTTGGATCAGTGGATGATCGACAACGGTGACGCCTTGCATGGCGGAACTCCTTAGGTGCGGGCTGGAAGGTGCTCCGTTCTTGCCCAAGCCATCAGGCGCTGTCCACCGCTGCATCCAGCTTTGCGATGAGTTTTGCCCGCGTTTGTTCATCCACAAAGGCCGCTTCCAGCGCATTGCGGGTGAGCATCGCGCGGATTTCGGTTTCAGCTCCGCCCAGGAGCGACACCATTGTCTCCACATCCTTGGCAAGGGTGTTAGCGAAGTGCGGCGGGTCATCGGAGTTGGCGGGTAGCTTGATGCCGGCGTCCAGCAACGTCTTGGCGGTGTGCTCAGCTGCAGACGGCACGGCCTTCAGATCGATGTTGGTTTGCGTGCTGACTTCCAGCGT
>JBHJIX010000125.1:0-19029 GCA_050043025.1 Cohaesibacteraceae bacterium
CAGGGGGATTCACCGGATGGGCGACGAGGCAGCGTTGCTGCTCGGCCTCATCAGGAACGATCTGCGACATGGTGATGGCCGAGGACGCCGTAGCCAGCACAGTGCGCTTATCTGTTCGTGCCAAGAGGTCCTGAAAGATGGCGCGTTTGGCGGCGACGTTCTCTGGACCGCACGCCAGGACCATGTTGGACAAGGAGACCGAATCGGCGGGTTGGTCCACCACATCCACGGACCCGTGCCTGCCTCTCGCAAGCCCGGCCAGTTCGATGGCTGACTGTTGGCCTGCCAGCCCATCTAGAACCGCTGCCCGGCGCTCAGCGTCGGGGTCAACCAGTGTCACGGCGGCGCCTGCGTCGCGGAAGGCAGCTGCGAAAGAAAGGCCAATCGAGCCGGCTCCCAGGATCGTCACCCGTCGCGATTTTTGAGTTTGATCTTGCATGAGTTCACATAACGCACAAGTGTGCGCACTAGGCAATTGCGAATTCTGCCCCCTTACTGCGGGCGGGTGTCGCATAAGTGGAGGGTTCTGGGATGGAACACAACAAACCCCTTTCTGGCAGGCTTGCGGTGGTCACGGGCGCCGCTGGCGGTCTTGGCCGCGCCATCGCGACAAAACTGTCTGATTCAGGCGCCGAAATCGTCGCTGTCGAATTGCCCGCCGCGCTTGATCGCCTACCAACCAACTGGCGTGCCGAGCCCATCGATCTTGGACAAGACAACGCCGCAGATGCGTTGGGCGCGCTCGCTGAGCGGCTGCACAAGGTGGACATCGTCGTCGCCAATGCCGGTGTCGTGCCGCCCTGGCGAGGGGTGGATAGCCTGGACCTTGTCGAATGGGACAGGGTGATGCGGATCAATGTGTGGGGCATGGCCGCGACCATCGGCGCCTTCACCGGGGCCTTGGAACGGTCTGGCCATGGCGCGGTCGTCGCGATGGCCTCCATAAATGGCTACAGAGCCCACCCCAAACAGGTGCTCTACACCGCCTCCAAACACGCCGTGATTGGTGTGATTCGTGCCGCTGCCCTGGACCTTGGCGCCCGCAACATACGCGTCAATGCGCTGGCACCGGGGCCAATTGCCACGGATGCTCTGATGGGTCGCCTCTCCACGCGCCATGAACAGGGGGGGCCATCGCCAGAAGAGGCGATGGCCGCCGTGCAGGCAGAAGCTGCTCTAGGACGGATTGCCACCGAAGCGGATGTGGCCAATGCGGCTCTTTTCCTTGCTTCGGAAGCATCGGGGGGATTGACCGGCGTGGTGCGGCCGGTCGAGGCGGGGTTGTCCTAACCGAGCGGCTTCCAGCCGTGCGATGCCAAGATGTCATGGCTGGCCTTAATGTCGCCATCGGGGTCAGCGCCGTCGGCCAGTGCATCGGTGATGATCTCAAGTACGGCCACACCATCATAGCCGATGTCCTTGAGAGCCTGCGCGGTCGCGCCCGGCTCGACTATGCCGGTTCCCAGCTTGTCATGCTTGAAATCGTCATAGCCTGAGTCGGAGATGTGCACGTTTTTAACCAGGTCGCCGAGCATGCGAATGGCTTCTGCCGGGTCTTCTTTGATGAAGGCGCTGTTGCAGACGTCAAAGTTTACGCCCACTTCCGGTCCGATCAGGGCAGCCGTGTCGGCCATGTCTTTGGCGGTCGGCAGATAGGTGAAGGGCACATTTTCCAGGAGCAACTGAACGCCGGTTCCTTTGGAGTAGGCAATCAGCTCCTTCATGCCTTCGACAAACCAATCCAGCATCCACTGGTGTGGAGGGTTGATCAGGCTGTTCACCGGGCCAGGAATGGCCACAACATAGGGACACTCCAATTCGGCAGCAAAATCGATGGCTTCCTTATACCGGTCGAGCGTGTAGCTTCGCATCAGGCGGTCCACACCATTGGGATTGTTGTCCAAGAGCGGATAGCAGAAGCTGCTGACATGACCGCCCTCGCCATTGAGCCAAGCCTTGTAGTCCTTCCGGTCGGCCACGGTCAGCTCCCGCGGCCAGCAATGGGGCGGGAAGATCATCAACTCGTAGGTGTCGTAGCCCAGCGACTTGAGATGTTTCAGGGCATCAAGCCCACCGTGCGAATAAAGAAACGGGAAGGTGCTGGCAGCAACACGAAGCGACGACATGAACGGACCTTTCGGCTTGTCTGGGTTCCTGCGCCATGTTCAAATAGCGCACACATGTTACTATAACGCACGATCCATCGCGATCAATCGCCTTTTCCAACAGGTTCAAATCAGCAATGCCCGCTCAATTATTCACGCCCTTCTCCATGCGAGGGCTTACGGTTTCTAACCGTGTTGTCGTCTCCCCCATGTGCCAATACGCCGCCGAGAAGGGCGTGCCCGGTGACTGGCATTTTGTTCATCTTGGCCAATTCGCCATGTCGGGGCCAGGCACGGTCATTGTCGAGGCGACCGGCGTTGAGCCAGAGGGGCGGATCACGCCTGGATGCACCGGCCTATATGATGACGCGACCGAACAGGCCTTTGCGCGGATCATCGGTTTCATGAAGTCGGTCAGCGATGTGCGCGTCGGCATCCAGCTCAGCCATGCTGGGCGCAAGGGCAGCACGGTCGCCCCTTGGGAAGGCGGCGGATTGATAGAAGGCGAAGGCGCTTGGATCACCGATGCGCCCTCTGCGGTTCCCTACCTGCCTGGTTGGCCCGAACCGCGTGCGATGGACGACGCCGCGCTTGAGCGCGTGCAATACGCCTTTGTCGATTCGACGAAACGGGCTGATCGAGCCGGGTTCGACGTCATCGAACTGCATGCTGCCCACGGATACCTGCTGCATGAGTTCCTCTCGCCGATTACCAACACGCGCACCGACCAGTATGGCGGCTCGCTGGAAAATAGGATCCGCTACCCGTTGGAGGTGTTCAAGGCCGTTCGGGCAGCCTTCCCGGACGACAAGCCCATCATCGTGCGGCTTTCGGCCACCGATTGGATCGAGCGCGGCTGGGATATGGAAGGCTCATTGGCGTTTTGCCGGGCACTGAAAGAGGCGGGTTGCGATATGGTCGATGTGACCTCCGGCGGACTCGACCAACGCCAGGAGATAACAACCGGCCCCGGCTATCAGGTCGGATTTGCCGAAACCATTCGCAACGACGTTGGCATGCCTGTGATGGCAGTGGGTCAGATCACGCAACCCATTCAGGCCGAGACCATCATCGCGACAGGTCAAGCCGACATGGTGGCGCTTGCGCGTGGTATGTTGTGGGACCCACGCTGGACGTGGAAGGCGGCCGTCGAGCTGCGCGCAGAGCTCCCCCTCCCCGCGCCCTATGCACGCTGCAACCCCGCCCTTGCGGCCACACCTTTCGTCAAAAGGAGCGAGCGATGAGCGACCTTGTTGGAAAAACGGTCATCGTCACCGGCGCGTCCAAGGGTATCGGGGCGGCAACAGCCAAGGCGATGATTGATGCAGGCGCCAATGTCATCGCGCACTATAGTGGCGACAGAGCCGGAGCAGAGGAAGCGACCGCCGGCAAGGCACGCCTGCTTCAAGCGAATTTCTCGGACCTGTCCGCGGTTGACGAGTTCTGGGACGAAGCCATCGAAATTGCCGGAGGCCGGGTCGATGTGCTGGTCAACAATGCCGGTATCATGCGCCAGAGCGGCGGCATCACAGATCCCATCGATGAGTGGGACGCGGTCTGGACGGAGGCCATGGCCGTGAACGTGTATGCGCCCGCCAGGCTTATGCGCCACGCGGTCGCTGGATGGTTGGATGCAGGCGAGACCGGCGCCATCATCGGTATTGGCAGCTGGGTCACCACCCGTGGGACGTCCAACCCGGGCGCCATTGCCTATGCTGCTTCCAAAGCGGCCATCTCAGCGGCGACCAAAACGGTCGCTCGCAACTATGCAGCACAGGGTATTCTGGCCTATGTCATTGCACCCGGCGTTGTGCGCACCCGCATGTCGGTGGAAACCGCGGCCAAGGTGGGTGGCGAAGACGCGGTGACGGCCACCCTTCCGATGGGGGAATGGGTGCCGCCGGAGGACATCGCTGAAACAGCGGTGTTTCTGGCCAGTGGCCGCGCACGCCATTTGACGGGCGCGACCATCGATCTCAATGGCGCGGCTTACATCCGCTGATGTCACTCAGCGGCCACTTGCCTGCCTTCGACGGCGTCGACGATCCGATCCAGTTCCTGCATCAGCGGCTCCATCTTGGCGACCCGCTCACGGCCTTCGGCTCCCAGGCTTTCGAAGGTGGTGATGGGTGCACGCACATCGCCAACCGGATAACCAGCAGCAGCGGCCAAGGCTTTCGAGTAACACTGGTGACCATAAAGTGGGTGCCCTTCGGTGATGATCGCATCGAACTTGGAGATGACCGACTGGACGGCCTGAACGTCATCCCAGCGGCCTTGCTCAGCCCATTCGACGAACTTCACCGAGGCTCGCGGAATGTAGTTGCCATAGGGGTTCACGTAACCCTTGGCGCCCATCTTGTAGCTCTCCAGGACCCGCTGGCCGGCCCAGACATTCATCAGACGGTCACTCTCGATGATGATGTCATGGATGCGCTCGATACGCTGGCTTGCTTCCTTGATGTAACGGATCTG
Source organism: Cohaesibacteraceae bacterium (assembly GCA_050043025.1). Taxonomy (GTDB): domain Bacteria; phylum Pseudomonadota; class Alphaproteobacteria; order Rhizobiales; family MH13; genus MH13. The sequence continues at coordinate 4,581 of JBHJIX010000125.1, forward strand.
GGCGAAGCTTTTGGTGAGGCGACCAACGAGTTTAGCGCTCATGTCCACGTTCGACGTGAACGGGTTGTTGTAGAGCATGATCGGCAGATCGCAGCCGCCGCAGATGGCTTCGTAGTAGCCAAAGATCTCATCATCGGTGGGCGTGTAGTAGTAGGGTGGGATGATCATCAGCCCGTCCGCGCCAAGGTCCTGCGCCTGCCGCGAATAGCGCACTGCATTGGGCGTGTAGGCGTTCATGGAGCCGACCCAAACCGTCATGCGGCCATCGACGTAGCGCACCGTGCGGCGAACAAACGCTTCGCGTTCCTCATCGGTCATAGTCAGGAACTCGCCGGTCGTGCCCAGGATGATGATGCCAGGCACATCGCACGCCATCTGCCAGTCGACGAAGCGTTCCCAAGCGGCGAAATCGATGGCCTTCCCACCCTCGGTGAACGGCGTGATCGTGACCGTGTGACTTCCAGAAAAACTCTTGCTCATAATGTCCTCAAAGGTTGGGTGCCAACGGGAATGATCCACTGATGGCTGGTGTTTTTGATGTTGTTGTCATTGGTGGCGGTATCACCGGACTGTTGACCGCCTTGAACCTTGCAGAGGAGGGAGCCTCTGTTGGGTTGGTCGAGGCTGGAGAGCTTGGCGCGCAGGCTTCGGGCGCCAATGCGGGCTCGCTTCATCTGCAAATCCAGTACCCGGAGTTTGCGCTCTATGGCGAAGACTGGGCGCGTGCGTACGGCCCGTGCCTTGGCTTCCTGAAACAGTCGCTTGGCCTTTGGCGGGAGCTTTCGCAGCGCGTCGGCGAAGATCTCGACGTTAAACTGCGCGGCGGCATCATGGTTGCGCAGACGGACGCCCAGATGGGCGTTCTTGAGCGCAAGGCCGACATTGAGCGGGCGAACGGTGTCGAAACCGTCCTCCTCGACAAGACCCAATTGCGCGAGCTTGCCCCCTACCTTTCCGACAAAGCCATTGGCGGCGGTTTTTGTGCCATGGAAGGCAAGGCCAATCCGTTGCGTGCGACGCCGGCGGTTGCCTTGGCTGCTGAAAAAAGCGGCGTGACGATCCATCGGAAAACCGTGGTGACGGCGATCAGCCAAGACAATGGCCGTTTTGATATTCAGACCTCGGCTGGGACGTTGCAGGCCGCGCGCCTCGTCAACGCGGCCGGTGCACGCGCCGGTGAGATTGCCGCGATGCTCGGCATCACCATCGAGATCGACGGTTTTCCCCTTCAGGTCACGGTCACCGAGCCGGTTGCTCCGTTGGTGCCGCACCTTGTCTATTCGGCGGCGGGCAAACTGTCCTTGAAGCAGGCCGCCAACGGAAGCTGCATCATCGGAGGCGGGTGGCCGGCAGCGTTGCGGCCGGACGGCTCGCTTGCGATCGACCCTTCCAGCTTGACTGGCAATATGGGCGTGGCTGCCGGCGTCGTTCCCCAGCTTGGTCAGATGCGCGCTGTGCGCAGTTGGACGGCGTGGGTGAACGGGACGCCGGACTGGCGCCCCATCCTCGGCGAAGTGCCAAATATGCCGGGGTTCTACCTTGCCCTGTTTCCATGGGTCGGGTTCAGCGCAGCGCCGATGACAGCGCAAACGATAGCCGAACTGGTGCTCGGGCAAACGCCAAGCACCAGCTTGATGGGCATTTCCGTATTGGCTGACTGATCGGGTCGGACAGGACACGGCGGCTAGGCCGCGCCCCGTTCGGCTTTCTCATCACCCATCACTTTGCGCTGATAGGCACGCCATGTCATCGCCCACTGGGTCGGGTCTTCGAAGACATCGCCTTTCACCTGCGCGACCGGCTGGTTGTGCGGGGCGGTTTTGACCATCTCAGGATTGGTGCGCGCCTCCTCGACGATCTTGGCCACGACGTCGATCCACAGATCAATGTCTTCCTTCGACCACAGCTCGCCTGCTTCCGGCGTGAAGGGTTCGGCCACGATCCAAGGCTCATGGCTCATCCACCAGGGATCGATGCCATAATCCGCCATGCGATTAGCGAAATCGACAGTGCCGATGCCGGTCTCCTCGGCCAGCGGACCGAGGGACCAGCGCGTCATCTCCATGCGATAGGATTTCACATCCGGATTGGAGATGGCGATGCCGGAAATCTCCGAAAGACGCTTGTCCATATAGTTGTTGGCCACAACAGAGATGTCGGACGCGAGCTTGCTGCCTTCGGAACCCATACCCCGCGCCCACGCATAGGCTTTGACGACCTGCGGGACGTTGCCCCAGAACTCGCGCACCTTGCCGGCCGATTTTGGGCGGTTGTCATCGAGCCGGTAGCGCTCACCTTCCTTCACCACCACGGGCGTTGGCAGGTAGGGCGCCAGATCGTCGGAACACCCAAAGGCTCCGACAGCAGGGCCACCGCCGGCCTTCGGCGCACCGAAGGTTTTGTGCAGCATGAACATGCAGGCATCAAAGCCAAGCTCGCGGGCTGAAAGCTTGCTCATCACGCCATTGAAGTTAGCATGATCGTAGAAGCACAGTGCACCGGCTTCCTTGGCAACGCGCACCCACTCCTTAATCTCAGGATTGTAGATGCCCATATCATCAGGATTGTTGAGCATGATGAGCGCCGTCTTGTCGCTCACAGCTGCCTTCAGAGCATCCAGGGATGGATAGCCATTTTCCTCAAGCGGCAGGTTCACAACCTTAAAGCCTGCCGCAGCAGCCGTTGCCGGATTGCAGGGGTGCGACTGGGCGGAGGTCACCATCTCGGTACGTTGGCCGAGCATGCCACGGTCTTTCCAGTAAGCCCGGGCGAGCGCCACCATGGTGTAGGCCGCATCGGCCCCGCCGCCTGCCTGGAAAATGAACTGATCCATGCCCGAAAGAGACCGCAGGATGCCGTCAAACTCATGCATGATGCTCAAGACACCTTGAAGCGTGTCTTCGTGCTGATAGGGGTGCACGTCGGCCAGCTCGGGACGCAGCGTCGCGTACTCAGAGGTCTTGGAATTGTACTTCATGGTGCAGGTGCCAAACAGGCTGACACCCATCATACCCAGCGTCATCTGGCTTAGATGCAGATAGTGGCGCTGCGCCTCGAACTCGGTGATCTCGGGAAGGATCGAGCGATCTTTTCGCGCCATCGCGTCGGGGATGAGATCGTCGCCGACACTGGCCAACACTTCATCTTCAGGCGTTGGAAAAATCTGACCGCGCCCGCCGGGGCGGCCCATTTCCATGACAACGGGTTCATCCCATTTGGCGGCTTGGAAGTCTGGTAGCCGGCTCATGACAGCACCTCCTTCATGCTTGCAGAAAGGCGCTGGATGTCAGCGGCGGTGTGCACTTCGGTGACGCAGTAGAGCGCCGACTGGCCGACGCCCAACCCTTCACCGGAAATGTCCTTGCCCCCGAAGATGCCCTTCTCTCGCAAGGAATCGTTGATGGCGGCGACGCTCTTGCCGGTGTCATCGAAGTTCACGACAAACTCTTTGAACTGCGTGTCAGGCCAAACGACCCGGACGCCAGGAATGGCATCCAGCAGTTTGGCAGCGTACCGGGCGCGCGACACGATGAGACGGCCTACTTCTGCAAACCCTTCGGGGCCGAGCAGGCTCATGTAAACAGCGCCAGCGATCGCCCAAAGATAGGTGGAGTTGCCGGTCCAGTCGTTGCCATCTTCGCGCATGCCGTAAGAGTTCTGATGCGGACAGGCGAGGCCAAAGGCATGCTGGCCAGGTTCCAAGGTCTGCGCGATGGAAACGAGGAAACCATTGTAGCTGCGCACATAGGCTTCTTCGTCACGGGAGGCGATGTAGCCGCCTGCCCCGCCACCACAATGCATATGAACACCGAGCGGCTGAACCGGACCGGTGACGATGTCAGCTCCATAGTCGCCGGGCGCCGGCATCACGCCCAGGCTGATAGGATCGACGCCCACAATGGTCTCTGCGCCAACGGCGCGCGCCAGCTTCGCGATTTCGGCGGCACCGGTTTCGATGGTGCCCAGATAGGCGGGGTTCTCGAAGTAAACGGCAGCCACGTCCGAACCGAGCTTCGATTTCAGATCGTTGAGATCAAGCCGGCCTGACGTCGGATCAGCAGCGACCAGCACCACCTCAATGGCGCTCTCCATCTCCTGGGGCTGGCAGTAGGTGCGGATCACCGACATGCGCTCAGGATCGGAGAGCTGCGGGATCAGAACCTTTTTGCGCCCTGTGATCTTGGCCGCCATGCGTATCGCATGCCCGCTAGCGCAGCCCCACGAATAAACCGGCAATTGCACAACATCAAGATTGAGCAACGCGCCAAGCTGAGAGGAAAACTCAAACCATGTTTGGTTGCGTCCGTGGTCGGATTGATAGCTGCCCCAAACATTGGTTGCGAACTCGGTCCTGCCGACAATCTCGTCTACAATCGCTGGAACATGGTGCTGCCAAACGCCGGCGCCTAGAAAGCTGAGATTGTCTTCGCAGTTCTCATTCTTCTTCAGCCGGGTGACCAGGTCGCGTTTCAGCTCAACTTCGCTCGTCAGAGCCGGGGGGAGGTCGAGCGGGGTCTTGCGAAAGTGATCGGCCGGAATCTGCTCAAACAGAGCCTCGACGGATGGCGCGCCGATGTATTCCAGCATGTCATCAATCGCACCTGGCGCCGAGAGCGCCATCCAGGGGTGTGATTGGGAAGAGGCGGGCCTCGGTTCGGTTGGCATCCAGAACTCCTCGGGTCAGGGCAGCTTGTGGGGATGTAGACTATTGTGCACAAAAGTTCACATAACGCACATTCGAAATCAAGCCAATTTGAACCGTTTTCAGCCGGCAGAAAGGCGCATCATTGTTTCCCGACCCGGCGCTGTGCGAACGCGAACAAACCCCTCCAATGCTGCATCAAGGTCCGGGTCGCCGCTGTCGAGCCACAGGCGCGGCTGGGCGAGACCCATCAGCTTGTCTTCGGCAGCCAGTACAATCAGCCCATCGCGCCCGGCGCGCTCCAATAGCTCAGGGCCAATCTGCTGGTTGCCGCGCCCGATAAGAAAGACTTGCTGGCAGGTCACGCCAAGGACGATGCGAACAGGCTCCTCGCCGGCCAGTGCGCCGAGTTCATTGGCCGACAGATCGCGCCCAGCGACCGCACCGTCCCGCAAGGCATCGGTACCAAGGACGGTCGGATTATGACCAGCAGCGTGCATAACAGCCCCGGCACTGGTTCCCGGACCAATCACATAGAGCGTGTTCGGCTCCATCTCGGATACCACTTCGGCTGCAGCGGCATTGAGAGCAGCGCTCCAGTTGCGGCGCGGACCGCCTTTGGATGCCTGCATGCGCGTGCGCGCCATGGGAACCCGGGCATGACCAAAAAGCTCCGGCGCGATGTGACCGGCTCGTAGCGCCTCTTCGTCAATGTCCATAACATCCGCATCGTCGCGCCAGCTCACCCGGTCAGGCGATTGCAGGATGTCGGCGACCAGACTGCCAGCAGCCTCGGGCGAGATGGCAAAAACGCCGGAGTGCATCTTCACGCCGGAAGGGATGCCGAGGATGGCCTGCCTTGGTGAAAGAGCGCCGCTAACATCACGCGCCGTCCCGTCCCCGCCGGCAAACAGGATCAGATCGACATCTTGCATCGCCTCCACCGCCAGGCGCGTGTCGCGAGCAGTTTGGGTCGTTGCCTGAAGATCTAAACGGGTTACAGACAGATCCAAACCCTCGGTCCAATCCATCCCGAGTTGGCCAGGTGCAGTGATAAGTTGGCTGCCCGGCACACGTTCTGCCAAGCGTGCGAGCGCGCGTCGCGTCCTAGGCCCCGCCTGAGGTTCCGCGCCGCGCTCCAAGGCCTCAGCTACCGTGCCCGGCCCATCAGTACCTTTCAGGCCAACACGTCCGCCGAGGCCAGCAATTGGATTGACGACAAGTCCGAGGCGCATCTCCATCACCGCTTCTGATACCTTTTCATCCCAATTGGCTGACGAAGGCTAGTGTTCCTAACACGCACATATGTTCGTTTTCATCGGCGTGAGAAGTGACAATTTCGTTGAAACCGATCAGCGCTGGCAGCCGACCCTGACATCGAACCCAACGACCAAACCTCCATCACTTTCGCACAATCCGCCCAAAATCCGGCAACTAACCCGGCAAAGTAGCGGTTTGCACGTATGGATGCGCCATTGACACCTTCGCGCAGCGGGAGTGCATTATTCGCACGAAAGTTCGTTATGCGAACATAATGAAAAACGCGAGCTTTCGACGCAGGCACGCTTTTCATCCGTGTCGATCCAACGAGGAGGACCCTATCCATGCTCAAACGCACCATCGCGGCGGCTGTTGCTGGCCTTGCCATCGTCAGCGCGCCTTTGGCCGTTGTCGAAGCACGCACGCTCGACGAAATTCTTTCCGAAGGCGTTATCCGTGTCGGGATCAACCCAAACTTCCCCAACATGAGCACCCGCAATGATGCTGGCGACTGGGAAGGTTTTGACATTGATGTCGCCAATGCCTTGGCCGAGGGGCTGGGTGTCGAAGTCGAATGGGTTCCGACCGAAACCCCACAGCGCGTGCCGTTCCTTGTCTCCGATCGCATCGACGTTTCCCTTGGTGCGCTGACTCGCAACGCTTCCCGCGCCATGCTGATTGACTACACTGTGCCTTTGCACACCGAAGTTCTCGCCGTTCTGGCAACGTCAGAGATCGACGGTAACAGCTGGCAAGACTTCAACCGCGACGGCGTGACGCTCGCCAACATGCGCGGCAACTGGACGGTCGGTTGGATCGAAGACAACATGCCAAACGTCGAGTTAGAACTGGTCGATACGCTCGCCGACACTGTGCGCCTTGTCGCCCAAGGACGGGCCGATGCCATTGTCGAGAACATCGACTTCTTCATGGCCTTTACTGAGAACCATCCCGACACCGACTGGCGGGTGGTCGAGAACCCGATCTTCGTTGCCTACTGCGCCATCGGCGTTGCCCAGGGCAATGACAATCTGAAGGAAGTCCTGAACATCCTTCTCTACGGCCTTCATTCCTCAGGCATGGTCAATGAGACCTGGGAAGCGCATTACGGATCACCGATGCTGCGCGAGGTCATTCCCAACCCCTATTTCTGAGCTCCGGCTAGCAGCTCAATCGGCCTCGCCGTCTGACGGCGGGGCCGAGTATCGCGCGACCCCCGCAGCAGGATAGCCGAACGGTATGAACTACACGTTCCAATACGGCGTTGTCTGGGACAATTTCGATGTCCTGATGGAAGGCGCCTGTCTGACCTTTCAACTCGGCGTTATCGCCTTTGGCGGCGGCGCCATCATTGGTCTGGTCGGCGCGGCGATCAAAACCTATGGACCGCGACCACTTCGCCTCCTCGTTGATACCTATGTCGTTTTCATCACCAACACGCCGGCCCTGATCCAGATCTATTTTCTCTATTTCGGGCTGCCGGAAGTCGGTCTTCGCTGGTCGAACGAGGCCTGTGTTCTGATCGGGCTGATCCTGAACGCTGGCGCTTATCTCACAATGAGCCTGCGGGCCGGGTTTCTTTCGGTGCGGAAGACCGAATTGGAAGCCGGCCAGACGCTTGGCTTCTCGTTGGTGCAACAGATCCGCTACATCATCGTACCGCATATCGCGAAGTCGGTTTATCCGGCACTAGCCAACTTTTTCATCGTTGTCCTCGTTATGGGGACGTCGATCGGCGCGCTGATTGGCGTTGATGAACTCACCGGCCAGGCCATCAACCTGTCGACCATCAACTACCGGTGGCTGGAGTATTTCTCGGTCGTCGCCGCCCTTTATGTCGTTCTCACCTTTGTTGCCTCCATTGGGCTGGCCCTTTTGGGCCGATGGGCGTTCCGCGTTCGGGCGAGGATCTTCTGATGGAACGGATCATCGAGCAGCTTCCGCGCTTCTTCACACTCGACAACATGGTTCTCCTGGCCCAGTCGGCCGGCCTCACGCTGGCCATGACGGCCATGGGCTGCCTCATCGGCTTTGGCCTCGCCTTTGTGCTGGTCTATCTGCGCCAGACCCCCGGCCTGTGGGCCCTGCCCTTGCGGCTGGTCTGCATTGCCTATGTCGAGATCTTCCGGCGTATCCCGTTCATTGTTGTGATCTATCTGGTTCTGTTCTTCATCCAGACCGTCACGACCGATGCCTCGCTCTTCACCATCGCGGTCATTGCCATCTGCATCTACGCGGTGGCCTACACAGCCGACATCATCCGAGGCGGCATTGAGTCTGTCGCGCAGACACAAGTCGAAGCGGCAACGGCCATGAATTTCAGCCGGCTGCGGACAATGGTGACGGTCGTCCTACCGCAGGCCTGGCCGGTCATCGTGCCGCCCGCCATCGCCTTTGCCGTGTCGTTCATCAAGGACACGGCCTTGGTGAGCCAGATCGGCGTCTTTGAGCTGACCTTCCGTGGCAAGGAACTGAACAATCAAGGTTTTTCAGCCCTGCTTGTCTTCGGCACCATCGCCTTTTGCTATTTTTTGATGTCCTTCCCGCTCAGCATGCTGGGCCAATATCTGGAGAAGCGCCTTGGCACACCTCGCGGTCAGCGATCTGCACGCTCGATACGGAACGGTTGACGTTCTCAAAGGCGTGTCCTTCTCCATGAAGAAGGGAGAGGTCATCGGCCTGGTCGGCCCATCGGGCTCGGGCAAATCGACCGTCCTGCGTACCCTTGTGGGCCTTACGCCGGCCAGTGCAGGCACCGTCACCATCAATGAGACGGTGATTGATTTTTCCAACGCGGCGTCCGTGCGCCTGGCGCGCGACCAGATGGCCATCGTGTTTCAGCAGTACAATCTGTTTCAAAACATGAGCGTTCTTCATAACGTCACTGTCGCGCCGACCAAGATCAAGAAGTGGCCTGAAGCGCAGGTCCGCCAGGAGGCTGAGAAACTACTCGCCATGGTTGGCCTTGCCGACAAGCTGGCGGCTTACCCCGACCAGCTTTCAGGTGGCCAGCAGCAGCGCGTTGCGATTGCCCGCGCGCTGGCGCTGCAACCGGAAATCCTGTTGCTGGACGAGGTAACGTCTGCACTCGACCCGGAACTGGTCAATGAAGTGCTCGACACGATCCGACGCCTTGCAGGCGAAGGGATCAGCATGATTCTGGTCAGCCACGAGATGGCGTTCATCCGCGAGGTCGCCGACAAGGTTATCTTCATGGATGAGGGCGAGGTGGTTGAGGAAGCGCCACCCGAAACCATGTTTGATGCGCCGACAACGGACCGCGCTCGCGACTTCTTCGGGAAAATCCTGCGGCACTAGCCTCGCGCCCGCCGCCCCGGATACGGCCTACCGCAGCTCCAACAAGCCACCATCGACTGGAATGATCTGACCGGTCATCCAGCGACTGCCAGGCCCGGTCAGAAAGGCAGCCAGTTCGGCGATTTCTTCCGGCATGCCCCATCGCGCAATCGGGTAGCGCTGGATGACACCGTCCAAGAGCTCATCGAAATGCGCTTCATCTCTGGCGCGGGCCCGGAACTGCGATTCTGACAAAGGTGTGCGCACGGCGCCGGGCGCAATGGCGTTCACCCGAACATTTCTTTCGGCGAAGTCAGCGGCAAGCTGGCGTGTCAGCGCAGCGACCGCTCCCTTTGCGGCGGAGTAGCCGGCCACACCCTTCATACCCGACAAGGCAACCGTGGAGGACGTGAACACCAATGCGCCATCGCCGCTTTCGACCAGATGCGGCAGGGTTGCCCGTGCGGTCAAAAAGGCGGCCGTGGCGTTGAACCGCAGGGCACGCTCCCAGTCCGCGAGGGAGAGGGACAAGATATCGCCTTCAACCATGGTGCCGGCGTTGGCGACCACGGCATCAAGGCGGCCTGTCTCGGCAAGGCTTGCTTCGACCATTGCGGCCACTGACGCTTCATCCGTTACGTCGGCAGTGACGGCCTTGGCATGGCCGCCATCAGACCGGATGGCGGACACCGTCTCTTCCGCGCCGGCCTTATTGACGTCCGCGCACATCACCGTTGTGCCATCAGCCGCCATGCGTATGGCGACAGCCCTGCCGATGCCGGAGGCAGCACCCGTTACTATGGCCGTTTGGCCATCCCTTACATCCGACTGCATGCGGCGTGCCTACACCGGGTCCGGCGCGAAGATCTGCGGGTACATGAAGCGCATCGCCTCCTCGTCGAACTCCTGCTTGAACGCATGTTGCGTTGGCAGGGCGCGGGCGCGCTGACCGGCTGGCCGGTCGTCGATCTCCTTCATGAGGCGGTCAAGATTGGGGTACTTGGCCATGATGTTGTCGTCGGCGAGCATGTAGGTCAGGCGGTCTCCCCAACCCCAAACGGCCATATCCAGGATCGTGTAGGTGTCACCCATCATGTACTGGCCCTTGGCAAGCCGGTCGTCGATGATCTGCCAGTGGCGACGGGCTTCGAAGTCGTAGCGCTTCACAGCATAAGGAATGTGCTCGGGCGCGAACTTGCGGAAGTGCACGGCCTGACCGGAATAGGGCCCGACGCCCGCTGCGATGAACATCAACCAGGACAGCAAGGCCGCCCGCTCGGCGCGCTCATGGGGCGGGAGGAACTGCCCCGTTCTTTCGGCCAGATAAAGCAGGATCGCATTGCTGTCGAAGACCGGCACATCGCCATCAATGATCGCCGGCACCTTCGCGTTCGGATTGATCTGTTTGTAGGTATCGGTGTGCTGCTGACCGCGTTTGGAGTCGATGGGTATCGGCTCATAGGCCACACCACTTTCTTCCAGGAACAGCGCGACCTTCATCGGGTTGGGTGCCGCATTGTAGAAAAACTTGATCATCCTTGCCCTCAGGTCGTGCGATATCGTAACAATTGTGCGTCTATTGAACACGGACACCAATGCCGAACAACCCTTTGGCGGAGGTTGTTTTCTTGAAGCACGGGCAGACGCATGGACGACACATTGAACAGGCGTGAGCCCTGGCGAACCGATGAGGCGATGTGGCGCAAGCTGGTCAATCGTGTGCGCGCCGGGCGTGAGCTTGCTCCAACATCATGGCCCAATGGTGCGACATGTGCAGTCGCGCTGTCGTTTGATTGCGATCATGAAACCTTCGAGCTCGGCGCGGGCAAGGCAGCGGTGGGCCGTTTGGCTTGGGGCGAGTATGGCCGCCGCCGCGGCATGCCGCGCGTTCTTAGCATTCTGGCCAAGCATAAGGTCAAGGCGAGCTTCTTTGTGCCGGCCGTTTCAGCCTTGATCGACCCCAATGCCCTGTCACCCGTGACCGATGCCGGGCATGAGATCGGGGTTCATGGATGGATTCACGAGAACACCAGTGTGCTCGATCGTGAAACCGAGCAGGACCTGCTTTTGCGTGCCCGGGACACGCTGGAAAACATCACCGGCATTCGTCCAGTCGGTCACCGCGCGGCCAACTGGGATTTGAGCACGAACACGATAGATCTCGTCGCCAAGGCCGGGTTCTCCTACGACAGCAGCATGATGGCCGATGACGAGTGTTACGAGCTTCTCAGTGACGGTAATCCGACAGGGCTTGTGGAAATACCGGTCGACTGGGTTCGCGATGACGCTGTCTATCTTTTGTTCAATCGAGAGCCTGCGACACGCCCATGGACACCCCCATCGGACGTGCACGACATCTTCAAACGCGAGTTCGACATGGCGCTTGCCGAAAGCGGTGTCTGTCAGCTGGTCTTCCACCCCTTTGTGATCGGATATCGCTCACGAATTTGGATTCTTGACCAGTTCATCGAGCATGCAAAAGCATCCGGCTCAGTGTGGTTCTGCACCCATGCGGAACTGGCCGATTGGGTGCGTCGCGCCGCATAGGCTGCTCATGGCAGCATGAGATATGTGCGTATCACGCACAAAAATTTATCTTGCGCACAATTCAAAAGTAAACCATCATTAGGGGAAGTACGCGGGTTGACCTCTGCGGCGACATCAGTCGGGAGGCCAATTTGCGAGCGTTTGTCACAGCCATGGATCAGGTGAACCGCTTTGCCACGCTTGTGGTCGCGGCGCTCTTGGCGGGTGTGGCCATAGCCGTGATGGGCCAGGTAACCGTCCGCTTCATCCTGACAGCTTTCGGCATCAATATCTCAGCACCCTGGACCGAAGAGCTCGCCCGCTACCTCCTGATCTGGATGGTGTTTTTGGGTGCCGCCATCGGTGTGCGCCACGCCCGCATGATTGCGTTGGAATTCGGCGTGCGGAAGCTGCCCTAAGGCGGCGGAGTGCCAGTCAGGTACGCCGTAATGATCATGAGCATCGCCTTTTTCGGTCTGCTGTTCTGGGTCGGCCTCAACTTTTTGGAGCTTGGTCGCTCCGAGCGCAGCCCCGTTCTGGGCATCACCCGCGACTATGTCTATTGGGCGATGCCGGTTGGCATGCTGCTCATGATCCTGAACTCGCTGGCGCTTATCGCTGAGACGGTTCTTGAGGGCCGCGACATACGCTTTGCCTCCGATCTGGCGCCGGAGGACTGATCGGTATGGGGCTGCTGGTCATTGTTCTTCTTGGGTTGTTTGTTGCCAGCGTGCCCATCGCGATGGCCTTGGGCATGGCGGCGATCCCAACCCTGGTTGATCGCGGCATACCCTTCATCGCGATCCCGCAGGTTATCTTCGAGGCGCTCGATAGCTTCGCGCTGATGGCGTTGCCGCTCTACATCTTGGCCGGACGGCTGATGCAGCATGGCGGCATTGCAGCGCGCCTGGTCGATTTCGCAAAGGCTCTGGTGAGTTGGGCACGCGGCGGCCTTGCAGCGGCCGTCGTCATGACCTCGATGCTGTTCGCGACCATCTCCGGCTCCTCGGCAGCCACGGCTGCTGCCATTGGCTCGATGCTGATCCCTGAGATGGAGAAGCAGAAGTATCCTCGCCCCTTCAGCGCGGCGGTGACCGCTTCATCGGGCGAACTTGGCGTGATCATTCCACCATCGGTGGCGATGGTGATCTATGGGGTCATCACCGGTGTTTCGATCACCGATCTCTTCATCGCCGGTTTCCTGCCGGGCCTGATGATCGCCGCGTCACTGATGACGACAGCCATCCTGATCGCCTGGATCAAGGGCTATGGCGAGCGCCAACCTTTTATCCTTCGTGAGTGGACAGGCGATGTCGCACGCGCCTTTTGGCGGGCTTCGCTGTCGCTGATCATGCCGGTGATCATTCTTGGCGGCATCTTCGGTGGCATTTTCACGGCCACCGAAGCGGCGGTGGTGGCGGTCTTCTACGCGCTGCTTTTGAGCTTGATCGTTTATCGGGAAATCTCTTTCCGCGACCTGCCCCGCATCTTTGCAAGCGCTGCCGTCACGTCCTCGGTGGTCATGATCATCGTCGCGTTTGCGGCCATGTTTGCCTTTGCCCTTCACCTCCTAAGGGCGCCTCAGCAATTGGGTCTGCTGCTGACAACGATCACCGACAACCCCATCCTCTTTCTGCTGCTGGTCAACATCTTCCTGCTGGTCGTCGGCATGTTCATGGAAACGTTCGCAGCCATCGTGATCCTGGGCTCGATCCTGTCGCCAATCGCCGTCAGTTACGGCATCGACCCGGTTCATTTCGGCCTGATCATGATCGTCAATCTGGCGGTGGGCATGGTGACCCCGCCGGTCGGCGTCAATCTGTTTATCGCCTGTGGGATAGCGCGCATCAGTATGGAGCAACTGATGCGTCCGCTCGCGATTTTCCTAGGTGTGCTCATCATCAACCTGCTGATCATCACCTATGTTCCGGGCATCTCACTTGCCCTGCTCTAATGCTCACTGACAAGGGAGACCAGTTCGCATGACACTTGCAAAAACACTCACAGGGGCAGCTGTCGCTTTGACGCTGACAGCTGGCTCGGCGCATGCGCAGACCTACAATATGACCTTGGCCCATGTGCTGAGCGATACGAGCCCGTACCAGGTCATTCTGGAAGAGTTCAAAAGCCTCATCGAAGAACGCTCTGGTGGCGACATCGCCGTTGAAATCCAATGTTGCGGTCAGGCCGGCAACGAAACCCGCGCCATCCAATCAATGCGCACCGGCATCCTGACCGGCGGTTTTGTCGGCGGCTCAACGCTGGAAAACGTGGTGCCTGCCTACCGGGTCTTGTCGCTGCCTTACCTGTTTGAAGACAAGTCGCAGGCTTATGAGGTTCTGCAAAGCGAAATGGGCCGTGAGATGCTCGACCTTCTGGGCGACTTCGACATGTATGGCCTTGGCTTCGGCTCCATCTATGAGCGCTCGGTTGCCTCCAAGGAACCAGCCCGCGTTGAAACCATTGACGATATGGAAGGTCTGAAGATCCGCGTTCTGCCGACGCCGGGCTTCGTTGAGGCCTACAACGCCATGGGCACACAGCCCACGCCAATGTCCTATGGTGAGCTGTTCATGGCGATCCAGAACAACGTTGTCGACGCTCTCGAGATCTCGCCGGACGCCATTGTCGCAGACGGTTTCTACGAGGCGGTCAACAGCTACACGATGACCCGCGCGCACCAGTCAACCACGGTGTTTGTTTTGTCGGAAAGCTGGTGGGCCG
>JBHJIX010000126.1:0-19087 GCA_050043025.1 Cohaesibacteraceae bacterium
ACTGCTGGAGCACGCCGATCTGCCGGATGAAATCGGAGCAGCCAGGATCGCCGCGCGTTTCGATCCCTTGCCCGATGCTGGCATACAGGAGGCCGCACTCTCGGCGGCCCGCGCCGTGCATGAGCTCCCTGAAGCTCCAACCCTGTTCGGCCCATCAAGCCGCGGCGAAGTGCCACTTCGCGGAACACTCATCGACAGCACCGGCGCCAAGCGGGCGGTTTCCGGGTCGATCGATCGTCTGGTCATTCTGCCGGAGGAAATCTGGGTCATCGACTTCAAGACCACCACCTCGGCACCCGATCCGGCCAGGCTTGCCGACGACATGCCCGATTATGTCGCGCAGCTGGCGCTCTATCAAGCGCTCCTTGCTGCAAAGATGCCCGATCGACCTGTGTGCTGTGGCCTCGTCTGGACGGCCAAACCGCGCCTTGATTGGCTGCCAGAAAGCGCCCTGGCCGAGGCCAGACAAGCCCTGGGATTGGCACTGCCCTCGTGACCTGTGTGCATCCCGAAAGCGTGAACGCCCGATTGCTTGACGCCCTATCAGCCGGTTCTTACCTTGATCGGTGAAACAAAACCCGAATCTGCCGCGCCTGCCGAGCATTGGCCCGCGCGGCCCATCTATGGAGACAAGCCTGATGGCTACCGTTGAAGTGACGGATGCAAACTTCGAAGCCGAAGTGCTGCAATCCGACGTTCCTGTTGTCGTGGACTTTTGGGCCGACTGGTGCGGCCCCTGCAAAATGATCGCGCCTCATCTGGAAGCGATCGCCGAGGAAATGGAAGGCAAGGTGAAGATCGCCAAGCTGGACGTGGATGCCAACCAGCAGACTGCACAGGCGCTGCGCGTTATGGCCATGCCGACCTTGATCGCCTTCAAAGACGGTCAGCCCGTCGCCCAAAAAGTGGGAGCCGGCTCCAAAACCGATCAATCATCCTGGATCAGCGACGCCGTCTAAGCCTGTCGCAGTCCGATTTATTGCGCCATTCAGGGCCGCCCGATCTGGGCGGCCTTTTTTGTTGTCCAAACAAGCTGGCCCGTTATCCCATGAGGAGGAAGATGATCGGCAAGGGGGCAACCGCGACCAGGATGGCGAGCAGAAAGATCGGGAAGCGGAAAAGCCCGCTCACTCCAGCGGCAAGTGCGATGCCGCCGCCACCGCCAATCACCGAATTGCCCGGGATGTTGAGCATGAGCATGACCGCCAGATAACGGTTGCGCAGCAAGAAAGGCACAATCCTTGGAGGCGCAGCGGCGACCAGATGCTCAATGCGGCGGTCACGAGGGGTGGCGCAGAAATCCTCCACCAGTGACGCGGCGCGTTGGAAGCCGAGATAGCTGAACAGATCGATCATCCATTGCGCCGGCAAAAGCCTGCCGATCAGGTAAGCCAGCGACAGCGCGAGCACCATGGCCAGATACACAAACGGGGCTACCGAGCCGCCAAAAACGATCATCAGACCAAGACCGATTTCCGCTCCCGGCACGAAGGGCAGGGCGGAAGTGATGACGAAAACCAGCAGGATGACGGCGATCAGCTGTATCAGCATCGCTCTGTCGAGCGTTTCAATGTCTGACGGCTCGGCGCCCAGTGTGGATAGGTCAGACCAGGTGCGCGCCACGTACCAACCCAGGGCCAAGAGGCCGACATAGATGGCCAGCACGACGATCCGCCGCCTCAGACGGCGCGGGTCTTTCTCCACGCGCTCCATGTCGGCTGAACTGCTCATCACTCTGAGCCGCGCGGTCGAGCACCGCCATATACGGCGTGCCCTAAGGCCAGAGGTCCTTTCCTCCGGTGATGATGCGCAAGGGTAAGAAACTGAGCCATCTTAGCACCCTAACGTTGGGTGACTATGATGCAAGAAACGATGGATCACATGTGGGTGTCTGTCTGTGAGCCCCACCATTGAACGCATCCGGCGGATCAGTTACACACGCTGACGATTAGCACCCGTAGCTCAGCTGGATAGAGCGCCGCCCTCCGAAGGCGGAGGCCAGAGGTTCGAATCCTCTCGGGTGCGCCATTTATCGATATTTGGTTCGATTGCGGCCGGTCTAGTCGTCGACCTAACGGTTCGCGATCAGATGAGCTGATCAATAGCCTTGCGAAGCTCCGCAACAGCCTCGCCGATCTTCCCGCCGTAACGTAGTAAGCTGCCACCGAGCAGGAAGACGGCGTCTTCGCCATACATCTCGACCATGTCGCCGGCGCGTTCGGCGCTCATGCCGCCCCCCGGTGATGGGAACATGGGCGCGCCGATGCCATCGCGATCCGTACAGGCGTTGGCGATGGAGAGGCACTCGTCAGCGGAGAACCCGAACCGCCCACCGACATTAGGGAAGACGGAGATGTCCGATCCGGCCAGCCGTTGCAACACCCCGAACATCATGGCGTGGGTGAAGCCGGTTTTCTCTGAGAGGACATAGGGCCCCAGAAAGCTCGGATGGGTCATGACCGGCATGGCAAGATCGTCGTCTTGCGCCATGCGCCGGACCAGATCGAATCCAAACAGGCCGGGCATGATGAGGAGGCCGTGAGCGCCATTTTCCTTGGCGAAACGGGCATGCTCCTCAAGGTCCTCGCTGTGGCCGGCGAGGCCGGCGAAATAGAGCGTTTGGCGACCATGCTCTGCCTTGGCATTGGCACGGGCGACAGCCTCGCCGATGCGCAGAACACGATCTTTAAACGGCGCACAGGATTGGTCAGTAAGGCCGTGATCTTCCTTGACGATGTGGGCGCCGCCAAGCGCACAGCGCTCGGCGATATCGGCCAAGGTCTGGGCACCTGACCCTTGCGGTTTCAGAACCGGCGAGATCAGCGGGCCCTTCGGCGCGCCAGCCATTGCGCGTAGACCTGCGATCCCAAATCGCGCGCCAGGATAGGCATCAGCAAGCGGTCCGAGATCAAGACCGGTCACCTTCACATCCTTCTGGATGGATGTGTTGCCCATGATGACGTTCAGGAGTTGCGGCAGCTCCCGCCCCGTGCTCTCCGGCGAGTAGCTGCTGGTGGCGAGAAAGGTCGCCTCGCTTTCCGGCGCGACTCTCTCCACCTGTCCCATGACCGTTTCTTCGATGAAGCCGGCCGGTACGACATCACGCGGGATTTCAACCGTCTGTTCAAGCGCAATGCCAAGCGCCCGGTCTTCCGCCTCGCTTTGGCTGCTAGTGAAGAGACGATAGGTGACAGTAAAGCGCGCGGCGTCTTTGGCCGCCATTAGAGTGCCTCAGCCTTGACGGTGGAATGCACTGCATCGACGCGAGCAGTCGTCAGATCATCCTCGGTGATGCCCAACTGGGTGCCGAGCAGGTCTTCGACACCCGCCACCAAGGCGGTTGCATCAAGGCCGTAATACTTCATCAGGTAGAGCCGGGAACCGCCGTGGGCATAGGTGTCTTTGAGGCCCAGCCGCACCAGGCGTTTGCCGACACCATTGTCGGCCATGATCTCCGCCAGCAGCGACCCGATGCCACCCTCGGTGACATGGTTTTCCAGCGTCACCACGCCGCCTTTAACGGCATGGATATGGTCGAGAATCGCCTCGGCGTCGAACGGCTTAATGGTGTTGAGATGCAGATGGCGGACCGAAGCGCCCTT
Source organism: Cohaesibacteraceae bacterium (assembly GCA_050043025.1). Taxonomy (GTDB): domain Bacteria; phylum Pseudomonadota; class Alphaproteobacteria; order Rhizobiales; family MH13; genus MH13. The sequence continues at coordinate 3,603 of JBHJIX010000126.1, forward strand.
GGCCTCCAGTGCGCCGCGGGCGCGAAGCGCCTCCTCGGTTGAGATGCCGGAGGTGACGATGAGAACATCGTTGCCGAGCGCCAACTCTCGCATCTTTCCGACTTCGATTGGCGTGTCGAACAGGCGCGGGACAGAGCCACGCAGCACACGGCAGTAGACCGGGCCATCAATGGAATCGGCCGCCTCGCAGATCGATTCCACCTCGGTTGCATCACCTGTTTCCAAAATCGTCATGTTGGGGATCGAGCGCATGACGGAGATGTCTTCGATCGCCTGGTGGGTCATGCCGCCCGGCGTCGTCACGCCAGGGAGGAAACCCATCAGCCGAACCTTGCGGCGCGGATAGGCGACGGACGCCATCAGCTGGTCGTAGGGCCGCCGGTAGAGAAACACCCCAAACGTATGCAGGAAGGGCCGAAAACCTGCGAGCCCCAGCCCACCGGCGAAGGAAAGCATGTTCTGCTCGGCCATGCCCAGGGAAAGAAACTTCTCCGGATGATTGTCGCGAAACTTGTCGATCTCGCAGGACGATGTCAAATCGGCTGACAGACACAGCACTTCAGTGTGCGCCATCGCATAGGTTTCAAAGGCGCGCTCATAGGGACGATTGACCATCTCAGGCATCAGTGGACCCCTCCATAATCGATGGGCGCAACGCCAAGCGCGCGGGCGATATCTTGGTTCATCTCCGCCCGCTCCTGCTCGGATTTGAAGCGCACATAATGCAGGCGAGGGAACCGGCGCTGCAGGGTCGGCATGCCGCGGAAAGGCGAGGTGTTCGCCAAGATGATCAAGGGCTTACCCTTGTGTTTCTCCTGCACGGCGTCGCGCATCTCATCGAGCTTGTGACCGTCAATCGAGACGACATGGGCGCCGAAGTTCTCCATCTTGGTCTTGATGTCGCCGACATCCATCACGGAGTTCATCGCGCCGTCGCACTGCTGTCGGTTGACGTCCATGATGGCATAGACATTGTCGATGCCGTGGTGGGCACAGCACTGGATGGCTTCCCAGGTCTGGCCTTCTTGAACCTCGCCATCGGACATGAAGACCCAGGTCTTACCGGTTTCCTGCTTCTTTTTGCGGCCCCAGGCAAGGCCGGCGGCGGTGGAAAGCCCGATGCCAAGCGTGCCATTGTGCACCTCCATGCCCGGTGAATGCTCCGCCCCGATCATTTCAACGGACGACCCGTCCTTGTTGAACATGTCGAGGCCTTCCGGCGCCATACGGCCGACCTCAATAAGCGTGGCATAGGCGACGAGAGCATAGTGGGCCGGGGCGATGAACAAGCGATCCAGATCGCTGCGCACCGGGCCGTTGTAGCCAGCACCGGTGTGGTAGGTCGGATTATCTGCGGACGGCACGCCACCAAAGGGTTCAGGCACCATGGGCAGCGTTGGCTCGCCTATCGTCAGTTGCTCATTGTAGAGCCAGGCAAGCTGTTCGGCCGCCGAGCATGCCTGGCTAAGATAGCCACCATTGTTGCGCATGGCGTGCTCGAAGACACGCCGGCGGATGCCCAGCGCCACCTCTTCGGTGGGCTTCATGTTGCGACCGGTGGACATCATGCTCGTCATACCCTCTGAAGAACCCGTACCTTACATAAGTTGGATTGACTGACATTTGTCAAATCAAAAGCAGCTTCATCCTTAACCGCTTTACCGATTGTTCTGGCGGATAGGACAAGGGGGCCAATCTGGCCCCCTTGGTGTGCTTGGATATGGGGCCAGCTTAGCGCGGAGGCAGCGGCATCCAGTCCGTCATGGCGACGTCTGCATGTTGGAACTGCGGCATGGCCGATGACAAATCTTCCATGTTGGAGATGTCGTTGCCATTGAGGAAGTCCTGCGTGATCAGCGTCGGCGGCACGATCACCTGTGCGCCCGGATCACCGCCAGCCAACATGATCGCGAGCGAGCGAACTGACACTTCACCCACCACAGCTGGATTGGTGGCAACGGTCGCTTTCCACGGGCTTCCGGGCTCACGCATCACCGCAATGTCAGCGGTCGAAACGTCAGCAGAATAGATGGAGACATCGGAGGAAAGCCCAGCCTCATTGACGGCAATCACCACGCCTTTGGCGAACTCATCATAGGGTGCGAAGACCACATTGATGTTCGGGTTGGCCTGAAGCACGGAGCGTGCCTGGTTGGCATTGGAGTTGGCAATCGGATTATCGAGCGTGCCGAAGCGGGCAACCTCGTCGATGCCGGGGTTCTCCTCGCGGATTTCCTGCCAGGCAACATCGCGGCGGTCGAGCGGCGCGATACCAGGCACATAGACATAGCCGGCAACCCATTCATTGCCATTGTCTTCAATGGCCTGATCGAGCGCCATGCGGCCGAGCAGATAGTCGGATTGTTCGATCTGCGGGATGGCTTCGTTCTCAACGTTCACGTCAAAAGCAACGACGCGAATGCCAGCATCGACAGCACGCTGGGCGGCCTCGCGCATGGACTCGGTCAGACCGTGCTGGATGATGATGCCATCCACACCAAGTGCAATTGCCTGATCGACCATGTCGGCCTGAAGAGCAGCATCCTGGCGGCTGTCAAAGACACGCAGGTCAACGCCCAGAGCTTCGGACTGCGCTTCAACGCCGGCCAGGTAAGCCTGGAAGAAGTCACCGGGCGAAAGGTAACGCACCAGCGCAATCTGAACGTCGGCTGCATTGTCGAAGGGCGCGGGCATTTGCGCCTGTGCGCTTCCGGCCATACCGGTTGTGGCAAGCATGGCAGCGGCGGCCAGCTTCATGAAGGTCCGTTTGGTACCGAGCATGTGGTTTCCTCCCATTGGTTCGGTTCTTTGTTGTTTCCCGGCGGTTGGTTTGCCGGGTGGTTAGTGCCCACCGCCGCGCTTGCGCGCCGACAGGGCGAAAGTAAAGACAAGGGCGACGACAAGCACGCCGCCCTTGACGAAATCCTGGGTGTAGTAGGGCGCGTTCATCATGGTGAGGCCCTGCAACAGGACGCCGACAAACAGGGCGCCAATGGCTGTGCCGAACGCGTTGGGCTTGGCCGCGCCCAAGACGGCAAAGCCGATGAGCGCCGCCGCAACACTGTCCAGAAGCAGATTGTTGCCCGAAGCAATATCGCCACGCCCAAGACGGGCGGCGAGCAGAATGCCGCCGACGGACGCCAGCACGCCGGAGATCATATAGGCGGTGATCTTGTAGCGATTGACGTTGGTGCCGGCGAGCGCGGCTGCGCGCTCATTGGAGCCGATGGCGTACATCAGGCGGCCATGACGTGTGAGTTCCAAAAACACCCAAACCAGGATGCCGACGATCAGGAAAACGATCACCGGAACCGGGATCAGGTCTTCCAGAACGAAATCGAAGCGATGCCGGCCAAGCCAAAGGAAGGCGTTGGAGAAGGTGCCTTCGGCCACCTCACCGCCCGGCAGCGTCATGCCGGTTGAAATAGACCGCCCTTCGGTCGGAATCCGTTGCAGTCCGATGAGAAGGAACATCATGCCCAGCGTCGCCAAAAGATCCGGCACGCGCATCTTCACGATCAGAATGCCGTTGATGAACCCGACAAAGGCACCCATGAGGAGGCAAGCCAGAACGGCCACTAGAGCCGATTGCTCCAGCACAACCATCACATAGGCCGACAGCATCAGGGCCGACGTCGCGACCGATCCGATAGAAAGGTCAAACCCGCCGACGACAAGCGTGCAGGTTACGCCCAGCGCCAGAATGCCGGTTATCGCCACAGACTGGAAAATGAAAACGGCGGAGCGCGGGCCTGCGAACCCGTTGGCGGCCAACGAAAAGAAGACAATGAGGCCCAAAAGTAGACACAGGAAACCGTAGCGGATCGCCAGGTTCATCAGCATCTGGCTGCGATCGACGCTCGGGGGGAGCGGGCGGGAAACGCCGGTGTCAGTAGAGCGCGTGTCGGTGGTCATGGTGTGCGGGCACTTGGATTGGGGTCATTCGGGGTGGTGGCTCCGGCGACGCCGGAGACCTGCGCGAGAATGGCGTTGAGATCGACATCGTCATTGCGATGTTCACCAACAATGGTTTCCTCGCTCATCACGACGATGCGGTCAGCGATTTCCAGTGCTTCATCAAGCTCGGCAACAAAGCCGATGGTCGCGCGTTCATCGGCGGTGGCGCGGATGGTCCTGCCAATGTCGCGGCGCGCGCGGATGTCGCCGCCCTGGAAGGGCTCATCGAGCACAAGAAGCTGGCTTGCTTCAGCCATCCAACGACCGACCATCACCTTCTGCTGGTTCCCGCCGGAAAGCGTTCCGATCTCGTCGGCGGACGATTGGCACACAATGCCGAGTTGATCGATCATGCGGTTGGTTGTCCGTCGTTCGCTTCCACCGTTGAGGAAGGACAGGGACGCATGGCGCGTGAGGAACGGCAAGGTAAGGTTTTGCGCGATGTCGAAATCTGGAACAACGCCGTTCGAAGCCCGGTCCTTGGAGCACAGAAAGACGCCTGAACGGATAGCATCCTCCGGTGACGACGGCCGATAGACCTGCCCATCAAGCATCACCGTTCCAGAATGGGGACGTGTGATGCCGAAGAGGACGGAGGCAAGCTTGGTCTTGCCACTGCCCAATAGGCCGGTAACCGCAACCACTTCGTTGCGGTGGACAGTAAGCGCCATAGGTGCAGCTTGGGCAGAAAGCTGAACATCATCAAGCACGAGCACTGGGTCGCCGCGGCTAGGAATGTCGATATCGACCTGTGTCATGGCGTGGCCAAGCATCGCCGTCACGGCTCCCTCATAATCGAGGGGCGCATCTTCAAAGGTGCCGGAAATCTGGCCGTCGCGCATGGCGATGATCCGGTCGGCGATGCGCCGTATGTCCGACATGCGGTGGGAGATATAAAGGATCGCCACGCCCGTTTCCCGCAATCGGTCCAGAAGCGTGAACAGCCTCTCTGCCTCGGTCGCCGACAGGGAAGAGGTCGGCTCATCAAGGATCAGGACTTTCGGCTGCTTGGCCATGGCGCGGGCGATGGCGATCAGTTGGCGTTCGGCGACACCCAGATCGGCAACCTGGGTGCGCACATCGATATCGAGATCCATGGCGCCAGCAACGCGCTTGGCGTCTTCGCGCAGGCGGTTCTCATTGACGAAGAAGCCAGCACCCGGCGCGTTGAGATCATCGAGCATCAGGTTGGAAGCGACATCAAGATCGGGGATCACGCCGTCATTGATGGACTGGTGAACCGTGACCACCCCGGCTTTGATCGCATGGGCGGGCGAGGTTGGTTGAAACGGATCGCCGGAAAGCTCAATATGGCCGCCATCGGCCCTATGAACGCCGCACAGTATCTTCACCAGCGTCGACTTGCCGGCGCCATTCGCACCCATCAGAACCGTGATTTGACCGCCAGGAATAGAAAGATCGATCCCGCGCAACACGCGGTTTGGCCCAAAGGCCTTTTCGACGCCGACGCTCCGGCAGATGGTGTCATACCCTGGCTTTGCCATTGGTTTGGCGCCTGTTCTTGCCCACGGTTGTGGCCCGTGTTGCTCCCCGGCCCGGCCTTGTCGGCAGGTGCCTAAATTGGATCGTGAGCCGGCTTCTGGCAAAAGTCAAGGCTACTTGACAAATGCCAGAATTGGGCCGCACACTTCCATCAACATCAGTCGACCAAGAGCGCCCACGCAACGAGGCGCGCGGCAAAAAGGGAGCGGCGCCTGTGTCCACCAGCGCGATGCCAGACGGCACCAACTACATTGCCTTGACCATTGAAATGCTGGCTGAACGGTTGAGCAGCGTTCCGGCCGTTGCCGAGCGTGTTGGTGCGGACTCCGGCAGTTGGTCGGTGCGAGAAGTGGGTGATGGCAACCTCAATCTCGTCTTCATCGTGGAAGGGTCAGCAGGCACCGTCGTGGTCAAGCAGGCGCTGCCCTATGTTCGGCTGGTCGGTGAGAGCTGGCCTCTGCCACTCACCCGCGCCTTCTTTGAATATCATGCTCTGACACGGCAGGCCGCACGCGATCCTGGGCGGGTGCCGGAAATCTTCCATTACGATGCCGAGCAGGCGCTGATTGTGATGGAGTTTCTGACGCCGCACACAATCCTGCGCGGCAAGCTGATCGCAGGCGACAAGATCGAAGATTTGGGCGGCGTTCTTGGCCGGTTCTGCGCCCGCACCGCTTTTCGCAGCTCCGACCTTCATATGCCGACCGCCGAGCGCAAGGCGGATGCCGCGCTGTTCCTGGCCAATGTCGATCTGTGTGCGATCACCGAAGATCTGGTGTTCACCGACCCCTATTTTGAAGCCGAGCTCAACCACCACACAGACGGTCTAGACCCGGTGGTCGCAAAGCTGCGCGGCGACGTTGCCATGAAGGCCGAAGCCCAGCACATGCTCACCAAGTTCGCCTCCAACGCCGAAACGCTGGCGCATGGAGATCTGCACACCGGGTCTGTCATGTGTACGGCGACCGAGACCATGGTCATTGATCCGGAATTCGCTGTTTACGCGCCGATGGGTTTCGACATCGGCATGCTGATCGCCAACTTCCTGATGGCCTTTTTCAGCCAGCCGGCGCATCGCGATGCGGACGATCTAAAAGCCTATCAGGATTGGATCATGGAGGTCACGGCCGAGGTCTGGTCGAGCTTTGAGGTTGAGTTCCGCCATCTCTGGGCGACCGAGCGCAGCGGCATTCTTTACCCCAAAACCATGTTCGAGGATCAGGGCCATTCCAGCGAGGGTGCGCTCAACGACAAGCTCGCCATGATCCTGGAAGACGCCATTGGCGTGTGCGGCATCGAGATGCATCGGCGCATCCTGTCGTTGGCGCACAATGCTGAATTCGAAACCATTGAGGACACGGGCGTGCGGGCGCCGTTGGAAGCCCGCTGCCTGATGATGGGCCGGGCGCTGATACTGGATCGGGCGACTATCACGTCGCTCGACACCGTGCTCGCCATGGCACGCAGCATGAATGAGGAGCAGGTGCTATGAAGGTCAACGGAACCCACTACCGCTCGATCTGGTACGACAGCGCCGACGACACCGTTAGGATCATCGATCAGCGTTGGCTGCCGCACGTCTTCAAAATTGAAACGCTGAAAAGCCTGGAGAGCTTTGCGACCGCGATTGCCGATATGTGGGTGCGCGGCGCGCCACTGATTGGCGCGACGGCGGCCTACGGCTTGGCGGAGGAAATGCGCCGCGACCCCTCTGATGGCGCACTGAACCGGGCGTGGGAGGTGCTGCACGACACGCGGCCGACAGCGATCAATCTGCGCTGGGCGCTGGACCGCTGTCGCAACCATCTGCAACCGCTTCCAACGTCGCAAAGGGCCGATGCGGCCATGCGGCTAGCGCACGAGATCGCCGATGAGGATGTTGAGATCAACCGCATGATCGGTGTGCACGGGCTGGAGATCGTCAAACAGATCGCGACTTCCAAGACCGATGGCGAGCCAGTGCGCCTTCTGACCCATTGCAATGCCGGTTGGCTTGCCACCGTTGATTGGGGCACGGCCACGAGCCCGATGTATCACGCAGCTGATGCCGGCATACCGATCCATGTCTGGGTGGACGAAACCCGTCCGCGCAACCAGGGCGCCCTGACCGCTTGGGAGGTTGGCAGCCACGGCATCAGCCATGCCTACATCACCGACAATGCCGGCGGCCATCTGATGCAGCATGGCATGGTGGATATGGTGATCACCGGCACCGACCGTACCACCGCGCGCGGCGATGTGTGCAACAAGATCGGCACCTATCTGAAGGCGCTCGCAGCGCACGACAATGGCGTGCCCTTCTATGTCGCGCTTCCCTCGCCGACCATCGACTGGACCGTGCAGGATGGCGTGAAAGAAATCCCCATTGAAGAGCGTGGTGGACGGGAAGTCTCCCATGTGCAGGGCATCCTCGCTGACGGATCGATTGGGGAAGCGCAGGTTTCGCCTCAAGGATCGCCGGTTGGGAACCCGGCCTTTGACGTTACACCCGCAAGGCTTGTGACCGGGCTGATTACCGAACGCGGCGTCTGCGAGGCATCGCCTGAAGGCTTGACCTCCCTCTTCCCCGAGCGCGCGGCTGCCTAATCGATGATGATCACCAACCGTTGGAACGATGCGGATGCCGACGCCGCGATAACTGCGCTCGGCCCTAATGCAAGCGAGGCCGATCGGCTTCTTGTCCATCGGGTCTACACAAGCCGCCTGATCGGCAACGACCCGGATCTTGTTATGCATGGCGGTGGCAACACGTCGGTGAAAGCCACGCGGCCGGATCTGTTCGGCACGCCGCAAAAGGTTCTGCATGTCAAAGGATCAGGATGGGACCTTGATACGATTGAAGCGCCGGGGCTTCCCGGCGTCCGCCTTGATCCGCTTCTGTCGCTGCGGACGCTCGACCGCCTGTCGGATGAGGACATGGTCAATGTCCAGCGTCAAAATCTTCTGGACTCCAAGGCTCCCAATCCATCGGTCGAAACACTGTTGCACGCGTATCTGCCGCACACCTTTGTCGACCACACGCACGCCACTGCCTTTCTTGTGCTTGCCAATCTGCCCAACGCTGAGGAGGTCGCCCGTCAGATCTTCGGCAGCCGGCTGGGCATCGTGCCCTACATCATGCCCGGCTTCGCGCTCGCCAAGGCAGCGGCTGATGTCTATGAGGCGAACCCCAAAGTTGAAGGCCTGTTACTCCTGAAGCATGGCCATTTCGCCTTCGGCGCCACGGCACGGGAAAGTTACGACCTCATCGTTTCGCACACCAATGAGGCGGCGGCGCATTTGGGCCTGACCTCCCCGACGTCCTTGGGGTATCGCGCGCCTTCCAGGCAGCCAAACGTTCTTGCCGATCTGCGCGGCGCGCTTGGGCCTGAGGATGGCGATGCGGCGATGCCCGTCTTCGATCTGCGCAACGGGCCCGATGTCATGGCGTTTTTTGAGCGCGAGGATTGGGCGGCCCTTGCCTCCCGCGGGGTGGCATCGCCGGATCACGTGATCCGCACCAAGGGACAGCCGCTCGTTCTCACCACCGAGGATGTTGCCGGTGGACGGGAAACGCTGACAAAAAAAATCACCGCCTACCGGCAAGACTATGAAGCATTCTTCAAACGGCAGAACGCCCGCGTGGGTGGCGACCGGACTATGCTCAACCCTTCGCCTGGCCTTGCCTGGGTGGAAAGCGTCGGGTTGATCGGTATCGGGGCGACAGCCAAGGCAGCTGCCATCAACGCCGATCTTGGCGAGCAGAATTTGCGTGTCCGGTCGGTCGGTGAGGATGCCGGTGGGTTCCATCCCATCGGCGAACATGATCTTTTCGACATGGAATACTGGTCGCTGGAGCAGGCCAAGCTTGGCAAATCCAAGCCGCCCTCTATGGCGGGCAAGGTGGTGATGGTAAGCGGTGGCGGCGGAGCGATTGGCCTTGCCATCGCCAAGGCGTTCGCTGCGAGGGGTGCAGAGCTTTTCCTCGTCGACCGGGACGAAGCCCTGCTCCAATCAGCACTCAGTGAATTGGGCGGCCGCCATGGCGGCTTGGCGCTTGATGTCACCAATCCTGATGCAGTTGAACAGGCCATGCAGGCTGTGACCGAACGGTTTGGCGGGCTGGATGTGCTGGTCTCCAACGCCGGCGCCGCGACGACTGGTTCCATGCGTGATCTCGACGAGGAAGCGCTACGCGCTGCCTTCGAGCTCAACTTCTTTTCCCATCAGCGCTTTGCCAAGGCAGCATCTGCACTCTTCGCGCGGCAGAACCGGCCGGGCCAAATCCTGTTCAACATATCCAAACAAGCGGTCAATCCAGGCAAGAATTTCGGCGCCTATGGCCTGCCCAAAGCGACCACCTTCTTTCTCATGCGCCAGCTCGCCTTGGAACTGGGTGGCGATGGCATTCGTGTAAACGGCGTCAACGCCGACCGTATTCGATCCGGCCTGCTCACCGATGATTTCATTGCCGAACGCGCCGCAGCCCGAGGCACAGACGAGAGCAGCTACATGGCCGGCAACCTCTTGCAACGGGAGGTCGAAGCGCGGCACGTTGCCGATGCCTTTGTCGCTTTGGCACACATGGAACGGACCACCGGCCACGTGATCACGGTCGATGGTGGCAACATCGAAGCGGCCCTTCGCTAGGAACCTGGCATGCCTGACAGCAAATCCGCGCGCAGCACTGGCTATTCGGAATCTCAATTGGCCCACGTGGCCATGCTCTACTATCGCGAGGGTCTGACCCAGGGAGATATCGCCCAGCGACTGGGCGTCTCGCGCGCGACGGTGCTCAACTATCTCAAGCTCGCGCGTGATCTTGGCATTGTGGACATTCGCATTCGTGGCGAGAGCTTCACCTCATCGAGCCTCTCCAAGGAACTGTCAGAACGCTTCGGCCTCACCGATTGCTACATCGCGCACACCGATGCGGATGGCCAAGATGAGGAGCAGGTGCTTAGCCGTGTCGCGCATCTGGCCGCCGCGGCACTTCGTGACCTTTTGGAGCCGGGCGACAAGTTGGGTGTCGCCTGGGGCGAGACCATCCAACAGGTCGCGCACAGCTTTCCGGTCGGGCCCGTGCCGTCATTAACGGTCTACCAGCTCATTGGATCGATGATGTACGATCCGCTGCATCCGCCAGAGGATTGCGCGATTGAAATCGCAAGGCGGACACTGGCTGCCTGCCGCCCGCTCCATGCGCCGGCTATGGTTTCGTCTGCGGACCTTGCCGAAAGCCTACGGGCCGAGCCGATCCTAGCTCATCAACTTCGGGAACTTGCAAGCGTCGACAAGGCAGTGTTTTCGGTCGGTAGCCTTAACCCGCCCAAGACCGTTATCGGGTCAGGCTTGGTGACAGAAGAAGAGCTCGACACCTATCTGTCGCGTGGCGCCATAGGCGTCTTTTGGGGTCATTTCATCAAGGCCGATGGCAAGGCCGTGCCCGGCCCGCTCGACCGACGCGCAATCGGTATCGAACTGGAAGCGTTGCGCCAGATCCCAATGCGCATGTTGGTCGCCTCCGGTGTCGGCAAGTACGAAGCCGCTCGGGCAGCGATCAAAGGTGGTCTGGTCACGCACCTCGTGACCGATGAGCCCTGCGCTCTGTGGCTCAGTCAGAACAGTCCGGACTGAGGGTCAGGCCAACAGGGATCGCGCATCCTCGGGACCCAGTGGTGCGGGCCGCTCGCATCGCGTGGTGATATCGACAAACTCGCCGGTCTTTCCCGATCGAAGCACCGACACCATCACGTCCACCGCATGCAATGCCAGGTCGAGTGAACAGCGATGGGGGCGAGCGTCGCGGATGGCCCGCGCCATGTCTGCGAGCCCGGCGGTGCGGTAATTGGCGCGCGGATCGTTGTCCAACCTGTCATTGGCCAAGCTGAAAGGGTGGTCCCACATGGCAACCGCAGAGACCGCGCCATCGGTATCGGCCTTTTCCAAGACACCGCCGAACATGTTGGGGTCGGGCACAAAGAGCGACCCTCTGCTGCCGTAGAGCTCCATATGACTGTGGCGATGAGCCCAAACATCCCAACTGGTGGTCACAGTAACCGTTGCGCCCTGTTCGAAGTCCAAGAGCGCGTGGATGTTGGTGGGTGTTTTCACCGGAACGCGCTCACCGGCTCGTGGCTCCAAAGAGATCACGCGCTCTGATTGCGGAGCCGTGGCGAGCGCAGCAACCCGCTTCACTGGCCCAAGAAGTTGGATGAGATTGGTGACGTAATAGGGTCCCAGATCAAGCATCGGGCCGCCGCCGGGCTGAAAAAAGAAGTCCGGATTGGGGTGCCAATGCTCCATGCCGTGGCTCATGAAATGACAAGTGCCAGCCGCGACGGTGCCCAGTTCGCCAATGTCAAGCAGCGCGCGCGCCATCTGATGCGATCCACCCAGAAACGTGTCCGGCGCAGATCCGATACGCAGACCTTTCGACGTTGCCAGCTCCTGAAGTTCCAGTCCCTCCTCAAGCGATAGAACGACTGGCTTCTCCGAATAGGCGTGCTTGCCCGCCTCCAGAATGGAGCGTGTCACCGCAGCGTGGGCCGATGGGATCGTAAGATTGACGATGATGTCGATGTCGTCGGCGGTAAGAAGGTCTTCGACACTGACCGCCTTGGTTCCGAACTCTTCGGCACGGGTCAGGGCAGCCTCCATGTTGATGTCGGCGATAGCCTTGATTGCGATTCCGCCAAACAGGGGCGCCAGCCGCAGATAGGTGGCGGAGATGCTGCCACTCCCGATGATGCCGCCGCCAAGGGTGGTCTGGGTGCTGGTGGTCATGACTATCGTTTGCTGCTGTGGTGGATGTCAGGCGTCGAAGGCGCGAAGGGTTTCGATGGATCGGGTCGCAAAGCGCCGATCGTCCGACGGGTTGTCATGTTCGACGATGAACGAGGAGACGCCTTTGTCCTTCAAAGCGGCAAGCAGCGTTTTCCAGTCGACCGTGCCATAACCAACATCCGCCCATCCATCCTCGTTCGCGGCTTCACCCTCTCGAGCAATATCCTTAATGTGGGCAGCGCATAGCCGCCCGCCATAGCGGTCAATCCAAAATTGCGGCTCCTGCCCCGCTCGAACGGCCCAGGCCACGTCAAACTCAAACATGACGTGATCCCCGCCGCCCAGCAACAGATCGAGGATATGTTCGCCTGTTTGCAACGTCTCAAACTCAAAGTCGTGATTGTGCCAGCCGAAGGTGAGACCGGCATCGACCAGCGGCCGGCTGGCATCAGCTAGTTCCTTGGCAAAGGTCCGCCAGCCATCAGAGTCCAAAGGACGGTCCTCGGGCGGCAGATATGGCGCGATGATGGTTTTGATGCCGAGCTGCTCGGCAAAGGAAATCACACCAGTCGGGTCGGTTTGAATCTGGTCCAGACCAACATGGCAGGTCGGCATGGAAAGGTTGGACTTGGCCAAGGCCAGTTCCAGCGCCGCCACCCGATCCTCATCGGCGACCAGCGCTCCATAGCCTTCCACGGCGGTGTAACCGGCTTCGCTGAGCATCGCGAGCGTGCTCTCCAACGGCAGGAAGTTGCGCGAGCTATAGAGTTGGTAGGCAAAGCCCGTCATGAAGACTGCTTTCGTCCATAGTCAGGAAGGTGGTGCGTCTGTGATATCCTAATCGTCGCTCGCCCGGTCACAGATGCAAGAGGAGATCATCGGTTATCTCCACTCGTGTGTGGATGGCTTGCCTGCCCGGAAATGCTTGGTCGCACATCAGACATTGCATGGCAGAATGATTTGCAACTTCTATAATATATCTCCTGTTTCCTATAGAATTCGCAAAATACAAATGAATCAATAGATTGTCTTATACATTCATTTTTATATCTAATAGACTGTTGATTATTTTAGAAAATCACATCGAATATGCCCAATATTATAGGACCAGTTCGATGAAACACAGATCAACAAAGTCTTATCTGAAGAGATTAATCGATGTTCTCCTGTCGATGATCCTTGCTCTTTTGGTTCTGCCAGTTGTCTTCGTTGCAGCAGTTATCTTGCTTCTCGTTGATGGACGGCCGATCACCTTTGGCCAGAGGCGGCTAGGGCAGAACGGGCGCCCTTTCGTCTGTTACAAACTTCGCACGATGAGCAAAGGGGCCGACGAGCAGTTGCGTGACCTTCTTGCCAAAGATTCGAACGCCAAGCGGACTTGGGATCACACGGGCAAGCTTCCGGCGGACCCACGCATCCACCCCCTGGGAGCATGGCTGCGCCGGACCAGTCTTGATGAGTTGCCACAGCTTTGGAACGTGATCAAAGGCGAGATGTCCCTTGTAGGGCCGCGGCCTATACGTAGCGAGGAGCAAGAGCTCTATGGCGACGCCATCCGGCAGTGTTACCTGCCGCTTCGTCCCGGCCTTACCGGCGCCTGGCAGGTCAGCGGGCGTTCCAATCTCTCCTACAAACGACGCGTTGCCTGCGATCTTGATTATGCAGCCAACTGGTCCATGCGCCGTGATCTTGTAATCCTGTTGCAAACCGTGCCGGCGGTCTTGGCGCGAGACGGTGCGTACTAGGCGCGCTCTTCCGGATTCTCGTTGACCGGCAACGCCACGTCTAAGGTATCGAGAAGTTCCCGCCCGATCCGGTCGACACTCACATAACGCTCCGCAGCCTGACGACCGGCGCGTCCCATCGCCTTCCGTCGTTCCGGATCGCGCGTAAGGGCAACTACAGCTTGCGCCAGTGCTGCCCTGTCGCCCGGCGCGACGGCGATGCCGCAGCCAGACTGTTCAATCCAGTCGGCCACCGGGGTGCCAGGATCGGCTGTCGCCACAACCGGGCGTCCAACAGCCATGCTGGCAAAGAGCTTGCTGGGCAGCGCCGCTGAGGCACCGCCGGGCTGCTGCGGGAGAAGGTGGATGTGACCTTCTGCCAGCATGTCACTCAAGCCATCAACCGGACCAAGTGGCTTGATCGCGATCTGCTCGAGACCGCGATGTTTGATTTGGTCCCGCAGCCTGTCTTCTTGCCCGCCCTCGCCACGCAACACGAGCCGGATGGATGGGTCCAACTCTTGAAGGTGTTGGGCCAGATCGAGCAGTTGGCCGAACCCTTGTTTGAAACCGAGCGCCCCGCTGTAGAGCAGCGTTTTAGGTCCATTGGGTTCAGGCATGGGTGCGAGGGCGAGCGTGTCGACCATGGGTGGGATCACGCGAACCGGTTGGCTTAGGCCGAGACGTTTCAGGTTCTGTTCCATGGCATCAGACAGCGTGACAAGCGTATCTGCTTGGCCGAGCGACCAGCGTTCCAGGCGCCTGATAATCTTGGCCATCCGGCCACCCAGCCCCATGGAACCGGCAAGGCCGGATGGCAAATCATGCACCAGTGCAGCGTGGTGTATTGGTCGGCCAATCCCAGCCACCAGCGGCACGAACAGCGAAGGACACAGGCTAAGGCATGTGTCGTTGCGGCCATCATGCCTCCAAAGGAAACCCGCAAGGGTGATGGCAAACCCAATCTCGGTCACCAACCGACCGAAAATCCCATCACCTGGATGAATGGGCGATTTAAGACGAATGATCCCCACGCCCTCCCAGATCTCTCGGTCGTTGCTGCCGTCGTGATAGCCTTCGAACACCTTCCGGGCCGGGTAATGCGGACGGGTGGTAATGACCCGGACATCAATGCCCTGCTGCACCGCCCAACGGGCAAACATCGCCAGTTGCGGCGCACTGCCAGTTGGCTCGGGGTGAAAGTAGAGCGAGACAATGGTCAGCCTGGGCCGATCCACCCCAGACTCAAGCGGCGTGCTGGAGGTACCAGTCATAGGTCGCGGCGATGCCGTCGCGCAGAGGGATAGACGGGGCCCATCCAAGGCCGCGCAGTCGGTCGGAGGCCATCAGCTTGCGCGGCGTGCCATCCGGTTTGGAGCGGTCATGATCGATGGTGCCTTCAAAACCCACCACCTCAATGACAAGCTTCGTCAGATTGAGAATGCTGATGTCTTCCCCGGACCCGACATTGATGTGTTCAGAGTCCGAATAGCCTTTCAGCAGGCACACCAGCGCATCAGCGCAATCATCAGCGTG
>JBHJIX010000127.1:0-24044 GCA_050043025.1 Cohaesibacteraceae bacterium
AGCTAAGAAGCGCGGGAGGGTTACGCCACTGAGAAGCTCAAAAGCTTGATGGCGTAGAAGTCCTGCACCCCGCCGCCAACGCGCTTGGTGACGTAGAACAGGATGTAGGGCTTGGCGGTGTAAGGGTCCCGCAGCAGGCGCACGCCGATGCGATCAACGATCAGATAACCACGGCGGAAATCCCCAAAGGCGATGGCTTTGGCGCCCGATCCGATGGGGTCCATATGCTCCATCTCAACAACCGGGAAGCCAAGCAGGGAGGCGCGCACGCCCGCACCAGCCGGCGGCGTCCAGATGTAGTTGCCGTCGGAATCGCGCATTTTGCGCAGCACCGCCTGGGTGGAGCGGTTCATGACGAAGGTGCCGTACTGGCGGTAGCTCGACTTCAGCGCATAGACCAGATCAATCAGAATTTCGGAGGGGTCGCTGCCGGGGAAATCACCATCCACACCGGTGGGAATGGTCCCCAGATTGCCCCAGCTCCAACTGTCTTCATCAACGGTGGGCGCGGTGAGGAAGCCGAGCGGCTGGGTGGTGCCATTGCCCTTCACGAAGGCCAGCGACTCCTGTTCGGCAAAGGCGGCATCCACCTCACCGGCGAGCCACATGTCCATGTCGATGGCAGCATCATCAAGCAGCGTCGCTGTCGCGGCCGGCATGGCGTAAAGCTCCATGGTCGGGAACGGAATCTCCGACAGGGTCACCGTGCCGGTTTCAGGTCGCGGCGCATTTTCGGCGACCCAACCGGCATCGAGCCCATCGGTCGTTACCGGCTTGCGGAACACGGTGGAGGACACCTGACGCACTGTCGCCAGCGAGCGCATGGGAGAGAGCGTGGCCAGATGATCACCAATGGTGGTTTCAGCTTCTTTCGGCACCAGAAAGCCGCCATCGGCATCGATGCCCGATTCCATCGCTTTCAGCTCGTTGGGGCGCACGGTACCGGTGCGCAAATAGGCCTCGAAGGCATGGGCATGGCCGGAACGAGCCGGCACGCCGGAGGCGGTCTCAAGCCGTGGGCGCTGCGCTTTCGCTGCAAGATGGTTCAGCCGGTCCTGGCCGGCGTCCAACGCAGCGTCGATGCGACTCAGCTTGTCGGCGAGAAGCGTGTCGGCAGAGCCACGCTTTTCAAGCGCCTCCAGCCGCTCATCATTGGCGTCGCGATAGGCATCCAGCGCTTCCATGATGGAAGCGACGATCTGCGTTTCAGAACCTGCCGGAGGCGTTGGGCCGGTTTGTGCCTTGATTTCGCGAGTATCGCTCGCGGCTTGGTTGGAAGCTTTCATGTCAGAAGTGTCCTTTGGCAGTGTGGGAGGCATGGAGAGCATGGGACGTTTGGGAGAGGTGCGCCGGCTGAAGGGTGGCGGGAGTTGCCTGATCACCCGGCAGGAAAGGCTGAACGGGCAAAGGCGGTGGGTCGATGCGGGCACCCGGCTGCATAGGAAAGGCGACCAGCGAGATCTCCCAAAGGTCAATCTCGATCAGCCGGCGACCGGAACCTCCCTTGGGTCGATCGGCACGCACCGTGTGAAAACCGATGGAAAGACCATCGACAGCGCGATCTTCGATCAGAGCGCGCAGTGCCGACGACCGGGTGACGCCGCGGGTCAGGCGACCGGTCACGCGCAGACCCCGGGCATCCTCGTCAATGGCCGTCCACACACCGATGGGTTCGGCAGGGTCGTGGTTCCACAGCATGCGGATGCCGGTCACGCCGCGCGTCTGGAGGGAGCGGTGGAAGGCCCCCATCATCACCCGGTCGTTGGACAAATCGGCTATGCTGAAGAGGCTGGCATAGCCGGAGAAATGAAAGTCGCCCTCTTGGCCGTTGGCGGGTTCGCTTATCACTCGCCACCCTCCCCTTTGGCCGATGTCGGGCCATCGACGGAGCGGTGTGACAAGGTGCGTGCCAGATTGCGGGCGAAGGCATCGAACAGGGCGTCAATGCTGGCGGCATCCTGATCACTGGTGGCGCGCAACAGAGAATGGCTGCGCGCCGGTCTTGATGCCGACTTGGTGGTTTGCTTGTGCTTGCCGGCATGGGCCGAAGAGCGGCGCGACAAGCGGGTAGATGTGCGGGCAGACGAACGGACTGGGCGTCTCGCCATAGCAGGCTCCTTTGTCTTCTAGAGGTTTGTGTCGGGGGTGTTGCCGAGCGCCTCTGGCGCTTCCATCAAGGCATTGAGCCGTGCGATGGCCATGACAAACGCTTCGAAACGGGCAGAGGTTCGCGAGAGCTCGCGAACCAGGATGACGGCGAGCGCAGAGGCGGATGCCGCCCAGAGGAACAGGGCAACATGGCCAACATCGCCATGGGCGAAGAACTGCCCAGCAAGCCCTTCGATCATGGGCCGGCCTCCCCGGCATCCGGATCGACCAAGGAATCAGTGACGGTGGGCAACTCGCCATAGCCAACGGCCATGCGCTTTTCGGCATCGGCCAGGAAATCAGCAGCTGAGACGCGGCGCCAGAGCGCTTCGCGTTCGCCAGACAACGCTTCGACGGCATCGAGATCGACCGAGAGCGCCAGCCGTTCATCGGGCGCCAGTGGTGCCAGCCAATGGGTGAGACCATCCAGCAGCCGGCGTGTCAGTGGCAGGATGGTCTGCCGCCAAAGGGCGCGCTGGGCTTCGGCATAATTGGCATAGGTGTTGTCGCCGGGCAGACCGAGCAGCAGAGGCGGCACGCCGAACGCGAGCGCGATTTCGCGCATCGCGCCATGGCGGGCCTCCTGGAAATCCATCTCCTTGGGGCTAAGCGACATGGGCCGCCAGTCGAGCCCACCTTCCAGAAGCAGAGGACGGCCGGCATTGGCCTCGCCCTGATAGGTGGACTCCAGTTCGGCCTTCAGGCGTTCGAATGCCTCGCCATCCAGATGGCCATTGCCGCCCGAATAGACAAGTGCGCCGGAGGGGCGGGCAGCGTTGTCGAGCAGCGCCTTGTTCCAGGCGCTGGCGCCATGGTGGAGGTCGAGCGCCTCACGCGCCGGCTCCAGGCAGCCCATGCCGTAGTGGTCGTCCAGCGGGTGGAAGAGCCTAACATGGGCGAGCGGCATGAGACCGGTATCAGGGTCGGGTGCGAAGGTGACGGTCTCGCGGCCCACGGCATAACGATAAGCCTCCGGCCAGCCATCACTGCCGGCGCGGCTCCGTACCCGGTCGGGCCGCAGCGGGTAGAGCGCGGTGGGTTGGCCTTGGGTGAACGTGCCAAGGCAGTAGGCGTTGCCTTCGAGCAGCAGATGAGCTGTCAGCGTTTCGAGCAACCCCGTGCGGGAAAGATGCGGACCCGGTTGATTAAGAAGTGACAGAAGCCAGTGGTCGGTGAGCTCCCGGTCGCCGTCGCGCAGCACCAAACGGACGGATGCGGCGGACTCCACGATCAGCCGCACCGCGCGGAACGCAATCGGGTTGCGGCAATAGGCATGACGGGCGAGTGCGGCGTAGCCGGTGTCGGTCCAGATCGGCGTGCCGGGCGCATGCAGCGCGAAGAGGGGCTGCGGCGGACGAGCATGGGGCGGCGCGGCGGAGCGTGTGTCGAGGCGAGCAGAAGGGCTCGCGCTTTCCGCCTTGGGCGGGCGCGTCCAGAACATGGATGTCTCCTTGTGATGGGACCCCGGCTTAAGCGGTTGGGCGTAGCCCAGAGCGAAGCCAGAGTTAGATCGAGCGAAGCCGGGGCTGCGCGTGCGATCCGTTGGTCAATGTGGTCAGGGCCCAAACGAGGGCGTCGAGCCGGTCCGGTGAGCGGCCGGGGATGGACAGGCCGTCCGGGCCAAAGTCGAGCATTTCATCTTCCAGCGCCGCCAGTGCGCCGACATGGTGCACGCGGCCCTGGCCATAAAGGTAGGCGATAGGCTCGGCGCGAAGCCATTTGCCCCGACGAGCACGGACCAATTCTACCGGCACGTCGGCACCGGCTTCCTGCAGAACGGCACGGACCATCTCACCGCCCTGATTGGCCTCGGCAACAATGAGGTCTGCCTCCAGCGCGTGGAAGAGCCCGATTGCGGCCTTCGCCCAGTCTTCGGGGCGGGCTGCTTCCTGCGTGCGGTCTGCAAGAACAGCCGAATGGCCGTCTTCCATCTGACCGCAAGCGACGATGCCGCAAGCGTTGGAGCGGGCATGGGCCGACGCCGGCGGGTCAACAGCCACAACGATGCGCCCAACCTCTGGAGCGGTAGACAGGCGGGCGCGGTCAATGTCCTCACGCCGCCACAGGCTGTCGGCGCGGTCTTCGATTAGTTCGCCAGCGACCTCCTGCCGGTAGAGGCGGGAGCCGCCATAGGTGCGCTCCAACCCATCAACGAACCCCCTGGCAAGGTTGGCTGCGTTGGCATCGGTGGAGGCCTTCGACATCACACAGGCCGGATCGTTCACCAGCCGCCGGATCAGCGGTGTGGCGCGTGGCGTTGTGGTCACCACACAACGTGGGTCGGCGCCGAGCCGTAGACCCAGCATCAGCTGGTCGAAAACCTCCTCGCCATAGCGCCATTTGCCCGCCTCATCGCACCAGGCCGCATCGAATTGCGAACCGCGCAGCGCTTCAGGATCTTCGGCTGAATAGAGCCGAGCGACCGCCCCATTTTGCCAAACAACGCGCTTACGCCCCGCCTCATAGCGCGGGCGATCCCAAGGCGGCGCGATGGCAAGCAATCCGGAGACGCCCTCCACCATCACCTCGCGGGCATCAGCGAAGGTCTCGCCGAGCAGCGCGATATGGCCGCACGGCTCAAGCGCATAGCGGTGGCGTCCGGCGATAGCACCGCGCACCCATTCAGCGCCGGCCCGCGTTTTGCCGGCTCCACGACCGCCCATCAGCATCCATAGCTGCCAAGACCCAAGCGGCGGGCGCTGATCGGGCCGCGCACAGCTGTCACAATCGAAATAGAGCTGCATGACGTCGCGGTCGGAAAGCTGACGGACGAAATCAGCCGTCCCTCCCCGCGTTGCGCAGTCGGTCAAGGCGGTCCGTAAGCAGGTTGCGGAAGTCATCCACATTGGTCTCCGTGTCGAACGGGCTGGGCGCATCTGCTGGCGCGGCATCGCTTGCCTCCAGCATATCGGTCAGTTGGTCGAGCGCGCGCGCCAGCGCCGTCAATGCCTTGGCATCGCGCTCGCCATGGGCGGTGTCATGGTCGGCGGTCTCTTCTTCAAGCGCCAGAATGCGATCCTCCAGCGCATGAAAAAGCCGCGCTGCCAGCGCGGCTCGTTTCTCTGTGATCGTGGCCTCCGGCGGGCTTGGCCAGTCGGCGGCACTGCGGGAAATCCACCCTTCGCGTTTGGCGCGGCGGTAAAGCCGGCTCTTGGAAAGGGCAAAGCTTTCCAAAATATCGGGAACTGATTGACTGCTGGTCTCATAGGCTTTTCGGACAGCAGCCCAATCGATGAGGTCATCGGGGATTTGCGGGATCATGGATGATCGAACGGCAGGCAAGCAAAATCTTGGTTCATCGGCAGGCCTTTCAGCTCAGCGCAACAAAAAAGGCGGTGCGCCGAAGCGACCGCCTGAAATTGACAAGGAGGAACCTCGCAGACGTTTTGGCCAACCCCTTGTCACCGGGTTAGCCACCTCTGCGAGCATGCCCAATTGATACCCAAACACCGTACGGTGGTCAAGGATTATTTTCCTATTTTGGATCTTCACCCGCAAAACAGAGAGAGCTTTGACCCTGTGGATAACTCGAAATCAAACTGATTATCAGTTGTTTATGGAGAGCATTCCGACAGGGAATACCGTCATACCCATTCCTCCTCCGGGTCCTCGTCCGGCCAGTTGACGATGTAGGTTTCAAGGTCCTCATCATCCACATCGTCCTCGCTGATCACCCGTCCAGCAACGGAGATTCGCGCCTGCTCAACCGTGGCCGGGGTGCCGGAGCTCAACGGATGCCACCAAGCAAGGCCACGCCCCTCGGCCACACGGCGATAGCCGCAAGTCGGCGGAAGCCACGGCGAATTGCGGGCCATCTCAGGTGTGATGGCGAGGCAATCGGGCACCTTGGCGAAGCGATTGGGGTAGTCGCTGCAGCGCGCCGATTTGGTGTCCAGCAAGGTGCAACTGATGCAGGTGAAGGCGATCGCTGATGTGTCGATATCTTCCAACTTGGACAGGCAGCAGCGCCCGCAGCCATCGCACAGACTCTCCCACTCGTCTGGAGTCATGTCCTCCAGAGCCTTTGTTTCCCAGAAAGGTCCGCGCGCGGCGTCCATTCGCATCCCGTTGGTTCGCCAGGCCCTTGCATAGCAACAAGGGGGCACCAGAAGCGCTGGCTTTTATCAAACAAGTCACTGGCGGCAACCGATCTTGCAGCGTAAAAGGGGGCAACGTCCAACTCCGCAGCCTCCCACCCCGCGACGGATGGAATGAGCGAAACGCCACGCGACGACGATCAACCGGTCTCTGCGAGCCAGGGCGATGACGGCGACATGCCGACTGCCCCGGACGATGGTGGTGCGTCGGCATCTAAGCAGCAAGACCAAAAGGTTCAACGACGACAGGCTGTCGAGTCTGGAGGTCTACCCCGGCCTATAGAAATCGATGCCGCTGTGGATACCGCGCTTTATCAAACCAAGCAGTGGCTGGGCCAATCGGTCGCCGGGCTGCGGCGGTTCTTTGACAGGTTCCGTGTCCGTGGTTTGAAGCGGGCCGCGGTTGAGATTCTCGACGAGACTGCAACGTTCGGCACGTTGGGGGCGGGTCTGGCGCTCGTATTGGCCATCCCAGCCTTCGACAAGACGTCCGATGACTGGCTGGAGCAGGACACGTTTGCGGTCACGATTCTAGATCGTTATGGCCAGGAGATTGGCCGGCGCGGCGTGCTGCAAAATGATTCGGTCCCGCTGTCTGACCTGCCGGACCATCTGATCCAGGCGACGTTGGCGACCGAGGATCGGCGGTTCTACTCGCACTTTGGCATCGATTTCATCGGCACGTTGCGCGTGCTGATGGAGAATGTGCGAGCGCAAGGGGTGGTTCAGGGCGGCTCGTCGATTACCCAGCAGCTCGCCAAGAACCTGTTCCTCACCAATGAGCGCACCTTGATGCGCAAGATCACCGAGGCCTTCCTGGCGCTTTGGCTTGAGGTGAACCTTTCCAAAGACGAAATCCTGAAGCTCTATCTGGATAGGGCCTATATGGGCGGCGGCGCCTTCGGTGTGGTTGCGGCTGCCGAGTTCTACTTCGACAAGGACGTGCGGGACTTAACGCTGTCGGAGTCGGCCATGCTGGCCGGTCTCTACAAAGCACCGGCGGGCTTTGCGCCGCACATCAATTTGGCCGCCGCCCGCCAGCGTGCGAGCGAAGTGCTCTCCAACATGGTGGAGGCGAGCTTCCTCACAGAAGGTCAGGTGCTGTTTGCGCGGCTGAACCCGGCATCGGCTGTTCAGCGCGATACGGCGTCAGCCCCCAACTTCTTCCTCGACTGGGTGTTTGAAGAAGTCCGTGACCTCGCGCCAGACGGCGAACGGGTGCTGGTGGTGCGCTCCACGCTTGACCCACGTTTCCAAACCGGTGCCGAACGAGCGGTTCTTTCCAACCTGTCGGAGTCTGGCCGCGCCTACCGCGTGCGCGAAGCCGCGGCCGTGCTGATGGAAAATGATGGCGCGGTGCGCGCCATGGTGGGTGGCCGCGATTATGGGCAAAGCCAGTTCAACCGAGCCGTCCACGCGCTGCGTCAGCCAGGCTCGTCGTTCAAGGTTTTCGTCTATGCCACGGCGCTGGAGAATGGCTACACGCCGCAATCCATCGTCGTGGATGCGCCGATCAATATCGGTGGCTGGAGCCCGCGCAATTATGGCCGCAGCTACTCAGGCCGCGTGACGCTGACCTCGGCGCTAGCCCGCGCGATCAACACCATTCCAGTGCGGGTGGCAGAGGCGCTGGGGCGCGATCTCATCGTCGATGTCGCCTACGATATGGGCATTCGCTCAGAGCTGCCGATCACGCGCCCGCTGCCACTTGGTGTTGCCGAGGTGACGCCGCTTGATATGGCAAGCGCCTATGCCAGCCTTGCCAATGGCGGCTATCGCACCAGCGGCTATGCCATCACCGAGATGCGCACGCTCGACGGCGACTTGGTCTATGACCGTACGGTGGATGGGCCGGCTGCGCCGCGCATCCTGACCGCAGAAACGGTCGCCGGCATGAACCAGATGCTGCATCAGGTGATCCAGGCTGGTACGGCCCGCCGCGCGCAACTGCCTGGTATTTCAGCGGCCGGGAAGACCGGGACCACCCAGGCGTACCGTGATGCCTGGTTCATCGGTTATACGGGCCGCTACACGGCGAGCGTTTGGTACGGCAATGATGATTTCACCTCGACCGCCAATCTGACAGGCGGCCGCCTGCCGGCGATGACCTGGCAGTCGATCATGGAGCTTGCGCACCGCGATGCGCAGCAGCCCCTTCTGCCCGGTGTTGATGAGGCGGTGCGCGACGATGTGGAGCTAATAGCGCGCGCCGACAATGTGATCGACGGACCAGCCTCTGCCACACCTTTGGGCGATGACCTTTCTTTGACCTTGCAAACGGTGGTCAACCGCTTCGCGCCGAACAACACGCGCGAACTCCGAACCTCCTTCACCGTGGATGCGCTGGGCACTTTTGATGCGACCGACCTTGAGGACGTCGCGGCCCCCGAGGGCGAGGCCCGCTAGCTCCAATGACACGCATGCTGTGGCTACTATCGATGGCGCTCGCAGCGGTTGTCGCCGGCACAGCAAGCGCTAGCTACGCCACGCAAACACTGCGGCCAACTGGCATGCTGACCATCGGCGAGTGGGAAGCCGTCCGTGCCGTGGGCGATGCCAGTGCCGACCCTTATGCCCATGCCTTTCTGGCCTCGTCCGGCCAGTTGCCGCCGGGCAGTGCGGAAGGCATGCGGTTTGTAGCGCTCGGCTCGCAGCCCAACCAACTGCTTGTGCCGAACTGCGCCGTTGAGTTGACCGGCCGGGTCGATGTGGCCCGGCTTTGGACGCTGACGGTAACCCAAGCCAATGGCGCACCGCTTGCCGAACGCGATGCGCGCCAAACAGCGGTGCACAGCCGCGATCTGGTCTATCAGGCCGATGGCAGCTTTTCGCTGAGCATCGGTCCCCAGCCGACGGCGCCCAATGCCCTTTTGGTTCGATCTGGCCTGCCGGTGGCGGTGGTGATCCATGTTTATGACGGCGCCATCACCAGCTTGCCCGATAGTGGCGAGGCGGCCCTGCCCTTCGTGACGGTCGGCACCGATGGTGCGGGGTGCCCGGCGTGAGCGACAACTTCCTCTATGCGCCCCAAGCCAAACAGCGTGAGCATGGCGCAATAGCGTCGGCCGTCGGGCTGTGGTGCGGGTTGACGCTGCTCGCCACCATCGTTGTCCACCTCTTGGTCGTTTTTGCGTTGCCCAGCATCGGGCGTGGCGTGCAGATCGACGATATCATTCCGCCAGGCGAAGCTGCGCCACGTCTCTACACCGGGCTTGCCGGCGAGGCGCTGCCGAGCTTCCGCTATGATGATGGCCGCACCGACAGCGTCTATTGCAGTTTTGACCTGCGCGACGGCGCGGTGCGCGTTTCGGGCAATCTGGATGTGCCGTTCTGGTCGATCTCCGTGCACACGCTGAGCGGGCTGGTGGTCGGATCGGTTAACCACAATGCGACGTCAGGCGGCGGGCTTGATCTTTTGGTCGTGCGCCCTGCGCTCGCCGTCGACCTCGCCCGCGCTGGCGCACAGTTGCCGCGCGACTCGCTGGTGGTGGAAATGGATGGGCCCCTTGGCGTGGTCCGCATCAGCGGGTTGGCGACCTATGAGGCGCTCAGATCGCGACTGCGTCAGAACCTCTCGCAGACCGAGTGCACGCTCGCCACCTTCACCTTCACCAATCCGAATGCCAGCGATGAGACGGATGGGTCCGGAACCGGAACGCCGGACCGATCCGGACCACCCCAGGTTCCGCAGCCTCTGCCGCGGCCGGATGCGCTGACACCGTCGCAGAACTAAGCATCGCTGTTAGGCCTTGGTGACGATGTCCATCAGATCGATCGTGTCGCTTGGATCATCAACCAACGTGCCGCGCTCCAACTCGACCGCAAGCGCGCCATGGATTGCCGCTTCCAGCGCATCGAGCCGGCGGATGGTAAGACCGGCCTCTCGCGAAGGCGTTTCGATCATCAGCCGGTCAACGGCATAGCGATAGGCGTAGAGCCGGAACAACATCGCCCGTTTGACCCACGCCATCTGGCGCTGATTTTCCGTTATCCGTCCGTGGGTTGAACGCATTTCACCAATGCTGAGATCGGGCAAAGCCTGGGCGGCGCGCAGCCTTTGTTCATCGGCAATGCGCACCCGCGCCGCATAGGCCATGTAGGGCTCAATCGCGGCAATATCCTTCGCCGCATCATCCATGATGCGGGCATAGCGGGCATCGGAGGACCGATAGGCGCGGGAAGCCAGAAGGTCATGATAGCGTGATGGGCTTGCCATCAGGTCCAGTCGGCGGACAATCTCGGAGCGCTGCAGCTCCGCTGCTGTGCGACCCAGCCAGTCCTCCGCATGGGTTGGCACAACAAGCGTCCAACCCAGATCGCGCAGGGTCTGCTCATCATTGGTGTAGTTGAAGCTGGAGACCTCTTCCCCGCCCGACCAGGTGGAAACGTAACCCACCGCAGGCAGGATGCTGTCGTTGATGACATGGGCGCGCTGGCGGCCGAAATCCCCCTGCTGGGCACTACCCACAAGGGTGAAGGCTCCAAGCACGATCAGGCAGGCAGGCTTAGCGACCAACGGATGTCTCGCTGGGCGTCCCGTCATCATCGCCCTGGTCTTCATCTTGCCGCACGATCTGGACGCCGGTGAACAGCAAGATCTGCCCCGGCTGGAGTAGTGACGCGCGGCGATGGTTGCGATCACGGCGACGGTTGGACTGGGGAAAAGGCAACAGATTTCCCTCGTCCGTGCGGCTGGGGGCACCTACGGAGCTGGCCGGCTTGGCCGGTGTTTTAACAGGGGTGCGCGGACTTTTGCCGCTCATGGTTCATGCCGAGGTCCACTCGGCTCCCTGGTGATGAGGACGACACAAGCCGACGGCGAATCGTCGGCCCCCGCCTCGCTTTGGGGCATTAAGAAAGCTGCAAGGTTAATCCTTTGCTAACGAACGGCGGCCATACAGGAAGGTAAGGTTTCGCACCGCGCCCGATGGATTGCTCATGTCGACGTTTTCCGACTTCCCCGACGCCATTCCGGCGTCCGATACCGACCTTCAGGACCCGACCGGGGAAGCCAGTCTGGGCGCGGAAAAACCGCTTGCCATGCACGCTCCCGAACCCGAGCTGGACGACAACGCGCCGGGCGTCCTCAAAAGCGCTGGTGCCGGAAAGAGCATGCTGCGTGCCATCTCCACGCTGCTTGCACTGACGCCCAAGGGCCGGGCGACCGAAATCACTCGCCTTAAGGCGCTTGCGCATGGGTTCATCGGCGTTGCCGAAGAAGAAGAGTTGGTGTCGCTCGCCAAGGCGGTGGCGTGCCGCAATGATCTTGGCTTTGACCTGTCGGACCGTTTGGCGCTCGCCAACATGCGCGCCGCAGATACGCTGGTGCGGGCCAACGCATTGAGCGATGAGGCTATTGCAGCACTCATTGAGCGTGGCGATGGCGAACTAAAGACGCAGATTGCGCGCCACCACCGGCTTGCGCCCAAACACATCACGATGTTGGTGGCCGATGGCAGCGGCTCGGTTTTGCAAGCTCTGCTCGACAATCACTACAGCCATATGTCCGACGAGACCCAGGCACTGCTGACGCGCAAAGCTGAAAAGGCCCAGGCAGAAACCGGTGAGCCGCTGCAAAAGCGGGCGACTGAAACAGCCGACCCACGAGCGGTTGCCGAGGGTTTTGCCGATTTGGATGGCCCAGCCCGCCGTGCTGTCATGCGCCGGTTGGTGGAAGACAGCCCGAAGGCAACCTCAATGCCTGCGGCCCGCAAAGCGCTTGATCCAACGCGCAATGAGGCCGACCTAACTTTCTTGACGGTTATTGAATCCCGCGCCCCAGAACGATTGCGCGACACTTTCGCAGACATGCTTGAGCTCGACACACGCCTCGTCGGCAAGCTGATGGATGAGGCCGACGGTGAGGCCATGATGGTGCTTTCGCGCGCCGCTGGCCTTTCCACCACCGCGTTTGCCCGGCTGGTCATTCTGTCCAGGCTCGGGCTGACGGGCTCGCCGCGCGACACCTTTGCGCTGGTTGACCGCTTCAAGGCCCTGCCGGAAACAACGGCGCAGTCCATTGTCCAGGCCATGCGCAAATCCAGCGGCAGCCCGGCCAAGCCGAGCGAGCCAGCCATGCCGAACACCGATCGCATGGCCCGCTCACTGACATCCATGGCAGCTGAAGGGCGCAGAAAGACTGCCAAGCCCCTCAACCAGCAGGGCTTTCGGCGGGCTATTTAGCCCGCAGCTGTCGCTTCGATTTCAAAAAGCAATCCTGGAATTGCGAGCCTGGTGACACCGAGCAAGGTCATCGGCGGTGCGCTTTGCAATGGGCCAAAGCGCTCGCCAAGCAGATCGAAATTCTTGAGCGCCTCGTCGACATCGGTCGCGTAGACACCCAGCCGGATCACGTTGCTCAGATCCATCGCGGCACCGGCAAGGACAGCTTCCAGATTGTCCAGAGCCAGGCCAATCTGGCCTCGCATATCGCCCGGGTGCTGCGGGTTGCCGTTACCATCAACGGCTGTTTGACCAGCGCAGATGAGTTGGCGGGAAAAGCCCTCAATGATTTCAGCTTGATTGTAGCCGAGCTTGATCGACCAGTCCCATGGATTGACGGCAGTGCGTTGCATTGTCTGAAGCTCCTGTTTGATGTGGCAGGAGGTGGCTTAGCCCCAAATGGTGCCAATTCTTGTCACCAAATGTGCTAGTGTCATGGGATGAGCGTTCGTCTCCGTCATGATGAAATTGTCCGCAGCCTTCGACGCAACGGTACGTCGACCATCGACCGGTTGGCTGCAGAAGTTGGTGCATCAAGGCGCACGGTGTTGCGCGATATCTCTGCGCTTCGCGATCAAGGCTTCGTCATCCACTCCGAGCCTGGCCGCGGCGGCGGTGTTCAACTTGATCCGCAATCGGTCCAGACCACGGCGCGCCTTTCGGTGGCAGAGGTGTTTGCGCTTCTCATCAGCGTTGCCGCGATGCGTGCTGCTGGCACGTTGCCATTTTCCAACCTCGCCGATGGCGGCCTTGCCAAGATAGAAAGAGCGCTCCCATCCGACAGGGTGCGTGATCTGCGACGGTTTTTGGACTGCCTTCACGTCGGGCAGCTTTCTCCGCTGCAGGACCTATCGGATGTGTCGACGATGACGCCCGAACTGTTGCCGGCGTTTGAGACGGCCTTTTTGCAGCGCCTGCATCTGCGGTTTGTGTACCGGGACGCGAAGGGACGTGAGACTAACCGGGAAGTCGAGCCGCAGGCCATGCTGATCCTGCCGCCCCTTTGGTATTTGGTCGCCTGGGACCCCACGCGCGCAGATTTTCGGCATTTTAGGATGGATCGGATTAGTCATCCGGAACCCATTGAAGGCGTTCAGTTTCAACGGCGCCATGTGCCGTTTGAGGACGACGTCTGCCCCTACAGCGAACTGCATCGCTCGCCCACGGTCCAAGCCGATACCTGACCGCAACGTGATGGAGGACGGCGCAGCCCTCAACCGGCGAGAGTTCTGGTGGGTGAGCTGCGCAAGCTGATCGCCGCAACAATAGAAACAAGTCCCGCCACTGAGGCGCCGAAGATCAGGACCAAAAGCGTCAAAGCGGGATCGCCCGCAGGGAGGACGAGACCTGTCAGCGTTGTCAAAAGCGCTCCGATGGCCACCACCAATGCTCCGCTCCAGCCGGAGGCAGTTCCGGCAAGCTTTGGCCGCACCGACATTACCGCAGCGCTGCTGCTTGGCAGGGTGAGGCCATTGCCAAGCCCGACAAAAACCGTGCTCCCGAAGAAAAGGAGGGGTGACACGAAGCCGGACAAGACCGCGACAATTCCAGCGGCGATACCGATGCAGGCCACCAGTCGACCGGCCATCATCATCGTGGTTGGTTCGTATCATGATGCAAGCCGTCCAGCTATGAAGCTGCCGGTCATGAAGCCGGCGGTGATGCTGCCCAGGAAGAAACCGATCTCTGCGGTGCTTAGTCCAAACTCAATCTGTGCCACCAAGGGCGCGCCGCTGATGAAGATGTAAAAAGCGCCGACGGAAAAAGCGCTACATAGCGAAAACGCCCAGAAAAGCGGTTCCCCGAGCAAATCATGTGCTTTTTCACGGTCAGCCGCGCTGGCCGCAGGTCTGACGGGCTTCGTCTCACCAAGATCGAACCAGCAGATGACGAACAACACAACGCCGGACAATGCGTAGAGGTAGAAGTTCGCCCTCCACCCGAAAACACTATCCAGAACACCGCCCAACATCGGTCCAAGCATGGGAGCGATGGCCATAGACATGCTGATGTAGCCGATCAGGCTAGCTGCTTTGCGCTCGCTTGTTGTGTCTCTGACGATGGCGCGCGAGAGCGCATAGCCTGCGATCATACCGCCTTGGAGCATACGAAATGCCAGGAAGGTCCAGACGTTTGTTGAGAGCGCGCAGCCAAGAGAGGCCACGGCAAACACCAGGATAGACGCAAGAAGAACAGGGCGGCGACCGATGCGATCCGACAACGGGCCGATAATGAGGTGGATCACGGCCGTGACCGCAAGATAGCCTGCGACGGCAAGGCTGACTGTCGCGTAGCTCACATCAAACTCGCTCGCGATGTTGGCGAGCGAGGGCAGAAACATGTTGAGGGACAGTGTGGAAAGGGCCGTCAACAGTATCAGCGTTATGAGCGCGGGCGGCTTGCCTGCCTTGGTCATGGGGTTGGACTTTGCTTGGGATTGGACTTTGCTTGGGATTGGTCTTTGCATGAGACAAAAAAAAGCCCCCGACCTGGGGATCGGAGGGCGCATGGAAACGAGTATGGAGACCGCTACCGGACCATGCACCTATCGACGACGACCACGACGATGTTTGCAGGTTTCACAGCAGCTCTCCTTGTTTCCTTGGTCGCTAGGCTAGTGATTGGCGGACTGATTGGCAATGCGTGCTTTGGTGGTTTGCGGGGCGCACCCTATGGGCTGTGCCGCCGCCGATGCCGATGCACCGGCGGAGCGCATCGGTCATTCCAATGGACCATAGGCCGTCATGACCTGGACCGAGCTGGCATCGCGAAGGGCAACGATCTCTTGGTACTCCGGTGAAGCGTTCCATCGCTCAAGCGTCTCAAGGTCGGGAAAGCTAACAACAACGACCATGTCGCCCTGCAAGGCATCGCCGTTCAATGTCGCGCTGCGCCTGCCATGAAACAGCGCTTTGGCGCCAAACGGGCGTGCAACCTCCTGGGTTTTTGCCATGTAGTCCTGGAAGCTGGCCGGGTCGGTCACGGTGATTGTCGAGATCATAAGGGCCGTCATGTCATATGACCTTTCTTAGGTTAGCGGATGTTGGCCGCGGCGCGTGAGACTGGTTCCAGCTGGGATCATCCTGGCTGAACCTTGGCGCGCTGATGGAAACAAAGTCCCGATCAGCGGCGATGCGTGCCAATTCTGGCGGGCTTGTGAGCAGCATCTTAGCAAACCCGCCAAGAGCGGCCGCCGTCTGCAATGGGCTGCGAAGCAGGTCCGGGCGCTGAACGACCGCGCGACGTGCAATGCTGAAAAAGTCTTCAGGGTCTTTGCCGCCGAGCTCGCGAACAGCCTCAGTCGGCGCGTTGATGGCAAAGGTCCCGCGCCGGTACTCCTCGGCATAGATGGCCAACTGAGATGCCGCCGCCTCCGAATAGTTGGCAGGCGGTATGGCTTTGAGGGCCTTGAGCATCATGCGTTCGGAGATGTCGCGATAGACCACACGGCGCCCGAGGGCCACGCCCATGGCCGCTGCGATCTCATTGGGCGACATCAAGACCGGTCCTGTTGGGCGGTAGGTCTTGCCGCCGTATCGCGCCGGGTTGAGAAGCGCGCCTACGGCAACACGGGCAATGTCTTCATTGGAGGGCGCAGCGTTCTTCTTCGTATCGCCATCGCCCAACGGCATTGCGAGGATGCCCAGATGCGCCGCAAGGCCCATCACCATGATGTAGTTATCGGCAAACCATCCGGGATTAATGGTGGTCACGCTCATCTCGTCGCGCATCGCGATAAGAATATCGCTGATATAGACTTCGCGGGTGAACAGGGAGGGGTGATCAACGCTGGAGAGCCATTGGCCGAGCGACACCACATGCTCCAGCTTGGCCTCAAAGGCGGCAGCAGTGAAGGCGGCATTGAAGTGCAGCCCGTTCGGCGCTGTCGGCGCGCATTGATAGGCACGCTGGATGCCTTGCATGGCTTTGCGCAGGTCCGACAGATCATACTGGTTGCCGATGAAGACTTCGGCGCCGGCGCGTTTTAATTGCGCGGCGCGATGGTCGTCGCGCCGTACAAAGGCACGAACGGGCATTCCTTTCTGCAGCAGCTGGAGAGCCACCGGAAGGCCGGTCTTTCCAGCCCCGCTGGTGACGAGAATTTTGGGTTGAGTTGCCATGTTAGGGTCTCCGTCTCATATCGAAGTTATATAAATAAAGTGATTGCTTTATTTTTTAAAGTAACTTGTCTGTGAGGATCGGATGGTAAAAGCGCGCTCCTACAAACTTTTGTGCCCGATAGCACGGGCGCTCGATCGGGTTGGCGACCGGTGGACCCTGCTCATCCTGCGGGATCTTCACGCTGGGCCGGCTCGGTTTACCGATCTGCAAAGGGGGCTGACCGGTATTGCCGCAAACCTTCTCACCGAGCGGCTGGCGAAGCTGGTGGCCGATGGCCTGGTGGTACAAGCGCCGGGTCCACATGCCGCGACGGTCTATGAGCTGACAGAGCTGGGGAGAAAAACCCGCAGCCTCATCTTCGAACTGGCCATGTTTGGCGGGGGCCTTCCACACGAAGGCGAACCGGTCGCGCCGGGAAACCTTCGGACTGTTGCGGTCACGCTGGGCGCCGCTGCTGAGCGTGTTGAGGCCTGGGGCTTTGACCTTGTGTCTGGCCTGGTAGTCGATGGCGAGAACATGGAGATCTCGGCTAAGGAGGGTGTTGCCAGCGTCTTTTACCGAAAGGCAGAGCAGCCGGACGTAGTTCTCACGACAAGCTATGAAAGCATCATGCAGCTTTCCGATGGCGCGCTATCAGAGCGCGAGTTCATCAAGCAGGAGTCCCAGGTGGAGATTGTCACGCCCGGTAAAGACAAAGAGCTGTACCGTCTTTTCGCGCGGATCCTGGAAGCCTTCCGATAAGGCGTTACGGCAAAAATACGGGCCCTTCGGTCATCGGATTTCAGCCTGGGCTACTGCCGCTCGCACGCGATAGGGACCTTCCTGTTCGGCGGCTTGTATTGCCGTTTGAGCCACCCATATCCTGTGTGTTCCAATACCAACGAGGACGACGACATGGATTTCACACTCGCGATCTGACCGCCCCCAAGGGTTTCTCTCAGCGAGTAACAGCCATGCCTTCCATCGTCCTGACCAGCTTGAGCTGGAACACCCCCAACGGCACGCCCCTTCTCAATGACCTGAACCTGACATTTGGACCCGTGCGAACCGGCCTGATTGGTCGCAACGGGACAGGTAAAACAACGTTGCTGCGGCTGATTGCAGGCGAGTTAGCGCCCGTATCCGGCTCGATCAGAAAACCGTCATCGATCGGCTTTCTGCGACAGAACCCAGAACAGAAAGACGATCAAACGCTGGCTGGTCTTTTCAACGTGGAAGAACAGCTCGCTATTCTCGGTCGTGCGGAGAGAGGTGAGGCAACCGCCGACGACCTTGAGCGTGCTGACTGGACTTTAGAGGCGCGGCTTCAACATGCTTTAGCCACCATGGGCCTGGACCAAACGCCGGACACGCGGCTTTGTAGGCTGTCTGGTGGGCAACGCACACGTGCCGGCCTGGCGGCCCTCCTGTTCTCAGACCCAGATGCGCTTTTGCTCGATGAGCCGACAAACCATCTGGACAAAGCCGCGCGCGCCCTGGTCATCGATGCGCTGCGAGCCTGGCAAGGATGTGTGATTGTCGCCAGCCACGACCGTACGTTGCTTGGCGAGATGGACGCCATCACGGAGCTGACATCGCTGGGCGCGCGGTCCTATGGCGGGAACTACGACGTCTACCGCGTGGCTAAGGCAGCCGAACTTGCATCGGCGCAAGACAAGCTAGCTCGCGCTGAGCGCTCCGTCGCCGAAGCCAATGCGCAAGCCCAGCTTGCGGCGGAACGCAAAGCACGAACAGATCGCCAGGGCAGAAAGCTGCGTGTTTCGGGTGGCCAGTCGCAACTTGTGCTGGATGCTGCCAAAGAGCGCAGCGAGGGATCTGGCGCATCGGCGGCGCGATTGCGTGGTCGCCAGATGGACGAAGCGGAGGCCTCTTTGGAGACGGCTCGTCGAGCGGTTGAGATTCTCCAACCCCTCGTCATGGATATACCTCCATCTGGCTTGGCCGCTGGTCGGGACGTGCTGCGGGTCGACCAACTGACATTTGGCTATGAACCGGACAGGCCCATTTTTCAGGATGTTTCCCTTTCTATTCGTGGACCCGAAAGGATAGCCGTCGAGGGCTCGAACGGCTCCGGCAAGTCGACTCTGCTTGCATGCATCAATGGCGATCTCACGCCCCTTGGTGGCTCAGTCGCATTGCATGTTCCCACCGCATTGCTCGACCAGGACTTAAGCCTGCTTGATTCCGAGGAATCGGTTCTTGATGCTCTGGCGCGCATCGACCCCAATGCCAGCGAGAATGGACGGCGGGCTGCGCTTGCACGATTTCTTTTCCGCGGCGATGATGCCCACCAACGCGTTGGCTCCCTTAGTGGTGGACAGCGTCTGCGCGCGGGATTGGCTTGCACCTTGGGACATAGCCAACCGAGGCAATGCCTTCTCCTCGACGAACCGAACAATCATCTCGACATCGAGGCTCTTGAGGTGTTGGAGGCGGCGCTTAGAGACTACGACGGCGCAATCATCGTGGTGAGCCACGACAAAGCTTTCTTGGAGCGGATCGGCGTTGAACGAAGGCTCACGCTAAGCTGATCCGGCGAGCTGCCGTCCAAGCGGCACGCTCGCATGCGTTCAAGATACGCCGTGATCAAAGAAGCAAAGTGCCCGACTGACACTGGTTAGGTCGGATCGACGACCGGTACGAAGGCGCGCATGGCGCGGTCTTCGATATCAACCAGCCAGAGGTCGCTGTCGAAACGCTCTTCGCGTTCAATGACCGCTTCAGCGGCTGCGCGCGTCTGGTCGGGCTCTAAGGGCATGCGGACAAACAACCGATTGCCCGTGATAGCCGCCTCGTCGGGCAGCGGCTTGTCATCAAGGGTGAAGGGCGCCGGACCGTAGAGTGCCACTTCGCCCAGCAGCCCGTCGACAAGGACGAAGATCGCGCCTGCCGTCGCGTCTCCTCGCCGCGCCACCGTTGCATAGGCACCTGCCTGTTCAACGCGGCGTATCAAGACACTGACGACGAAATCACTTGTCAGACGCATCGTCGATGTCGTCCGGATTTTGATCGTCGTCGATGGGCGGCGTTTGCGGAAGCTCGGCGTCAATGCGCCTGGCATACCAAAGGCCGACAGGCAGCATAGCCAGATAGAGGAGCGACAAAGCAATGAGCACCTGCCAGGTGAACGCAACCAGCAGCGCGATGAGTGCTGCGCCACCCACCATCAACGGCAAGACACTTCCGACAGGCAGGCGGGCACCGAAGCGCTTGCCGGAAAAGGTCGGCAGTGTGGATACCATCAGTAGGCCGACCAAGACAATGAAGCCGGCGACAAGCAGCGGCATCTCGGTGAGCCATCGCCCGCCCAACAGTGCGAAATACATGGGCAGCAGAGCGACGAGTGCGCCGGCTGGCGCTGGCACGCCGATGAAGAAGTCGGCTGGCCCCGTCTTACTGCTGTCATCCATCGCCGCGTTGAAACGGGCGAGGCGCAGGCCAGCGCAGATGGCATAGAGGAGCGCAGCGATCCAACCCAAGTTCCCTATGGAGGACAGCGAGGACTGGTAGAGAATGAGCGCCGGGGCGACACCGAAATTGACGAAATCGGTAAGGGAATCAAGCTCTGCGCCGAAGCGACTGGTGCCCTTCAACATCCGAGCCAGGCGACCATCGAGCGCATCGAGAAAGGCCGCCAGCAGAATGGCCATCATCGCCAGTTCCAAGCGGCCGTCGAGCGCCAGGCGAACGGCGGGCAGGCCTGAACACAGAGCCAGCAGGGTGACCATGTTGGGAAGAACAAGTCGCAATGGCACCCGGTTGAGACGGCGCCAACGCCTTCGGCGAAGCGACCGTGAGCCTGGCTCAAAGGGTTGGAAGAGCCCCGCCATCAGCTTGTCCGGTGGAACCGCTCAGTTACCGGAGCATCGCCGAAGCGTGCAAGGACGGTTTCGCCAGCCAATGTGCGCTGGTCCATCGCAACATCGACCATAGCACCTTCCGGCAGATAGACATCGACGCGGCTGCCAAAGCGGATCATGCCGCTGCGTTCGCCAGCTTGCACGGCTTCCCCCTCTGACCGCCAGACGACGATGCGCCGCGCGACCATTCCGGCAATCTGCACGGCTGCAAGTGGGCCGTACTTGGTATTGAACACAAAGCCGTTGCGCTCATTTTTCTCGCTCGCCTTGTCGAGATCGGCGCTGAAAAACGCGCCGTCCTTGTAGGCGATCTTGGTGATCGGGGCGGAGACCGGCGCGCGGTTCACATGCACATCGAATACATTCATGAAGATGCCGACCATACGCATGGGCTGATCGCCGAGCTCCAGTTCCGGCGGTGGCGGACGGTGGCCGACAAAGCAGACGCGCCCATCGGCCGGGCTCACCCCCAACGTATCATCAATGGGCGTGACGCGGGCCGGATCGCGGAAGAACAAGACACACCAAATCGTCAGACCGACACCGATCCAGAACAGGCTGGTGGAGACGAGGCCGAGCGCCAACGCGACCACTGCAAAGAGTGCAATGAAGGGGTAGCCGGCGCGATTGACCGGCGGAATGGCGGTGGTGATGGACTGTATGATGCTCATGGACGGTGCTGACACTACGCGACAATTGGGGGGAAGCTTTGGGTATCGGCTTCCCGGAGCCTTGTCGAGATGATCAGCGGGTTGGCCCTGATCTACGAGTTCAGCTTGTTTGCCCGCGCGCTATGTCTTCAGCGGTTGGCCCGCGGCTGATCAGACCCTGCGCATCGCTGGCACGGGTCTCGGCCAGATGCTGCTCGACCTCGCTGACCTCGCGCTGGCGCTGCCACATCGTGGCGTAAAGGCCGCGCTGCTCCAAGAGCTGGTCATGGGTGCCGCGTTCAGCAATTCCACCGGCCTGAAGGACGATGATCTCATCGGCATCGATGACGGTGGAAAGCCGGTGGGCAATGACCAGCGTGGTGCGGTTTTTCGACACCACGTCCAGGGCCGCCTGAATGTCTTTTTCGGTCTGAGTGTCGAGTGCGGATGTCGCCTCATCCAGGATGAGGATGGGCGGGGCTTTGAGCAGGGTTCGTGCGATGGCGACCCTCTGCTTCTCGCCGCCGGAGAGCTTCAGCCCGCGTTCACCGACGGGGGTCTGAAAGCCTTCGGGCAGATCGGCAATAAAGGTACTGATCTGCGCCATCTCTGCGGCTGTCGTGACCTCATCATCGCTTGCCGAAGGTCGACCATAGCGGATGTTGTAGGCGATGGTGTCGTTAAAGAGCACGGTGTCCTGCGGCACCATGCCGATCTGCTCGCGCAGACTGTCCTGGGTCACGTGACGCAGATCCTGACCGTCGATGGTGACGACGCCTTCGGTCACATCATAGAAGCGATAGAGAAGCCGCGAGATGGTCGATTTGCCGGCACCTGACGGGCCAACCAGTGCCACCCGCTTGCCGGCCGGCACCTCAAAGGAAATGCCCTTCAGGATGGGCCGGTTGGGATCGTAAGCGAACTTCACATCCTCAAAACGGATGGCCCCACCGGTGACAGCCAGCGGCACAGCGTCCGGTGCATCGACGATTTCAGGGTTCTGGCGCAGGAGATCGAACATGGTCTCCACATCGACCAGACCCTGTTTGATCTCGCGGTAAACAAATCCAAGAAAGTTCAGTGGCTGCCACAGCTGAAGCAGGATCGCGTTGATCATCTCGACATCGCCCAGCGTTTGGGTGCCGGCCTGCACGGCGCGGGCGGACAGCACCATGCAGACCACCAAACCGATGGTGAAGATGAAGGTCTGGCCGAAGTTCAGCCAAGCTAACGAAGTGAAGGTCTGTGTGGCAGCGCGCTCATACTTGGCCATCGCCTTGTCAAAGCGCTTGGCCTCCATCACCTCATTGTTGAAGTATTTGACGGTCTCATAGTTGAGCAGCGCATCGACCGCTTTTGTGATGGATTCGGTGTCCGCGTCGTTCATCTGCCGGCGGATCGCAATGCGCCAATCGCTTGCCACCTTGGTGAACCAGACAAACGCTATGACGATTGCAATCACCACGCTCGAGTAAGTCCAATCGAACTGGTAGGTCACCACCACGACCATGAGAACGAACTCAAGAAGGGAAGGAACTGCTGTCAGGATGAGGAAGCGGATGATCACCTCAATGCCGCGCGTTCCCCGTTCGATGACACGTGACAGCCCGCCGGTTCGGCGCTGGAGATGAAAGCGCAGAGACAGGCGATGGACATGGTCGAAGGTCTGGTTGGCCAGCTGGCGAACCGCGTGCTGGCCAACTTTGGCGAACAGGCCATTGCGCAGCTCGTTGAAACCCACAGTGAGAAGTCGGCCGACGCCATAGGCAATCACCAACATGACCGGCACCAGCAGCCATTCTGGCACCGAAGGCACCGCACTCAGTTCCCCGGTCAGGGAGTCTGTCACCCATTTGTAGCTGTACGGCACCAGGACGGTGACGAGTTTGGCGAGAACCAGAACGCCAAGCGCCATGTAGATGCGCCTACGCAGGTCAGCACGATCATGTGGCCAAATGTAGGGAAACAGGACCTTCAGCGTATCGATAATCGCACGGTCATCGGCTGAAACGGCGGGCAGTGTGTCGGTCTGATCAGGCGGGGTGCCGGTAGTGACGGCCACTTAGCAAACGTCCATGTTTTGGTAGGCGGAAAGGCCTGCAATGTCGCGCAGCGTTTCGCCCAGCGCGGCTTGATTGAGCGTGTAAAGCTGTTCAACGCCGCAGCGCTGGCGCTTCACCAGACCGGCATCGACCAGGATGCCGAGATGCTGCGAAACGGTCGACTGTGCGAGCATGACATGGCGTCCGGACAAGTCGCGGACAAGGTGCCCGCAACAACTTGGTTGGGAGGCAAGAGCCCGCACCAGCGCCAGACGCGCCGGATGGCCAAGCGCTTTCAGGCGTCGGGCAAGATGCTCTTCGCTGACGGTAACGTCGTCTTTTGTCGAGGGTGCCAGCGTTTCCACTGTCTGCTTGCCTCTCATTCCGCCAGATTTGAGCCTTTCCGCTCAAAATGGCGATGGATCCCGATGAAGCGCCCTATCTATCGGTAAATGCCGATGAAGTACAGTCTTGCAGTCAACTCCACTGACATGATCGATCGACAAGACAGCCAAATCCAACAAGGGCGCAGCCATGGCCGCGCCCTTCGTAAAACGTGAACTGAGACCGTATGATTTCAGCTAGCCGCTTGTCGTCTCCGACGTCGCGTCGGCCGCAGGCGGCAACTGGTCAGGCTCTAGCGCCTCGAAGCCCGGCACCTCGCCCCAATCGGGCAGTGGCGTTGGAAGCTCGAACACCTGGCCTGGGAAGATTAGCGCCGGATCGCGAATCTGGTCGCGGTTGGCATCGTAAATCGAGGTGAACCGCACACCCTGACCATAGACGCGGCGCGACAACCGCCAGAGATTGTCTCCCCGCCGAATGATCACACGGCCCGTGTCGAGCACGGAGATGCGCTGCGGTGAAGCCTGTTGCTGGGACGATGGCTGGGGTTCGGCACTC
>JBHJIX010000128.1:0-8851 GCA_050043025.1 Cohaesibacteraceae bacterium
GTCCTCGGACGTCAAAACAAGGAGACGTGGTAAGTCTTCTTTGATGAAAGCCGCAAAGGCAGGTCGCATCTCATCTTTGCGGTCCCGAAATTCTGGAAGCTTATCAATCGACGAGAGGCATGCCGCCACGCCCAGGTCGATCAGACGTTGCAGATCATCAGGGATCGCTTTGCGCACGGTGAGAGGAAACAAATCACGCACGCTCGTCTTACCACCATTTGGTCGGCGAGAAGTGCCCGGCCTGCTTCTCTATGACGTCGCCCAACGTGAACAGCGTTTCTTCATCAAATGGCCGGCCAATAAGCTGAAGACCCAAGGGCAGACCATCTGCCGACAGACCTGCAGGGACAGACATACCCGGAAGCCCGGCCATGTTCACCGTGACTGTAAAGACATCTTGCAGATACATCTCAATGGGTGAGGCGTCGGCCATGGCGTTGATGCCGAAGGCTGCTCCTGGCGTTGCCGGTGTCAGGATTGCGTCCACACCGTCGGCATAGACAGTCTCAAAATCCTGTTTGATCAGCGTCCGAACTCGCTGCGCCTTCTTGTAATAGGCGTCGTAGTAGCCAGCCGACAGCACGTAAGTGCCGATCAAGATACGCCGCTGCACCTCACCGCCGAAACCGGCAGCGCGGGTGTTCTCATACAAATCCTGCACATCGGCCCCACCCTCACGCTTGCCGTAGCGAACACCGTCATAGCGCGCGAGGTTGGAAGACGCTTCTGCTGGCGCCACGATGTAGTAGGCCGGCAAGGCATACTTTGTGTGCGGAAGCGAGATATCGACGATCTCCGCGCCGGCATCGCGCATCCAATCGATGCCCGTCTGCCAGAGCGCATCAATCTCATCGGGCATGCCGTCCATGCGGTACTCTTTGGGCACACCAATCCGCATGCCTTTGACCGATCGCCCGACCGCTGCCTCATAGTCCGGCACCGGAACGTCAACACTGGTCGTATCCTTCACATCGACAGATGCCATGCTGCCGAGCAGTATAGCGGCATCGCGAACATCGCGCGTAATCGGCCCGGCTTGATCCAATGAGGAAGCAAAAGCCACCACCCCCCAGCGGGAACACCTGCCGTAGGTAGGCTTGACGCCAACTGTCCCGGTCAGCGCAGCCGGCTGGCGGAGCGAACCGCCAGTGTCAGTCGCTGTCGCCCCGGCGCAAAGCCAGGAAGCAACGGCAGCGGCGGAGCCGCCGGACGAGCCACCGGGAACCAGATCGGCATTTGATCCGGTTGATCGCCATGGGTTGACGACCGGCCCATAGGCCGACGTCTCGTTGGACGAGCCCATAGCAAACTCATCCATATTGAGCTTACCGAGCATAACGGCGCCATCGTCCCATAGGTTCTGGGTGACAGTGGACTCATAGCGCGGTTCGAACCCGCCCAGAATGTTGCTGCATGCCTGGGTGTGGACGCCGCGTGTTGCGAACAAGTCCTTGATACCGAGCGGTATGCCTTCAAGCGCTCCGGCCTTGCCGGCTGCCAGTCGTTCGTCG
Source organism: Cohaesibacteraceae bacterium (assembly GCA_050043025.1). Taxonomy (GTDB): domain Bacteria; phylum Pseudomonadota; class Alphaproteobacteria; order Rhizobiales; family MH13; genus MH13. The sequence continues at coordinate 1,512 of JBHJIX010000128.1, forward strand.
GACGCAGCAGCCATCTCGCGCGCCTTGTCGGGTGTCGCAACGATGTAAGCGTTCAGCTTCTCGTTGGCGGCGGTGATCGCGCCAAGATAGGCGTCCGGCAGATCGACGGCAGAGAATTCTTTTTTCTTCAGACCATCACGGGCAGCGGCGATGGTGAGCTGAGTAAGGTCGGTCATACAGTCATCTTCAAAATCGGAACGTGGAAATGGCCGGGCCTATTCCACAACCTTGGGAACCATGAAGAAATGGTCGTCGCTGGTCGGTGCATTGGCAACGACGTCTTCGGCAATATTGCCATCTGTGACGGCGTCGGCGCGAAGCCGCATCTTGGTCGCGACGACGGAGGTCATAGGCTCAACGCCGTCAACATCCACTTCGTCCAATTGCTCAACAAACGCCAAAATGGCGTTCAGTTCCTCGCGCATCGGCTCGATCCGATCGTCCGGCAACCGGATACGGGCCAAATGCGCGATGCGGCGCACGGTATCGCTGTCTACACTCAAAGCATCACCCTGTTGTGAGAGGCCGCGGTCGGTAGCGCCACTCGGCTCAGCCTTCCGCCTCAAAAGCGGTGATAGCGCGCGTGCTTGGTGGGTTCAAGCGACGGCTGAAGGATGATAGGGGATCGCCACGCTCTTGCCCCGATTGACGGCTCAACGGCAAAGAAAAACCAAGAAAAGAGGTCCGAATGTCAGCTGCTTCCCAGATTTCTCTGCAAACCCGTGATGCCCGGGAGGCGGTGGACGCGCTGAAGGACCTTTACAATGAAGAAACCGAGCGCCTGCGCGAGGCGTTCTATGACCATATCGGCAAATCCGGTGAGCCCGGCGGCCACCGGGTGGGCAAGGTCCGTGGCTTCAACCCGTTTGTGCGACTGGCAACCCAAACTTATGCCGACGTCGATTCCCGCCTTGCCTATGGCCATGTCACACGACCGGGCAGGCATGAAACGACAATCACCCAGCCTGATCTCTATGACAGCTATCTGATGGAGCAGATCTCAGCGCTCATCGCGAACCACAATGTCTCGGTCGAAGTTGGGCTCTCCGCGACGCCAATCCCGATCCATTTCGCCTTTCCCGACGGTATGGTGATCGAAGGCGATGGGGTTGTTGAAGACGACCGACCGTTGCGCGACCATTTCGATGTACCCGATCTGGGCATTACCGATGATGCCATTGTGAACGGCGTCGCGCCCTCGCTCTCCAACGAGCCATACCCGCTAGCCCTGTTCACCGCCCCGCGCATCGACTACTCGCTTTACCGCCTCAAGCACTACACCGCGACGCCACCAGAAGCCTTTCAAAACTTCGTTCTATACACAAATTATCAGTTCTACATCGATGAATTTATTGAATTTTCTAAACGTGAACTAGAACGTTCTGGTAGCCGTTACACGCACTTTGTCGAGCCTGGCGGGCGCGTGACCTACCATGCTGACCAGCACCGCGAGCCGGAAGGTATAGTGGCTTCACGCACCCCACAAATGCCAGCCTATCACCTGTGCACAGGCGAACATGGCGGCATCTCAATCGTCAACATCGGGGTTGGCCCGTCCAACGCCAAGACGATCACTGATCATATCGCGGTCCTGCGATCCCACGCCTGGCTGATGCTGGGCCACTGCGCCGGTCTGCGGAACTCCCAGCGCCTTGGCGATTACGTTCTTGCCCATGGCTATGTGCGCGAAGACCATGTGCTGGACGCCGATCTGCCGCCGTGGGTTCCTATTCCCCCCCTTGCCGAGGTTCAGGTGGCACTGGAGCAGGCCGTCGCCGAGATCACCGACCTTTCTGGCTACGAGCTGAAACGCATCATGCGCACAGGCACGGTTGCGACCATCGACAATCGCAACTGGGAGCTGCGCGATTTCTCCGAGCCAGTTGAACGGTTCTCTCAGTCACGCGCCATCGCGCTCGATATGGAATCAGCGACGATCGCGGCCAACGGGTTCCGCTTCCGGGTTCCGTACGGCACGCTCCTATGCGTTTCAGACAAACCACTGCACGGGGAGCTGAAGCTTCCGGGTATGGCGAGCGCTTTCTACAAACGACAGGTTTCCCAGCATCTGCAAATTGGCATCCGGGCCATGGAAATGCTCAGAGCAATGCCCAGCGAGCGGCTGCATTCACGCAAATTGCGCAGCTTCTCAGAGTCGGCCTTTCAGTAAGTGCCAGCGCCCGATGCATTGTTCAAACCAGAAGCTTTTGTGGCCGAAATCGGCCACAAAAGCGGACTTAGCCATGCCTTGATTGGCCTTGACCCGGGGACCAAAACCATCGGGGTGGCCATTAGCGATGCTGGCTGGACACTCGCGCGCCCAGTCGAAACCATGCGCCGCACCAAAATGGCCGCCGATGCATCGACGCTTCAACGACTCGTCGACCGCGAGAACATTGCCGGCCTTGTGATCGGCATGCCCTACAACATGGACGGCTCAGCCGGCCCACGCGCCCAATCTGTTCGCGCGTTCCGCCGCGCACTAGCTGATTACATCGATCTGCCCATGCTGTTCTGGGATGAGCGGCTTTCCAGTGAGGCGGCCAAGGAAACGCTGACAGAGGCTGGTCACAGTGCCAGGAACAGCCAGGAACGGATAGACGCCGCGGCCGCCGCTCACATTCTCACCGACTGCTTGGCGACCTTACGTGATGAACGCGACAAACAGATCAAACCCTAGCGTTCACCGTCATCCCCTCACGAATCAGTAAGTATTGCCGTTTAGAGTCTTCTCACCATGGCGCCGTCACAAGCGGCGACCTCCCGATTGTGCTGTGAGTACGGGACGAAGCCAATGAGTGGGTTGTCACTGGCCGATATGCGCCGGCTTGGCGCGGAAAAGAACGCCGAGCAAGCAAAGCAGGGTGTTGCTGCGGCGGCGAGCAAGCTGCCTAAAATGCCAGCCCTGCCGTTCAAGAGAAACAAGCCCGAAGAACCACTGGCTCCACCGTCGGCGCTCGATGCCATGGCGAATGAAGCACCCAAGGACGAGCTTGCGTGCCCCCGCGCCTTGTCCGGTATGTCGGAGCCAGTGCCGCAGTCTGAGACCAAGAGGCCGGAACAGCACTTGCGGACGTCGCTGACGGTTCACACCGCCGTTGGAGGCGCAGCCGGTGCCGTGTTGGGCGCCGGAGCCGCAACGCTGGGCAGCGCCGCGTTGGGCAACCTTCCCCTGAGCACCGTCGGTCTTGGAGCACTTGTTGGCGCCGTTGGGGGCGCGGGGTGGGGGCAAGGCAAGGGCCGCAGCGCGCAAAGCATCGATTGGCAAACACGGCGCACCTATGCCGTCGGCAAGTCCAAGTCCGGTGAGCTCTATGGCGCGTTTGACTATGCCTGCAAGCTAGCGGCGCTGGATACGCCGCGTTGGTCAATCGACATGGATGGCACGGCGGCAATCGACATTGCATGGACGTCCCCGGATAAGGCCTCAGCGACGATCGGGTGGCCGCTTGTGGCCTGCCTCACCGTTGATCAGATTGCTATTGTTGCCGCGCACAAGCTGGCAGGAGTGAAAGAACAAGCCAACGCCCGACCCGGCGCCGATGCCTTACCCATTCTTCAAGCTGAAAAACTGGCAAGCGTCGGGCAACCCGATTCGCTGCTCTTCAAACTGACGCGGTCAAAAAACCTGTCCGTTGATCAGGAAACCGCCATGCGAGCGTGGGCCGCAAATTGCAAGCACCTAGCTCGCCACGGTGATACTCTGGTGGCTCGGACAGCCGGACCACGCGCACTGACAGAGGCGCTACTGGCCCAAAGCCTGGTGGCCGGCCTCCTTGATTTTCTCCATCAGGCCGAAGCCGGCCCCAATGCTGCCGATCCAGCCAAACAACTCGTCGAAAGTGCTACTCTTGGCTTTTCATCGCCCGAACTCGACAGAGCTTTGCACCTCATCGCCGCAACACCAGAGCCAACACCGGCCCAATGGCTGAACGGCCTACCCTTCGACCTCCTGGAACGCCTGACTGCCTTTGACACACGCAGCCTGACACCTGGGCTGCCCACCAAGGAGCGCGCACTGCTTGCGTTCCCCGTCAAGGAACAAGCAAAGATTGCCCGCCATTTCTCAAAGGCTACCAAGGGCAAAAAAGCAGAAAAAGCGAAAGCCCATCGTTCTGAGATGGCCAAAGAACACAATACTGAGGCTAACAACCCAAGTTTGGTTGCTACAAAGCCTCAGGCTGCTGCCAAGAGCAGTTTGTTTGGGTTCCTCAAGCGCAAGGCTCAGCCAACCGCATCCGCACTGGAGGACATGTCGCTTGGTGAGGCGCCGCTGTACAAAGCGGACGCTTTGTTCCAGTCCGACAAGACCGAAGGCTTAAAAGCATACAAAATGCTCGTGAATGCCCACCCACGCTGGGCGCTTGCGCGGTTGCGTCTGGCGGAAGCACAGATCGAGTGCGGCCTTTCCATGGGCGTTGGCAATCTGAAACTCTCCGCCGAGGGCTTGCCAAGCGCCCTACCCTCGATTCTTGACCACCTACAGAGCGCGCTTCCCATGGTCAGCCCATTGGAAGAAGAACCGATCCGGCAGATTGTTTCAAAACTGCAGGGCGATGCAGCATCCATTGCCGAAGAACGCGCAGAAATTGATCTCGATCGCCTTGGTCCGCCGTCAATTGACCAAACCGACACCCAAACGCTCATCGGACTTTTTGAAACTCTGACGGGTTTGCGAGAAGTCTGGGTTCTGTCGGCGCCATGCGCCCACATGCCGGATGTGCCGCACCACGCGCTCTTGGGCCTTGCACCGCGTTTGTCAGCCGATGCCGCTCAGCAAATGGCCATCACGCTTGCCGAACATGCTGCAATCAAGGGAACGGTTGCCGTTTATATTGAGACCGGGAAACCGGCAGGTGCCCTTGGCGATGTCCTGGCTTCCCAGCCTTCTCTTTGGAGGATGGGCGCCGGACAAAAGCGATCCAAAGCGTTCGCCTAAGGTTTTACAGCCTGATCGACCGCTTGGAGCCTTTCCAGAAGTGCCTCCAACTGGTCGAGGGGGATCATATTCGGTCCATCTGATGGCGCCTTGTCGGGGTCTTGATGACTCTCGATGAACAGCCCGGCAATGCCGGTTGCAAGCGCTGCCTTGGCCAAAGGCTCGACAAATTCCCGCTGACCACCCGTCGAACCGCCCTGCCCGCCTGGTTGCTGAACCGAATGGGTAGCATCAAAAATGACGGGCGCGCCCATGGCTGCCATGGTCGGCAATGACCGCATATCGACGACCAAGGTATTGTATCCGAACGACGCCCCACGTTCGGTAAGAAGCACATTCGGATTGCCTGATCCGGTCACCTTGTCCAGCACATTCTTCATGTCCCAGGGGGCCAGAAACTGCCCCTTCTTTACATTCACCACACGCCCGGTTTTGGCGGCTGCAACGAGAAGATCAGTCAGTCGACACAAGAACGCGGGAATTTGCAGGACATCCACGACGCTGCCGACCTCGGCGCATTGGCCCGGCTCGTGCACATCGGTAAGCACGGGAAGGCCGAAATCCGCCTTCAGATCACTGAACACCGCCAAGGCCGTTTCCAGCCCAACACCGCGCCCAGCAGTCAGACTGGTGCGGTTCGCCTTGTCGTAGCTGGTCTTGTAGATCAGCCCGATACCCAGCCGGTCGCAGATGTCCTTTAGCGCTCCTGCCATATCAAAGGCATGAGCGCGGCTCTCCATGGCGCAGGGGCCGCAGATGAGACTGAATGGCTTGGCGTTGTCGAATGAGACTCTACCCACGGCAACGTTGGCGTTCGCGATGGTTGTCACGTTTTCCTATCCAAAATGATCGAGCACTCGGCTAGACCGCTTCGCGCGCGATGATGGTGAGGCTGAAGTCTTCAACCGGTTCAATGATTAGTTCATCGCCCTTATCGTCAAAAGCTATGGACTGGCCGGACAAATGCGACTTGAGCGCTGGTAAGTCAGCAAAGTTCATCTCAACCGCCTCGATGCGCGGCCCCCGCCCACGAGGTGGCAAATCGATACCGGTCATCACCTCATAGGCGGCCGGACTGACCACACTGACCAGAGCGTTGGGCAGATCCATCTCGATGCCAACCGATGTCGTGCGCAGGTCACGATCACCTGTAACTGTCTGAAAAAGATACTGAAAATCACTGGGATTGCTCTCAACAGCGATCAGCCGAGCCACGCCTTTGGCACTGTTTGGATGCACCAAACGCTCCTCACGCCAAAGCGTGTCGCGCGACAGGTGTTCGCAGCAAAATAGGGTAACATCAGGCGCTTGCTCGGATGCTGATACCGCCAAATGCACACCGATGATCGTTTCTGAACCGTCTGGCATTGACTGGTTGCGCGTGAAGGAGAGGATCTCTCCGGTGCTTATGCCTTCAGAGCGAAACCGCGCGTTCATTGCCTCGGCGTTATCGGTCGTAAATGCCGCCATGATCGGACCGTAGCCGTGACGAAACCGGTAGGCATGGTAACGACGCACAAAGGGGTTGGTCGTCTTTAACGCTGCCAACTCAGCATCGCGGTCAGTGATCGCAAGCGGCTCGAAATAGGTGCCGTTCTCAAAGAAGACATTGCAATTGCCGGTGCCAAACGGGTGATGGGCATCCTCTTGCACCTGGAAGCCGAGCGCGGTCCGCCTTGATCGCGCCGACACAAGGTCCGGCACGCCGACAACGACGTGATCCAAAGCATTTTTGGTCAGCATGATGTTTCCCGATCAGACCAAGCGGCTTTGTTCAATAGCTGCTTCAATGAAAGAGGCAAACAAGGGATGCGGTTCGAAGGGCCGTGACTTCAATTCCGGATGGAACTGGACCCCGATAAACCAGGGATGATCTGGATACTCGATGGTCTCCGGCAGTAGCCCATCTGGCGAAACGCCGGACATAACGAGGCCGGCTGCTTCAAGCTGATCCCGAAAGTCGATGTTCACCTCGTAGCGGTGCCGGTGGCGTTCTGAGATATCAACGTCACCGTAGATCGAGGCGATCTGTGTTCCCTCTTTGAGAGACGCCTTGTAGGCGCCAAGGCGCATGGTACCGCCCAGATCGCCTGCCGCCTCTCGCGTTTGAAGCTCATTGCCTTTCAGCCATTCCGTCATGCTGCCGACGACACCCGTACCCGGAGAAACGCCGTCACCATAGAACTCGCTCGACATCGCATCATTGATGCCAGCCAGGTTACGCGCCGCATCCAGGACAGCCATCTGCATGCCGTAGCAAACGCCGAAGTAAGTTACCTTGCGCGGCCGCGCGAACGCAGCCGCCCGGATTTTACCTTCCGCGCCACGGTAGCCGAAGCCGCCAGGCACCAATATGCCGTGAACGCCTTCCAGATGCGGACTCGGGGCTTCTGACTCAAAG
>JBHJIX010000129.1:0-11531 GCA_050043025.1 Cohaesibacteraceae bacterium
TTCAACATGGAGGGCAGCTCCACGCGACTGAGATCGAAGCGCTGGCTACTCGAAAGAATAGTCACCGGCACCTTGCCGCTCTCGGTGGTCGCGAAGAAGAACTTCACATGATCAGGCGGCTCTTCCAGCGTCATTAGCAGCGCGTTGAATGCCGCCGTGGAGAGCATGTGCACCTCGTCGAGGAGGTACACTTTGAAGCGCGCGGACACAGGTGAATAGCGCGCAGCGTCGGTGATCTCGCGAATATCAGCCACGCCATTATGGGAGGCGGCGTCCATCTCGATCACATCGACATGGCGGCCTTCCATGATTGCCTGGCAGTGTACGCCCATCTCGGTGAGATCGACGGTCGGCGCGCCTGTGCCATCGGCAGTCTCGTAGTTGAGGCCACGGGCAAGAATGCGAGCCGTCGTGGTTTTGCCGACGCCGCGCACGCCGGTGAGAATGAAGCCTTGCGCGATGCGACCGATCTCAAACGCGTTGCGCAGCGTCTGCACCATCGGCTCCTGGCCGATCAAATCCTCAAAGCGTGCCGGGCGGTACTTGCGGGCAAGGACGCGGTAGCCAGTTTCAGGCAAATCAGCGGGTGGGGTGCTGTCAGCCATTAGGATCCGTGTCGCGCGTGGATGATGGGTGGGAGACTGGATCGGTGACCCGAACCGGAAACTCGTTGGGGCTGCTTCCTTCCGGACCTGCCCCGGTTGGCGCGCGGCTCGTCCGCCGCCAGCCTCCCGCTTTCTATATCGGATTTCATAGCCGCGATGTCTAGTACACCTGCACCTGCAAGGGTGGACGGGCTGTTCATAGCTGCTAGAGAGCGCACATGCTCGACTTTTCCCTTGATGATCGGCTATCTGCCGCCAGCCTCCCCCTATGCGAAACAACGGACAGTTTGCTCCGTGTGCGCCGTGATGCGCGCTTCCCCTGGCTCATTTTGGTGCCACGGCATCCCGGCCTTGCCGATTTGATCGATCTGGCGGCGGAGGATGAGCCGGCGGTGATGGCCGATATCCGGGCCGCATCCGAAGCGCTGAAGGCGGCGACCGGGTGCGACAAGCTTAATGTCGCCTCGCTCGGCAATCAGGTGCGGCAGCTTCATGTGCACGTCATTGCGCGCTTTGAAACGGACGCCGCCTGGCCGGGGCCGATCTGGGGTGTTGGCAAAGCAGAAGCGATGGATGCGCTGCCGGATTGGGCCGTCACGGTGCAGCGCGCGCTTGTCGCCAAGGGGTGGGCAGCCTCATGAGCGGAGATCGGATTGCGGCACTCTTCGCCAGTCTGCCCCGCCCTGGCCTTTCCTCGCGCACCGGCTTTTCCGGCAACCGGCTGAACCGCCATGGCGACAGGCGGGATGATGAGGCGTTTCTAGCCGCTCAAGAAGCGCGGGCGCGATTCATCCTGTTTGATGGCGCGGCTTTGGTGGAAGGCGATCACGGGCCGCATCAACTTTACCATGCTGCTTTGCCTGATGGGGTGGATGCCGAGACGCGCGTCTATTTGGGCGAGGATGCCGATGGGCCGATCTATGCCTATGCACTGACGCCCGACGAGGAAACGGAAGATGTCGGCGGCCTTGCCACCACGCCGCCCTCGCAGCAGCCTTTGCGACCCTTCGCCGAACAGTTTGATCCGCTGGACCATCACCTGGGTGTCTTGGCGGAGGCGGCGTCGCTCACCGGCTGGCATCTGCGACACAAATTCTGCGCCAAGACCGGCGCCCCAACCCGCAACGAGCAGGCGGGCTGGCGGCGGCGTAGCGTGGCGGGTGACACCATGCACTTTCCACGCACCGCCCCGGTGGTGATCATGAATGTGGTCGATCCAGCCACCGGCGATGTGTTGCTGGGTCGGCAGGAGCGGTTCCCCGAAGGCATGTTCTCGTGTTTGGCCGGCTTTGTGGAGTCCGGCGAGACGCTGGAGGATGCGGTGCGCCGCGAGGTGCTGGAAGAAGCTGGGGTTCCTTTGGGCCGGGTGACCTACAAGGCCTCGCAGCCCTGGCCCTTCCCCTCCACCCTGATGATGGCGTTTGAGGCCGAGGCGCTCGCCCGCGACATCACGCTGGATGAGGCCGAGCTTGCCGAAGCGCGGTGGTTCTCAAAGGACGAGCTCATCGCCATCGCGCCCAATCCGCGCGAAGCAGGGCTGGTGTCATTGCCGCCACAACTCGCCATCGCGCGGGTGCTCTTGGATGATTATTTGGGGGTGTGATCAGCGAAAGCCGGCCCCATCTTGTTGCCTAATCTGCGCGAAATTCGCTTGAAATCATCACGTAGATCAGCTGCAAGATTGTAGAAGTGGATGGAGCGTACCATGGGCATTGATAGACCATTCCATCGTTGCGTTCGTGCCGGTGCCGGCAATAAATACTCGGGCTTTAGCAGTTGGGGTTACATTCTCGACGCCGGCTACGCCAAGTCGCCAGCGCAATATGTTCGAGCGTATCTCTTGATCCAAAGGGATCTTGAACGGTTGTTCGAGTACATTGAACCGAGCGACAATTGCCTGGGAACGCACTCGTTCCGCACACACGAACTTCTTATGCGCGCTTGTATCGAGGTCGAAGCGAACTTCAAAGCTATTCTAGCTGAGAATGTCTACACTCCGACCCCAAACAAGAGCGAGAGCTCCAACTACAACATGACAATCTACCGTAAGATCGAGCGAACACATCGGCTCTCATCTTACAAAGTCAGCTTGCCTATCTGGCATGGTAGCGCCGGGGTGTTCCGGCCGTTCGAGGCCTGGGCAAACGGTGGGTCTCCTGAGTGGTATAAAGCTTACAACCATTCAAAACATGACCGTCTTGCGGCATTTAAAGAGGCCAGCTTTGAATCATTGGTATCTGCAGTCGCTGGGCTACTAGTCGTTCTCTCGTCCCAATTCAGACAAGAGGACTTTCATGCAGGTGCGACGTCACTCAGTCTGGAGGGGCTTGATTATCACGAAATGGAACCAGCAATCGGAGAGTTGTTCCGCATAGAGTTCCCCTCAGATTGGCCTGAAGATGAGGTGTACGCGTTCGACTGGGAAGCGCTAAAAAATCACCCCGACAGGTTTCAAAAGCTAGACTACGACGCGCTCTAAGACGTGCCGCATTTGTCAGTTTTGCCTGATGTGATGGGTTCCACTAGGGCCAGCATTGCCCCTCAACGATCATCCACCAGGCCATCGACGATCACGCGTTCGGCGTGGAGGTCGGCGGAGAGGCAGGTCATGCCGGCGCGGTAGCCGAGTAGCAGCTTGCCGAGCTCATCCTGAAGGCCCAAGGCCTGGGCTGCATTGCCGCTTGCCATCCGTAGGGCCTGGGCCACAGAGACGCCCATCATCGCGACCGCGTTGCGCACAGCCTCATCCATCGCCAAGTGCGCGCCGGCAAGCGTGCCATCAGGGCCGGTGAGCCGCCCATCTTCTAATGTGCTCCTCGTGCCGACGAGATCGACAGCAGGCTCTTCGCCTGCGAGCGTAGGCATGGCGTCGGTGACGAGAAACAGCCGGTCGCCCATCAGTGATGACGCCATCGCAAGGAGCTGAGGGTGGACGTGATAGCCATCGGCGATGATTCCCGCGCGAAGGCCAGCGTGCATCAACACCGTCCCGACTGTGCCTGGCGCACGCGCCGCGATGGGTGACTGCGCGTTGAACAGATGCGTGGCGCCGGAGAGCCCGGCATCAACCGCGCTGAGCAGTTCCTCATGGGTGGCGTTGGAGTGCCCGGCAAAGATCGTTATGCCGGCCTCGGCCAATTGGCGCAGTAGGGCATGGTCCTGCCTTTCAGGCGCAACCGTCAGAAGGATGGGGCATTGGGCGGCGCGCAGATGCTCAACATCATCTGTTTCGAGCGGACGGATGAAGCGCACCGGATGGATGCCTGGCCTTTGCAGCGAGAGGAACGGGCCTTCAAGGTGCACGCCCAACAAGCCCGGCACGCCCATGGCCAAACCTTCCTCGCCGGCGGCACGCGCGCTTCGGTAGCGGTCGCCCGCATCGGTGATGAAGGTTGGCAGAATGTAGGCCGTGCCGCCCTGCCGCGCGCCCCAGGCGATCTTTTCAATGACCCCAACAGTCGGGTCATTATTGAACAGAACGTCCGCCGCGCCGTTGATCTGCACGTCGATGAAGCCCGGCGCGGCAATGGATGTGCGGATCACGTCAGGCGGAACAGTACCGACGTCCATGGGCTCAAGTGAGGCGATGCGGCCCTCTTCCAAGGTGAGCAGTTGGTTCCCGCGAACCTCATCTCCAACGCCGGTGTAGAGCTGCTCGGCGAACACATGCCGAACTGTTTTTTCGTTCGGTCTGGCTTGGGGACGGTTGTCAGCTTTGGCCATCGCCGCCCCCAAGTTCAGGCTCCTGTCCGTCGGGGTGAACGTACTGATAGTAGGCGATCATCTTCAGCTTGCTGGCCGCCTCCGGGTCCAGGACGATGGTCGCTTTGGGATGCCATTGGAGCGCTGTTGCCGGACAGTCGGCGCCCACCGGGCCTTCGACCATGCGTGCGATCGCATCCGCCTTGCCCGCACCAATCGCAAGGAGCACGCATTGCCGAGCATCCATGATTGTCGCCGGCCCCATGGTGAGGGCATAGCGGGGCACCTCGTCGGGGCTGGAAAAAAACCTAGCATTGGCGGAGCGCGTTTCGCGAGTCAGCGTCTTGACCCGGGTGCGTGCGCCCAGACTGGATGTCGGTTCGTTGAAGCCGATATGGCCATTGGACCCGACGCCGAGCAGTTGTAGATCGATGCCACCAGCGTTGGCAATTGCAGCCTCGTAGCGCGCAGCTTCTACCTCAATGTCCTTGGCGTCGCCCTGGGGCAAGTGACAGCGTTCCAAGTCGATATCGACGTAATCAAACAGCAATCGTCGCATGGTGCTGTGATAGCTTTGCGGGTGCGCTGGCGGCAGACCGACATACTCATCGAGATTGAATGTTGTGACCCCGGCGAATGACAGCTCGCCTGCCTGATGGCGATGCACCAGCTCCCGGTAAACCGGCTCCATGGTGCCGCCGGTGGCAAGGCCGAGAACCGGGTTGGCGGTCCCGATGACCGTGTCGGCGATGAGCTTGGCGACATGCATCGCTGCGCGTTCGGCGGTTGGGAGGATGAGAACCTTCATCGCTTAGAGCCGTTTGCCATCCGTGCCGAACACAAAGCCCGCATCGGGCGCGATGCGGTAAGGGACCCGTTCGCCATGCCCAGGGTTCGTCGCGCGTGGCAGTTCGGCGACCACCGCATTCTCGCGGCTTGTCGTGTTGTAGAGGAAGACGCTGCTGCCAAGGTCCTCCACAATTTCGCACGTCATGGTGAAGTCGGCTTTCGCCGGATCGTCTGCGAGAATGAGATCCTCCGGTCGGATACCAAACGTGACCGCGCCTTGCACATCGGCACCGGGGTTGCGCAGCGGCACGGGAACGCCTGAAAGCTGAAGCGAGGGAACATCGATCAGCGCTTTGCGACCGGTTGGGTCTTTGCCGATGATCCTGCCTTCCAACAGGTTCATGCGCGGTGAGCCGATGAAGCCCGCAACAAAGGTGTTGTCGGGGTTGGCGTAGAGCTCTGACGGTGGGCCGATCTGCTCAATCCGTCCATCGCGCAGCACGACAATCCGCGTGGCCAATGTCATGGCCTCGACCTGGTCATGGGTCACATAGATCATGGTGACGCCGAGTTCGCGGTGCAGCTTGGCGATCTCAAGGCGCATTTGCGCGCGCAGTTCGGCATCAAGGTTCGATAAGGGCTCATCGAACAGAAACACCTTTGGATCGCGCACAATGGCCCGTCCAATCGCCACGCGCTGCCGCTGGCCGCCGGATAGCTGTTTGGGCTTGCGATCAAGCAGTGCCTCAAGTTGCAGCGTGGCGGCTGCCTTGCCGACCAGCACCTCGCGTTCGGGCTTTTTGACGCCCGCCATCTCCAGGCCGAAGGCCATGTTGTCCCGCACCGTCATGTGCGGGTAGAGCGCATAGGTCTGGCACACCATGGCCACACCGCGCTCGGACGGTTCCTTGCGAGTCACATCCTCGCCATCGATCAGGATGGTCCCGCTGGTGGCCTCCTCCAGCCCTGCGATCATGCGCAGAAGCGTCGATTTTCCGCAGCCCGACGGCCCGACGACCACGAGGAACTCGCTCCGTTCCACCGTCAGGTCCAGCGGTTCAATGACTTTCTCCGGTCCAAATGCTTTGGACACCTGCTGCAATTGCGTGACAGCCATAGCTGCACTCTCCAACTCTACTTTACGGCGCCTTCGGTGAGCCCTGTCACGAACCACCGTCCGATCAGGGCGAACAACAGAACCACCGGCAGGATGGCGAGGCTGGCGCCGGCCAAAAGCAGTTCCCAATCAACCTGATACTGTCCGATGATGCCGGAAAACCCGACTGGGATGGTGCGTTTTGCGTCGGACAGGATCATCACCGAGGCAAAAACATACTCCGTCCAGGACGTGACGAAGGCGAAGATCGCCACAGCCGCGATGCCAGGCGCCGTCAGCGGGATCATGATCCTGAGCAGCACGGTCAGCGGCGCGCCACCATCCAGACGGGCGGCCTCTTCGATCTCGCGCGGGATAGAGGCAAAGAAGGACCGCAGCATCCAGATTGCAAAGGGCAGCGCGAAGGCCACGTTCACCAGCGCCAACGCAAGCCTTGTGTCCACCAGACCAAGCCGCGCAAAGGTCGCAAACAGTGGGATCAACACCACGATGGATGGGAAGGCATAGGCGAGCAGGATGATGCGGTACAGCGTTTCACGGCCGCGAAAGGTGAGCCGGAAGAAGGCGTAGCTTGCCGGGATCGCCAGCACGAGCGTGACGAGCGCTGAAAGGACGGAAACAAAGACCGAGTTGACCAAGTAGGTCAGATAGTCCGACGCCGATAAGAGCTTCTCAAAGTGCTCCAACGTGAAGGATTGGGGAAAGAAGGTCGGCACCCGCGCTAAGATCTCCTGTGGCGCCGTGAACGCGCCGGAGACCACCCACCAGAAGGGCAGACCGAGCAGCGCGGCCAGCACCAAAAGCCCGGCCGCAAGCGCGATGCTCCAGCGCAGCGGGCGTCTCATCGCTCGTCTCCTGAACGAGCAAGATAGCGGGTTGCGAGCACCGCGAAGCTCATCAGCAATGCGGTTGCCAGAACGGCAATCGTGGCCGCTTCGCTCATGCGATAGCTGCGGAAGGCTGTCTCGTAGATCAGCACTGGGAGCGTGCGCGTTCCACCGGCAGGGCCACCCTGGGTCATCAGCCAAATGACGTCGAACACGTTGAAGGAGAGCAGCGTTCCGACGATCAATAGCACCGTCAATGTCGGCGCGAGCAGCGGCCAGGTGATGCGGGTGAAACGCTTGAAAGCGCCGGCGCCATCAATGCGCGCCGCCTCGTAAAGGTCGCTCGGGATGCGGCTCATGCCGGCCAGCATCATCAGCGCGATAAACGGGAACCAGCGCCATGAATTGATGAAGACCAGCGTTGCAAAGGCCGACTCAGGCGTTGCGAAGAAGCCGACAGGGCGGTCGATGATGCCAAGCTGCAGCAGGATTGGGTTGATCATGCCGCCCGAGGTTGAAAACAGCCAGCGCCAGATCATGACGACAACGACGGTCGGCACAATCCAGGTGAGGATGATCCAGGTGCGTGCAACCCGAACACCGGGGAACTTCTGGTGCAGGATCAAAGCCGCCAACAAGGCCAGCAGCGTCTGGAGAGCGGCGTTAGCGATCACCCAGCCGAAACTCAAACCCGTCGAGCGCCAGAAGGCAGCGTTGGCGAGGATGTACTGGTAGTTCTCAAGGCCAACCCAGGTTCCCGTGGTGCCGACGCTGCGGACGTTTTGAAGGCTGAGCAGGAAGGCCGATACCAGCGGCCAAGCCAGTGTGGCGGCCAGAAAGACAAGGGCCGGAGCGACGAACGCAAAGGCGATAAGCGGTCGGTTCACCCCGGCTCTCTCGGTTTGTCGGTTGCGGGCTTAGCGTGACAGGTCAGCCATACGATCCTGGCCGGCGGCCACCGCATCAGCCGGCTCGGCACCGGTGACGACGACGCTTTGCAGCGTTTCAGCCAGCACGTTCTGCGCGGAGATGGCCGCAATTGCTGGGTAGACCCGGCCGGAGGTAAAGCCGAACAATCTGCCGTTTTGGCCGTTGGCGATCACGGTTTCGATCTGGTCACGATATTCCTGAACCATAGGATCACTCCAAAAGGACTCCGCCGTCGCGCCATCAGCCGTCACAGGCATGAAAAGGCCCGGCTCCATGTTGAGGAAGCGGCCATAGTTTTCCGGCTGCAACAGGAAGCGGATGAACTCTTTGGACGCTTCGCGGCGAGCCTCCTCGTCGGACAGCAGCATCACGGCGTTGGCATAGGCGATGGTGGCGTTGTCGCCCGACCCATCGGAGGTCGGGATCGCCGCCACACCAAGGTCGGAGGCATCGCCCTCCGCCTGGTTTTCATAGGTGGAGATCACCGTGAACTGCATCACCATGGCGCAACTTCGTGAGGCAAAGCAGGCCTCTGCCTCGCCCCATGTCCAGGACGGCGCATCGGGCGGGGAGAATTCCATCATCGAGTTGTAGAATTCATAGGCCGCGACGGTTTGCGGATTGTCGAAGCGCAGCGTGCCATCCTCGTTGTAAATCTCCGATGCGCCGCCATTGACCATGACGGAGTAGACCGTCTGGTCGGTATAGAGTTGACGGTTCGCCGGCAGTCCCATGCCGAATTGGTCGTCGGTGGTCAGCGCTTCAGCGGCTGCCCGCCACTCGTCCCAGCTTGTCGGCACCGCAATGCCGGCCTCTTCCAGCACGCTTTCGCGGTACCAGAGATTGAGCGTCATGTTGTAGAGCGGCACCGCCCAAACGCCGCCATCATAGCTGTAGGCTTCCACGGTGCTGTCGACGAAATCTTGCGCGCCATCGAGCTCCTCAACGAAATCAGCGACCGATTCCAGCGCGCCGATGTCTTTCAGGATGGGGGCGAAGTCAGGAATGGCGAACAGCATATCCGGACCAGTGCCGGCGGCAACCGCCGCTGGTGCCTTGGCGTAGATCTCGCCCCAGTTCTGCGGCTCCTGCGAGACCATAATGTCCGGATTGGCAGCGTTGAATTCGTCGATCAGGGATTGAATGCGTTCCACACGGTGGGGCGGCTGTTCCATGTGCCACACGGTGATCTCCACCGGGTCAGCAATGGCGGTCGCAGGGGCGGCCAGCATGCCGCCTGCAAGAAGTAAGGTGAGCTGCTTTTTCATGACGTACCCTTCTCTTTTGTTATCTGTTGGTCAGGCTCGGTTGCTCGCGAGGGGGGAAATCAAAGATGCCGGTTGCGGCTTGCATAATGGGCGACAAGACGGGCGTTGATGTTCTGCGCGCCCGGCATGTTGGCGCTGCGATAGATTGGGGGGCTGGCGTCTTCGGCGAGGTGGTGGGCGACATCGGCAAAGATGGCATTGAGGATGGCTGCACCGACTGCCGTTGAGGCCGGGCCGGCCTTCAAGTCCGACCCCGGCAGATCAACAAGCGCATCGCCGGCGGGGATGCCGTTGTCGATGGTGATGTCGGCAATGTCGGCAATGCGCTCGCGCCCCTTGGCCGCAGCTGTCGAGTAGGCGATGGAGGTGATGGCGATGACGGTGCAGCCAAGGCTCTTGCCAAGGTGGGCCGCCTCAACGGGCGCAGCGTTAATGCCGGAATTGGAGATGACGAACAGAACATCGTCGGAACTGATCGCGTAGCGCGCAAAAACGGGAGCGACCAGTCCTTCGGTGCGCTCCGCTTCCGTGGAGGCGATGGCCCCTTCATGCAGCATGAAGGTGGTGGCTAGAATGGGCACCGTGAACGCTGGACCACCAGCGCGGTAATGGACCTCTTCGGTCAACATGTGCGAGTGGCCGGTGCCGAACATGTAGACCAAGTGGTCACCGCGTACGGCCTCAACGATTACATCTCGGGCCGCTTCCATGGCTGGCCCCGCATGGTCGGTCAGGCCTTTGATCCGGCTTGCTATCATGTCCAGATAGCCGGTCATCACAGCGCTCATGAAGGGTCCTCTTCGGTCGGGGACACGGTGCTTGTCGGCGTGCTTGCACCGGGGTCGATCGACAAATGGACCCGCATCACGAACGCATCACCACGATAGGTCGAGCGCACATACTCAAAGGGTCGGCTATCGGCGTCGCGGGTCAGACGGGTCTGGCGCAAAACCGGATCGCCCGGTCGCAGCTGAAGTTGGAGTGCCGTTGCCGCATCGGCCAGCGTTGCCTCAATGGTCTGCTCGGCGGTCGCGGCGACGATGCCATAATGCTCGGCAAGGCAGGCATAAAGCGACTGGAGTGAGAAATCGGCTTTGGCGAACAGGTCGGGGACGCGTCGTTCCTCGATCTCCGTGCGCTCGATGGCGACCGGTGCATGATCGGCAAGACGAAGGCGCACCAGACGCAGAACAGAGGCACGCTTGGGAAGGGACAGAGCGCGCGCCGCCGCTGCGCTCGGGGCATCGCGAACGGCTTCTACGACGATGCTGGACGTGGTGCGCCCTTGCCGCTCCATGTCCTCGGTGAAACCGGACAGGGCTTTGAGTTCCTGGTGAATGGTTGGCGCGCCGACAAACGTTCCGTGACCCACCCGGGTTTCCAGCATGCCACGACCAGCAAGATGCTGGAGCGCCTTGCGCGCCGTCATACGGCTGATGCCCTTCAACTCAGCCATCGCGCGCTCGGAGGGGATCTGTTCGCCCTCTTTCAGCCGCCCTTCGCGAATGTCAGCCTCCAGTTCGGAGGCGATCTGCCGGTAAAGGACGTGCGCGGTTTTGGCCAAGACCGAGGCTCCAGAGGCTCAAATGGGAATAGCGGGCTATACCTTTCATATATTGGTATATACCAATCGGATGGGTGACAAGCCCCTGTCGACTCACCGGTGTGGGCAGGTGCTAAGGCCTGGTCAGTAGGCGATCACGGAAATCGGCAAAGCGTGCCTTGGCTTCGGCCCAGTCTTTGGCGGCCCCGGGCCGGGGTTGTTGACGGTGTCCGTCGCCTGTCATGCGCTCAGCAATCGCTTCCAGCCCCAGCCCTGGCGTGACGCAGGACGCTGCCAGAATAGCCGCGCCCTTGGCGCCCAGTTCCCTGCCATCGGGAACGATGACCGGTTGTTGGCAGATATCCGCGATCATCTGCACCCACAGAGGATTTCGCGCCCCGCCACCTGCCAACGTGATGCCGGCACCGTCGGCCAGCCCAAGCAGGCCGATCAGATCATCCATCGCGAAGGCAACACCCTCGAACACGGCGCGCAGCATGTCGTCGGGCGTATGCCCGGCATGCAGGCCGCTGAACTGGGCACGCGCATGGGCATCGGTGACTGGAGCGATGATGCCGCTCTCGCTGAGATAAGGCAGGTAGGTCACACCGTTTGCGCCGGGAGGAACGGCGGAACGCCGCGCCGTCAACCGATCAAACCGGTCTGCACCCTCAAGGACCTCGGGCGCGCCCGTGGACCGCGCCCACTCCAGATTGCTGGTTCCAGCCGCGTTCGCCATCGCGCGGTACC
>JBHJIX010000130.1:0-25429 GCA_050043025.1 Cohaesibacteraceae bacterium
GGAAGATCAGGGCCTGATCTTTGGGCGCAATACCATCGCCGGTATCAAGCACATCGATCACCAGCATGGGGGCCTCGGCCTCTTCCAGCCAGGCGTCGAGCTTGACCCCACCGGTCCGGGTGAATTTGACCGCATTGGATAGAAGATTGCTGATCACCTGACGCAGACGCACCGGGTCAGCGATGATCGGCTCGGCGAGCACCGGATCGACAACGCTGCCCAAGCCAAGCTGCTTGGCATGCGCGCGGGGAGCTTCCAGCTCCATAATTTGGTTGATGAGCTGCATCACCGAAACCGGGCTGGTGTTGACCGTGACAGCGCCCGATTGCAGGGCCGTGAGATCGAGCAGATCATTCACGAGCGTCAGGAGAAGGCCGCCGCTGGTTTCAATGGCTTCCAGATAGCTGCGCTGAGACGGCGAAAGCTCTGTCTCCGACAGGAGATGCGCCATGCCCAAAATGCCGTTGAGCGGGTTGCGCATCTCGTGGCTGCCCGCGCCGATCAGGCGCACGGCGTCGGGCTTCTCCGTGTCCTGGTTCGCGGCCGGCTCACCCAAAGACGCTTTTTCATCGCCCAGCTCGGGATCTTTATCTGCCGCGCCTTGTGATGCGACAGGAGCAGCATACTCGGGCGATGAAAGACCCGGCGGCTCTGGGGACGATGGATCCGAAGAGCTTTCGGACGGATTGCCGGGAGATCGGCGATCGGAGGAGGACGCAGGTACAGACATGGCCCGCCTCTTAGCAGGCTGGCCTTAACAAGCGCTCACCAGCCATGGCGAAAGGGCAATCAGGCAGCCATCAAGGCCCCGGCATCGAGCCCGCGATACGTTAGCGCTTCAGCCAGATGTGCCCGCCCGACCTGTGGCTCGGCGGCAAGATCGGCAATTGTCCGGGCGACGCGCAGCACACGGTAGTAACCGCGCGCCGACAGGCCTGTTCGCTCGGCCGCCTCGACCATCAGAGCCTCCGCATCGCGGTCAAGCGCGGCGTACTTTTCGATGGCACCTTGCGCCGCTCGTGCGTTGAGAAACGCCGTCTCAAACCGTCCCGGTTCCGGACCGTTGTCGGACCCCTGCCGGACCGATGCGGCACCAAACCGTTCCGCCTGCATGAAACGCGCGGCATGAACCCGTGCGGCGACCTCGGCGCTGCCCTCACGCCGCGCATGATTGGCAAGATCACGCGCGGTGACGGCCGGCACCTCGATGCGCAGATCAATCCGGTCCATCAGCGGCCCTGAGACCCGTCCCTGATAGTCAGAGGCGCAGCGCGGTCCGCGCCGACAGACATGACCTGGCTCACCGGCATGGCCACAGCGACAGGGGTTCATCGCCGCGACCAGCTGGAAGGCGGCAGGGTAGGTGACATGATGGTTGGCGCGGGCGATGTGGCATTGCCCGGTTTCCAGCGGCTGGCGCAGGCTGTCGAGCACCTGCGGGGAGAACTCCGGTAGCTCGTCAAGAAACAGAACGCCGTGATGGGCAAGCGAAATCTCACCTGGTTTGGCCCGCATCCCACCGCCGACCAAAGCTGCCATGGAGGCCGAATGGTGCGGCGCCCGGAACGGTCGTCGATCCGTCAGCACGCCGGCTTCAAGTTCACCGGCTAGCGAGGCGACTACCGACAGATCCAACATTTCTCGTGGGCTGAGCGGCGGCAGGAGTGAGGGCAGACGCGCGGCAAGCATGCTCTTGCCGGAGCCCGGCGGCCCGATCATCAGAAGGTTGTGACCACCGGCTGCGGCGATTTCGAGCGCCCGTTTGGCACTTTCCTGGCCGCGCACATCGGCCAAATCTGGCAGGGCAAATACCCCGCCACGCATGGCAGGCCGCGGTTGGCTCATCATCTGCCGGCCCTCGAAATGGTTGGTGAGTTCCAGCAGCGATGCAGCTGCCAGCACCGACAGACCTTCGCCTGCCCAGGCAGCCTCCGGTCCGCAAGCTTTGGGGCAAATCAGCCCTTCATCGCGGCCAACCGCCATCATGGCCGCCGGTAAAACGCCGGACACCGGGGCGACTTGCCCATCAAGCGACACTTCACCCAGCACGACATGGCCGGCAACGCTGTCCGCCGAGCTCGCGCCCATGGCGGCCATCACACCGAGCGCGATCGGCAGGTCGAAATGGCTGCCTTCTTTGGGAAGGTCGGCGGGCGCCAGGTTCACGGTGATGCGTTTGGCCGGCATGGCGAGCCCAGATGCCGTCAGCGCCGAGCGCACCCGTTCCCGGCTTTCAGCAACCGCCTTGTCCGGCAGGCCAACAATGGAGAACCCCACTAGCCCCGGCGTAATGTGCACCTGCACATCCACAGGACGCGCGTCGACACCTTGAAACGCAACCGTCGTAACTCGCGAGACCATGCTGCACCCCCTCGATTACTCGAAGGATGCAAGCATAGATTCAAGTTAAAATCTAGAACAAAAAAAGAACAATCAGTTTTTGCGGCGATGCAACCAGCGCGCGAAATCCAGACTCAAGAAAATCAGCCCAGCAAAAGCAAGAATGAGGGGCAATCCTGTGAAAACACTCAGCAACATGATGCTGAGACCAAGATCGGCAAGCGACTGCCACGCGTCACTGCTACAGGTCAGCCCTGGGCCATTGGATCGACAAAGACCCAGGGGTTCTGAGGAAAAAACAAAGGCAAAGGCAGCCGTCACGGTGATGAGCGCCGCGTAGCCAATCAGGCGGAACGGCAGCATCAACCAGCCAAGGAGCCGGCGCCACAGACGTTCCTTGGGTTTCGGGGGTTTTGAGCCGGCCGATCCCGTATCCTCGGACGATGGAAGGGGTGGCGGCTGGTCCATGATCCTGACGCCCTCTTAGTCGCGTTTCGCCTTGATGGCGTCCCACATCGCGGCAGCCGCATTGCCGCCGCCCAAACGTTCCAACGCGCGTATGCCGGTGGGCGAGGTGACGTTGATCTCGGTGATGTAGGGGCCGATCACGTCGATCCCAGCGAACAAGAGACCCATCTCCCGCAGGGTTGGGCCAATGGCCGCGCAGATCTCACGGTCTCGGTCGGACAGATCGATCGCTTCGGCGCGTCCACCGACCACCATGTTGGACCGCAGATCGCCTTCCGATGGGATGCGATTGATCACGCCAAACGGCTCGCCCTCCACCAGCAGGATACGTTTGTCGCCCTTGTCGATCTCAGGCAGATAGGCCTGCGCGACCCACGGCTCCGGGTAGAGATCGCGGAAAAGGCCGATGAGCGAGCCGAAATTCTGATCGTCCTCGCGCAAGCGCATCACGCCCTTGCCGCCATTGCCATAAAGCGGCTTCAACACGATGTCCTTGTGTGTGTCGCGGAAGGCGGCAATCGCATCACGATCCTGGCTGATCAGAGTGGGCGGCATGAAGTCGGCGAACCGCATCACCAGCATCTTTTCCGGCGCGTTGCGCACGCCAGACGGGTCATTCACCACCAGCGGCCCGTCCAGAAGCTCCAACAAATGGGTGGAGGTGATATAAGCCATGTCGAAGGGCGGGTCCTGACGCAGCAGGATGACGTCAAACCCGTTCAGATCCATGCGGCTCAAAGGCCCAACGGTCACATGGTCGCCTTCCACATCGCGCACTTCGGCGCTTTGCACCATCGCCGTGATGCGCCCGGATTCCAGGGCCATGGTTGGCGGCGTGTAGACGAAGAGCTCCATGTCTCGCGCCTGCGCTTCCAGCATCATGGCGAAAGTGGAATCGCCCTTGATGTTGATCGATTGGATCGGGTCCATCTGGACGGCAACGCGCAGCGCCATTTGGGTCTCTCTTGCTGGTCAGAAATCGCCCGAATGGGCAGGAAAGGCGTTGGGGATATGGAGGGGTTCGGCGCCCGGCGCAACCACCACGACATCGCAGCGGACGCTCTTGTTGGCGGCACGTTGGCCGTCTTCATCATGCTTGGCAAGCCAGGCCAAAAGCCCGGAGCGGATGCGCGCCTGCTGGCGCGGGCTGACGGCTTCCAGCCCATCGGCTTGCGTTGTGCGCGCCTTCACCTCCACAAAAACAAGGGATTCAGCATCCTCTACGATGAGGTCCAGTTCGCCACCTGGCATCTTGGCGCGGCGGGCAATCTCGGTGAAGCCGAGGCGCTCCATCAAGGCAGCCGCCTCATTTTCCGCCTCCAGGCCCCGATCATAGGCCTGCCTCCGGTCACGGGCCGGCCGTCGATCACGCATCCTCATCTCGCAGGGCGAGCGCGCGTTGATAGACATCGCGTTTGGGCAGATCGAAGGCCTTGGCAACCTCGGCGGCGGCGTCCTTTGTGCGTTGGGTTGCGAGCGCTGTGCGGAGCGCTGCATCCACATCCTCCTGGCTGACCTCTCTTGCAGGCGCCGGTCCAATGATGATCACGATCTCGCCGCGCGGCGCTTCGTCCTCGGAATAGTGCTGTGCCAGGTCACCAAGCGTGGCTTGGTTCACGGTCTCAAACGTCTTGGTCAGCTCCCGCACCACGCTTGCCAGACGGTCGGCGCCCAGACCGTCCGATAAAGCGGCGAGACTGTCCGCCAACCGCGATGGCGCCTCGTAGAGGCAAAGCGTGCCCGGCAACTCAGCTAGACCGGCGATCGCATCGGCCCGTGCCTTTGCTTTCGCCGGCAGAAACCCATGAAAGCTGAACTGGTCAGTCGGTTGACCGGCTATGGAAAGCGCGGCCGTCAGTGCACTTGGCCCGGGCACGGAAAACACCGAGTGGCCAGCCTCCCGCGCCGCAACGACGAGCTTGTAACCAGGGTCAGCGATCAGCGGCGTCCCGGCATCTGAAATCAGCGCTACTACCTCGCCGTCAGTCAGTCGTTGCAACAATGCGGGGCGGGCCTGCGGGCCATTATGGTCGTGATAGGCGGTCAGCGGTGTGGTGAGACCGTAGCGCTCCATCAGCACCCGGCTCTTGCGCGTATCCTCGCAGGCAATCACATCCGCGCTTGCCAGAACCTCCAGCGCCCGCACCGTGATGTCGCCCAGATTACCGATGGGCGTCGCAACAACGTAGAGCCCTGGCGACGGACGGCTCGCCTCCACTGTACCACCAGCAAGAACAAATGACGGTCCTGCCAAGGACTTGGTTCTCCATTGCCGATCATCGGTGGTGGGCTTGCATGGACGCAACAACCCACAAGGGAATAGTCCCAAAGATCGTAAGGGACTGCGGCGCGGCTGTTTTTTTGCCGCGTTTGACGGTAAACACGGCTTCAGGATGGGTGTCGAGACGTGTGACGGTGGCAATCGCTGACGCTGACACAGGGGCAAAGCGGCGGCTAAGGCGAGGAGGATCGCAAATGCGGGCGATCACAGGGACGGACGGCAACACAAAAGCGGCAGGCGATGAAAGTGCCAGGCCAGGGCGGCGTGCGGTCGTTCAAGGGTTGGGCATGACAAGTCTGCTGGCACTGGCTGCATGCGGCCCACAAGGCTTTACCGGCCTCGGCACGACCGGCCCCGGTCTGACGGTGACAACACCTGGCATTCAGCCCCAGGGCGAGGTTTTGGGCACCGGTGCCGCGCGTGTCGCCATGCTGCTTCCGTTAACGGCAACTGGCAATGCCGGTCAGGCCGGCCGGAGTTTCCGTAACGCGGCCGATCTTGCGATGGCCGCGCTTGGCGGCAGCGATATCACGCTCATCATCAAGGACACGCAAGGCACGCCGCAAGGCGCAGCCGCGGCTGCCTCGCAAGCGCTGGCCGAGGGCTCGCAGCTTCTTCTGGGACCGATCTTTGCCTCGGAAATTCGTTCCGTTGCCGCTGTCAGCCGCCCGGCCGGCGTGCCGCTGGTTGGCTTCTCCTCTGATGCCAGTGTAGGCGGAAGCGGGGTGTTCCTTCTCTCGTTCCTGCCCTCGTCCGACGTTCGCCGCATCATCAGCTATGCATCGGAGCAGAACCGCACCAGCCTCGGCGCGCTTTTGCCGAACAATGCCTATGGCCAGATCGTGGAGGCGGAGATGCGCCAGGCGGCAGCAACGTCTGGCCTCCAGGTGGCCAATGTCCAGCGCTACGAGCTCGACACTATCGCAATCCAGACGGCGGCGAGCGAGATCGCGGCAAGCCGCGACCAGTTCAATGCGCTTCTGGTGCCTGAGGCCGGTGATGTCATGGTCTCCATCGCGCAAGGCCTGTCCGCCGGCGGTCTGACGCCGCAAAACACGCTGTTCCTGGGTTCTGGCCAGTGGGAAGACGCTCGCGTTCAGAACGCGCCGGAGCTGCGTGACGCGGTCTATCCGTCCGCCCCGCGTGCGCAATATCAAGATTTCGTCAGCCGCTACCGTGCCCGCTTCGGCAATGATCCGGTGCGCATCTCGTCGAACGGCTATGACGCCGTCACGCTTGCCGCCGCGCTGGCTCGGGCCGGCTCAGGACGAATCGATCCATCGATGCTGAACGCCTCATCGGGGTTCTCCGGCATCGACGGCATTTTCCGCTTCCTGTCGAACGGATCGTCGCAGCGCGGGCTTGCGGTCTACCGCGTCACCGGCTCGGGCACCGAAGTCGCCTCCGCCGCCCCGAGGTCGTTCCAAGCATCGTTCTAGGCTTCGGGTTAGGGAAAGTATGGGGCTGACTAGGCCCTATCCACGGTCGCCGTCTTCGCGACAGCGTCCGCCGCTGCGCACGAACGCCGCCGCAGCATCGCCACGACCAACGTAGGTAGCGTTCGGATAGGCCAGTCTAATGGCTGCTGGGATTGGGGCGTTCGATGCCGCTTCTATGGCTGCTTGCATCTCCTCACAACTCGGCACTCTATTTGTCTGGCAGGCCGCCAAAGCAATGGCGGCGAGGGACAATACTGCAAGTCGAGTTGTCATAGTCATGTGGTTCTTCGTCCTTGTGAAACAACCACCTGAATATATTGGTACTTCTCAACAAGGGTCGATGGCACAATCAGTTTTGGGTTAACCGAGGTCTGCCGCAAACCAGTCGTTTTTTGGTTCGACCGATACGATTGGGCCTTTTGTGGCCTTAGGCCGCCAGGTCAGCCACCACGGCGTCCAGCAGGAACGAGCCTTCGCGGGTCGCCCTCAAGCCATCGCCGCCGTCCGATTCCACAAAGCCCTGCTCGATCATGAGGTCGATCTGCCGTTCATCAAGCGTTCGGCTGGATAGCGCCTCATAGCGCGCCTTTGAGATGCCTTCGCGAAGGCGCAGCCCCATGACGAGGTATTCGTCGCCCATCTCTTCCAGTGTCAGCGGGTCGTCCGCGACGAGCCCATGTCCGCCGGCCTCGACCTTCTCCAACCAGCGTTCGGGATGGCGTTCCATGGAAGTCGCATAGCGCTGCCGGTCGGGGCTAGTCTGGTCGATGAGCCGGCCGTGGGCGCCGGGGCCGACGCCGACATATTCGCCATAACGCCAATAGACCAGATTGTGCTGGCAGACCGATCCGGTCGCCGCGTGGTTGGAGATTTCGTAGGCGGATAGACCGCGATCTGTCGTCATCGCCTGGGTGGCGAGGAACATCGCTTCCGCAACCTCTGGATCCGGCACCGCAAGCTTGCCCGCCCGATACTGGATCTCAAACAGCGTGCCCGGCTCGATTGTCAGCTGATAGAGCGACAGATGATCGGCGGCAAAGTCGAGGACCTTGCCCAACTCGTCCTCCCACATGGCGACCGTCTGATGCGGACGAGCATAGATGAGATCGAAGGAGGTGCGGGCGAAATGGTCACGCGCGACCTGCACGGCGCCGAGCGCCTGCTCGACCGAATGGGTGCGCCCCAGCGCCTGAAGATCGGTGTCGTTGAAGGCCTGAACGCCAAGCGATACGCGGTTGACGCCGGCTTTCGCAAACCCGGCAAAACGCTCGGCTTCAACGCTGGTCGGGTTGGCCTCCAGCGTGATCTCCGCATCAGGCTCCACCGACCAAAAGTCGCCGATCGCCTGCAGGATCGTGGCAACTGTCGCCGGCTCCATCAGGCTCGGCGTGCCGCCACCAAAAAAGATGCTGGACACCCGCCGACCCGGTGTCCGCGCGGCCATCGCTTCCAATTCACGGCGAAAGCCGGTGGCAAAGCGAGGCTGGTCTACCGGTCCGCCGCGAACATGCGAGTTGAAGTCGCAATAGGGGCATTTGGTGGAGCAAAACGGCCAATGGACATAGATGCCGAAGCAAGCCTCCTCATCCGATGCGACGGGCGCAAAGCGATGATCGTGCAACGGATCTGAAAGGGGCGCGGCAAGGTCCGTCAAGCAGGGCCCGCCGTCACGATGGCATTGAAGAGCTTTTCAAACGCCCGCGCCCGGTGGGAAAGACCGGTGGTCTCGCCATGCACCCAGCCATGCTTGTCGTCCGATGACATTTCCCCAAACGTAATGTCGTGGCCTTCGGGCATGAACATAGGGTCATAGCCAAAGCCCTTTTCGCCACGTGGCGGCCAGACCAGCGTGCCTTCCACCTCACCGCGAAAGGTCACCTCGGTGCCATCAGTGCGGATAAGGCCGAGCACAGCCACAAACTTGGCCTTACGCTGCTCCGGCGTGGTCGCGCCAGCGGTTTGCAGTTTCTCCTCCACCGTGCGCATCGCCATGGCGAAGTCCCGGTCCGGTCCCGCCCAATCAGCGGTGTAGACACCCGGATCGCCATTAAGCGCCTCAACGCACAGCCCCGAATCATCCGACAGGCTGGCAAGACCGGTCGCAGCATGGCCAGAGCGCGCCTTCAGAAGAGCATTCTCTTCAAACGTCGTGCCGGTTTCGTCGGGGACCTCAAGCTCCAGATCGGCCGATGATGTCACTGGCAGCCCAATTGGCTCCAAAAGCGCACGCAATTCGTCGATCTTGCCGCGATTGTGGCTGGCGATCAGAAGCCGGTCACCAAAGCCTTTCAGTGCAACCATGGTCCTTCCGCCTTCTCTCTCAGCTTACCGTTTGCTCTTGCAAGGCGAGGAGTTCGCCAATGCCTTTCTTGGCAAGGCCCATCATGGCGGCGAGCTGCTCTTCGCTGAACGGTTCACCTTCAGCCGTGCCTTGAATCTCAACCAAGCCGCCAGAGCCGGTGAGCACGAAATTGGCGTCGGTCTCAGCGGACGAATCTTCAAGATAATCAAGATCGAGAACCGGCTCACCTTTGTAGATACCGCCGGAGACCGCAGCCACCTTGTCCTTCAACGCGGTCCCCTTCAGCATGGAGCGGCTTTCCATCCATTTCAGCGCATCATAGAGCGCCACCCAGGCGCCAGTGATAGAGGCTGTGCGCGTACCGCCATCGGCCTGGATAACGTCGCAATCGACGGTGATCATCACCTCGCCAATGGCTTTGAGGTCCACAACGGCGCGCAGCGATCGGGCGATCAGGCGCTGAATTTCAAGCGTCCGGCCCGACTGCTTGCCTTTGGTCACCTCGCGCTGCATGCGCTCATGGGTGGAGCGCGGCAGCATGGAATACTCCGCCGTCACCCAGCCGGCGCCGCGACCGCGCCTCCATCCGGGCACCCGCTCATCAACGCTCGCCGCACACAACACCTTCGTATTGCCGAACGAGACGAGGCAGGAGCCTTCAGCATGGCGGGAGAAACCGCGTTCCAAAGTGACGGGACGCAGCGCATCTGGGGCGCGGTTAGACGGGCGCATAAAGAATCTTTCTTTGACGAAGCAGATGGGGCGTTTGGTTACCCCCGGCCACTGGGCGGCGCAACCGGTCTGGCAAGCATACTGGCAATTGAGGGCGACTGATTTTAGATAGGCGTTATGAAAGCACCTTCCGGTGACCTGCGACCGGCCCTTGGCTCAGACACGGTTCCTCAGCTCAACGAGTTGGATGAACGCTCGCGCGACGTGTTTCGCAGGGTGGTCGATCACTATCTGACATCGGGCGAGCCGCTCGGTTCGCGCAACCTCTCACGCGATCTCGCTCAGAACGGCGCGACCGGCGCGCTCTCGCCTGCCACCATCCGTAATGTGATGAGCGATCTGGAAGCGCTCGGTCTGGTGTTCGCGCCGCATGTCTCGGCGGGCCGCCTGCCGACCGAGCTTGGCCTGCGGTTCTTTGTCGATGCCTTCATGGAAGTGGGCGCGATCCCACCTGAGGCGCGCGCCTCGCTGGATGCAAGCCTGGGTCCCAACCGCCAACAGGGTACGGTCGAGGATGCGCTGACGGAAACCTCCAACGTACTGTCCGGCCTGACCCATGGTGCCGGTCTGGTGCTCGCCTCCAAGAGCGACACACGGCTTAAGCACATCGAGTTCATCCGCCTGGAGCCGACCAAAGGCCTAGAGGTGTTGGTAGGCGAGGACAGCCAGGTGGAAAACCGGCTCATAGACCTGCCCGAGGGTCTGCCGGCGTCAGCTCTGACCGAGGCGGCAAATTTTCTGAATGCCCATCTGCGCGGCAAAACCCTGTCGGAGGCGCAGGCCGCGCTGGTTGAACGTGAAAAGGCTGTCAGCGAAGAGCTGGATCGCCTGACCCGTCAACTGGTGGATGCTGGCATTGCCAGCTGGGCCGGCGTGGAGGAGGGAAGGCCGCGTCAGCTTATCGTGCGGGGTCGCGCCGACCTGCTGGAGGACGTGTCCGCCCAGGAGGATCTGGAACGCATTCGCCTGCTATTTGAGGATTTGGACTCCAAGAAAGAACTGACCCGGCTTCTGTCCGCTGCGGAATCCGCCGAAGGCGTGCGCATCTTCATCGGATCGGAAAACAAGCTTTTCTCGCTGTCCGGCTCATCGCTAGTGGTCGCGCCCTATCATGATGATGCCGGCACAATTGTCGGCGCCGTCGGGGTTATCGGCCCGACACGTCTCAACTATCAGCGCATCGTGCCGGTCGTGGATTACACGGCAAGCCTTGTGAGTCGTTTGGTGTCGCCGGGGCGCTAGGGCGTTCGAGATGCGCTTTGGAGCCTTGATTTTTGGGGCAAAGCCCCTGATATGCCCTGCACGATTTTTTCCCCCTATTTTCCGCATGAGGTTTGACCATGTCCGGTGCTGGCAAAAGCCCTGAAGAATTGGCCGCAGAGGACGCAGCCGCAGAAATGGAGCGCGAGCGCCTTGCTGAAGAGGCGGAAGGCGACGAGGAGATCAGCGCGCAAGCCGATGACGCTGCAAGCGGCTGGGAACAGGGCCCAAACTATGAGGCAGTGATCGGCGCGCTGCAGGATGAGCTGGAGCAGGCTCGCGATCAGCGCATGCGCGCTGCCGCTGAAATGGAAAACTTGCGCCGCCGCACCGCTCGCGAAGTCGCCGACGCCAAGAAATTCGCCGTCTCCGGCTTTGCCCGCGAGCTCCTGTCGGTTTCCGACAACCTTACCCGCGCGCTCTCTGCCGTAACGGATGATGAGCAAGGCGCCGCCAATGAGGTTTGGAAGAACCTTTTGGAAGGCGTTCAGATGACAGAGCGCGAGCTGCTCTCGGTTCTCGACAAAAGCGGCGTGAAGAAGATCGTCCCTGAGGGCGAGCGCTTTGACCCCAACCAGCATCAGGCGATGGTCGAAGTACCCGATCCAAGCCAGCCTTCGGGCATGGTGACCCAGGTCGTGGCCGCCGGCTTCATGATTGGCGACCGCGTTCTTCGCCCGGCCATGGTCGGTGTTACCAAGGGCGGCCCAAAGCCCGAAAAGGTCGACAAGCCGATTGAAGCCGAGCC
Source organism: Cohaesibacteraceae bacterium (assembly GCA_050043025.1). GTDB lineage: Bacteria > Pseudomonadota > Alphaproteobacteria > Rhizobiales > MH13 > MH13. Next base: position 11,571 of record JBHJIX010000130.1, read on the forward strand.
CTCAGCGGCACCAGGTGACACAGCCGGTTCGGCTGAGCCCGGTGAAGCGGTCGACAAGTCGGCCTAACCGCCAGGGGCCAAACCCCTTCACAGCATCGTGTCATGAGACCTGACCCGTAGCTGCAATAGCCGCTGCGGCGGGCCCGATTGTGTGCTACAAAACCGCCCGCAAATCCCGGCAGACCTCATGACCGGGATAAACCAGGCTGAGAATTCAGCGCGGGGGAGACAATGACGACACCACATGGCGCGTTTCACTGGAACGAACTGATGCCCCGCGACGTCGCGGGCGCACAGAAACTCTATTCCCAATCCATGGGCTGGACATTCGAGCAGATGCCCATGCCCGACGGCACGACCTATCACATCTGCATGTCGGGCGATGTGACCGTTGGCGGGATGTTCGACATCTCCAAGAGCCCTCAGTTTGCCGAAATGCCGGCGGGCTGGATGGCCTACATCGCCGTTGATGATGTCGATGCAGCCTTGGCCAAGGCCAAAGGAGAAGGTGCCGTGGTCATGGGTGAACCCTTTGATGTTCAGGGCGTTGGCCGCATCGCCATGGTCCGCCAGCCCGATGGCGCAATGGTCGGCTGGATGACACCGTCCAACGAACCCATGGAGGGTTAAGCAATCGGCCCGACCTGGAGCCGCCGGGCCGTTCTAACGGCGGTGGCTGGCGGTGTCGGCATGGCCAGCGCCAAGGCGAGGGCGATGCAAATCGGTGAACACACCAGCGAGGATGGGCCCATGGCAATGGCCGGCTTTCCTGCCGATTTGCCCAATCGGCTGGACATGGCGTTCGCCTCGGGTCTTTTGATCGGTCTGCACAGCGTGCATGTGACCTGGCGCGGTCAAACAGCGCTTGAGCGTTACTTCGCTGGCGAGGACGAGAACTGGGGCCGGCCTCTCGGCCGGGTCGAGCACAGCGCCAGCACGCTGCATGACCTGCGGTCGGTGACCAAGAGCATCACCAGTCTGCTTTACGGCATTGCGCTGGACCGCGGGCAGGTGCCGCCGCCGCAAGCGCCGCTCCTGGCGGCCTTTCCCGACTACCCTGATCTTCAGGCCGATCCGCAGCGCGCGGACTGGACAGTGAGCCATGCTCTCAACATGACCATGGGGACCACCTGGAACGAAGACCTGCCCTACACCGATCCCAACAATTCTGAGATCGCGATGGAGCGGGCCGATGATCGCTATCGGTTCATCCTCGACCGGCCGATGGCCCACGCGCCCGGCACGCGCTGGACCTACAGTGGCGGCGCAAGCATGCTGATCGCCCGTCTGATCGAAGTCGGAACGGGCAAGCGCCTTGATGCTTTCGTTGAGGAGGTCTTGTTCGCCCCGCTCGGCGTCACCCAGTATGAATGGCATGGCGGCGCGGATGGCGTGCGCTCAGCGGCATCGGGCCTGCGCCTAACAGCGCCTGATCTCGCTAGGATCGGACAGATGCTGCTGGAGAATGGCCGGTGGAACGGCGAACAGGCGGTGCCAGCCAGCTGGATCGAAACGATCAGCACACCACAATTCGACGCAAGCTTTGGCCGAACCTACAGCCATCAATGGTACACGTCAGAGCAGAGAATTCCTGCCGACCCAAGCATCATTCACCCCATGGTCTTTGCCATCGGCAATGGCGGCCAACGGCTCTACCTGCTGCCCTCTCTGGACCTGGTCATCGTGACCTTTTCCGGCCACTACAACCGCATGGATCAGTGGATCAACCCAACCATGGTTCTCAATCGGCTGGTGCTTCCCGCTCTCAATCCGGGCTGATCTGAACTAAGCGGTGACCCGCCTCAGGGTCAGATTGATCCGCCCCGGCGCATCAAGCAGGGTCGATGTGCCCGGATAAATCCGCGTCACGCCGTGAAAGGCGAGCCGCGACGCCCCGCCCAACACCAACACATCGCCAGAGCGCAGACGGATGCCCTCCGTCTTGCCGCCGCGCGTGGTTCCACCAAGGCGAAACAGCGCATCATCGCCCAGCGAGACCGAGACGACCGGCGCGTCGAACATCTCCTCGTCCCGGTCTTGGTGCAGCCCCATTTTCGCCTCCGGCTCGTACCAGTTGATGAGGCAGGCTTCTGGCACCGGCGCGTCCGGGGCAACGGCGTGCCATACCGTTGTCAGCACATCGGGGATCGGCGGCCAGGGCTTGCCGGTAACCGGATGATGGGGCTGATAGCGATAGCCTGATCGATCCGCCACCCAGCCCAAGGACCCGCAATTCGACATGCGCACCGAAAGCGGCTTTCCGGTGCGCGGCATGGTCGGCTGGAACAGGGGCGCGCTTGCAAGAACCTCACGCAAGGTACCGACCAGCGCCGTTTGCTGTTCGCCGTCAAGGGCTTGCTCAAACAGCACGCATCCAGGTTGGGACAACGCATTGGCCCGCAAAGAAAGCTTTGTGACGTCCATACCGGGATGTTTCACCCATCGCCTCATCACGCACAACCCGAAACGGTTTCTTACAATTTGATGACAGCGACGGCTTCATTGGTCAGGAATGATGGACGCTGTGTTTGTCACTTTTGGACCTGTTCCCACCACAAGTTTGCCTTACCTGTTGTGCTTTCCAAGCCTGCTACCCCCTTCGGAGATCGATCCCATGCGCACCATCACCACCCTTGCTACGGGGCTTGCCCTGTCGACTGCCCTCATTGGCGCCGCTGCTGCTGAGAGCGTTGCCATCCCATCGGGCACCTATGCCAGCGACCCGACCCACACCAGTCTTTTTTGGACGGTCAACCACTTCGGCCTTTCCAACTACACCGCCCGCGTGAACACGGTCTCCGCGACCGTCGAACTGGACGCTGAGGATGTTTCGCAGTCGACGCTGACAGCGACCATCGACATGGCCTCCGTCGACACGGACTTTCCATTCCCTGATCGCCACGATTTCAATGCTGAGTTGCAGGGTGAAAACTGGCTGAACACCGCCAACTTCCCCGAAGCGACCTTCACCTCAACCAGCATCACGGTGACGGGCGACGACACGGCTGAAATCACCGGCGACCTCACCTTCCTCGGCCAGACGCTGCCGATGACGCTGGACGCAACGCTGATCGGCTTCATGGAAACACATCCTTTCACCAACAATGCTGCCTTCGGCATCGCCGCCACCGGCACGATCGATCGCACAGCCTATGGCTTCTCGACCTTTGCCCCGAACGTTGGCGCCGAGGTCACGATCACCATCAACTCTGAGTTCCTGGCGCAGTAACGCGCCAGCCACTCGGCAGACAGCGCTGGACCACCCGCCATGGCCGCTCTTTCCCCTCCCCTGACGGACACCGGGTCGGACCGGCGCTACACCACCGTCGCGATCATCCTGCACTGGGTGATCGCGGTGGCGATCCTGTTTCAGATGGTTGGCGGCAAATGGATGGTTTCCGCCGGCGAGCAGGCCTCAACGGCTGTTTTCACGGTCTTTCAGATCCACAAGACCGTCGGCCTTAGTATCTTGGCTCTCTCCTTCGCCCGAATTGTCTGGCGGCTCGCCCATCCCGCTCCAGCGCTACCAGAGGGCATGACACGCTTTGAGCATTTGGCGGCGAGCGGCACCCATATTGGTTTCTACGCTCTGTTGATCCTCCTCCCGCTGTCGGGCTGGGCGATGGCGTCGGTCTCGCCGACCGGCATTCCAACCTTCTTCTTTCTTCTCGACGCCCTGCCCTTCGCGCATCTGCCCTTGCTGGCCGATGCATCCTTGGCCGTTCGCCACAACGCCGAGGAGGTGCTGAAGGCAGTGCATGAAAACCTGTCATTGGTCATGGGTCTTCTGGTTCTCCTGCACATCGCCGCTGCGCTGAAGCACCAGTTCATCGCCCGTGACAACCTCATTGCCCGCATGGTGGTGTCGGCCCGCACACTGCCGAACTCCGTCGCGCGCTTCGGCGTGGGCTGTATAGCGTTCGGTTTGGCCGTCGCATTTGTCGCCGGGGGCATTGTGTGGGGCGTCGCGCAAAAGGCTGTACCAACCGCCACCACAACGGAAACTGTTGCGGCCAGCACGGTGCCTGCCACCGCTGGCGCCTGGGTGATCGATCATGAAGCCAGCACACTTGGGTTCACTGTCACCTATACCGGCAACGCCGTTGAAGGGGCCATTGCCAGCTGGTCCGGCGACATCCAGTTCGATCCCGATGATCTGGGGTCGGCCAACGCGGCCATCACCATCGATATGGCCAGCATCACGCTGGGCGATGCGACCTTGCAGGCCCAGTCGGCCGGGAACGATGGGTTCGACCTCGCCAACCATGCCACAGCGACCTACACCGCCACAGCGTTCGCGGCGCTTGAGGATGGACGTTACCAGGCAAGCGGAACGTTGACCCTTCGCGGTGTCAGCGTTGATGTCCCGCTTACCTTTACCTTTGCCGAGGCGGATGGTGTCGCCACCGTTTCCGGCAGCGCCACACTTAACCGGCTGGATTTCGGCATCGGTGCGGTGGGCGCGGCAAACTAGGCCTGGCTGCTCCACGCCGTCGAGGTGCCCTTCGATCTCACCGCCAGCCGGCCCTAGAACAGGTCTTTTCGCTCAGAAACCGCGCGCCACGTCATCCGCCTGTCACACATAAGCGTAGTCTGACGGACGATGAGGTGCCATAACGGCGCGATCCCTTTGTGCGGCGAGTTTCTTTCGTGACATCACCTGAACCTGTCCCTCACGCGGCGCTGCCGGCGGCCTTTTCGAAGCTTGTCGATCAGTCGCGCTTTCTGCGCCAATGGGTCGGCAACCCGATGTCCATCGGGGCGGTTGCCCCATCAAGCGATGAACTCGCCGAGGCCATGGCAAGCCAGCTCGACCCATCGCAAACCGGTCGTGTGCTGGAACTGGGCCCTGGAACCGGTGTTGTGACCAAGGCCATCATTGACCGTGGTATCGCGCCCAACCGAATAACGTCCGTGGAGTATTGTGATCGGTTTGCCGATCTCCTGGGTCGCCGTTTTCCGGCCATCGATGTGCGACGCGGCGATGCGTTCGATCTGCAAGCGCCCTACTGGGACGATGAACCGTTGATCGGGATCGTCTCCAGCTTGCCGCTTTTCACCAGCCCCTATGCCAAGCGCCGCGCGCTCGTCCACAAGGCCGTCAAAGCCTTGGTTCCTGGAGGCGCCTTCATTCAGTTTTCCTACGCCTTGGTGCCACCGGTGAGGCCTGAGCCGGGGAGCTTCTCAGTCGAAAAATCAAAATGGATTGTCCGCAACGTGCCGCCGGCCCGGGTGTGGACCTACCGCGTGAGCCCGACCGCCCATTGACCCGGATGCCACATGGCCTAGTGTAACCGCCACACAGCCACCCCCGAGCTTCCGGTCCTATCCCATCATGTCGTCAGTCCGCCTTCTTGCCCTGTCCGGGTCCACCCGCGACGGGTCCGTGAACACGAAACTTGCCTCGACCATCACCAGCATGGCCTCAAATGTCGGCTTCGATGCCGTCCAGATTTCCCTCGCCGATCACCCAGCGCCCTTGTTCGATGCCGATTGGGAGAAGCAGAACGGCCCACCTGAACCGATCAAAGCGCTCCAGGCCTTGATGGTCGAGCAGGATGCGATTTTCGTCGCCTCGCCGGAGTACAATGGCGGCATCACTCCGCTTCTGAAGAACACCATCGATTGGCTGAGCCGGGTGAGGGTGGAAGGTCAGCCCGGCTCGCTGGTCTTCAAGAAGCCTGTCTGGTCGCTCGGTGCCGTGTCCCCCGGCGTGCAGGGTGGGGTGAACAGCCTCTATCAGCTCCGTCCGACGATCACCCGCCTCGGCGCGATCGTGATGCCCGAACAATTGACCGTTGGCGGCGGTGCCTCGGCCTTCAATGAGGATGGCAGCTTTGCCAATGACCGCACGATCAACCTTGCAACCGCCCAGCTGGAGCGGCTGTTTGATGTCGCCGGCAAGTTGAAAAGCTGATGGTCGCGCTCCCGGACGCCAAATCCCGCCTAGCGCTCGGTCTTGATGTCACAGGGGTCGATGCCGCCCGCGCCATGCTTGATCGGGTCGGGGACGAGATCGGGGTTATCAAGATTGGTCACCGGCTCGCCTACTCAGGCGGTTTCGGCCTGATTGAAGAGCTGTCGCGCGCTGGCAAGACGGTGTTTGCCGATCTGAAGCTTCTCGACATCGACCAAACGGTTGCTGAGGGCGTGCGAAGCGTGGCCGCCACCGGCGCCACTTTTCTCACTGTTCATGCCTACCCAAAGGCTATGCGTGTCGGTGTGGAGGCGCTGGGACCAAATCCGACGCTCAACCTGCTTGGTGTCACCGTGCTGACCTCAATGGATGACGAGGATTTGCAGGAAGCCGGCTATGCCGTTCCGGCCGATCAGCTCGTCATGGCCCGCGCGCTCCAGGCCCAGCAAGCCGGCATGCCGGGTCTCATCTGCTCGGCCCTGGAAGCGCCGGCGCTTCGCCAGGCTCTTGGCCAGGACATGCTGCTTGTGACGCCGGGGATTCGCTTTGCCGATGGTGAAGCTGGTGAGCAGAAACGCGTCGTGACGCCGCAAAAGGCCATTGCCGATGGCGCCGATATCTTGGTCATGGCGCGGCCTATCATCGAGGCCGACGATCCTGCCGCTGCCGCCCGCCGCGCTGTTGAAGAAATCGAGGCCGGGCTCGCCGCGCGTGGCTGACGTCCGCAATACCATCCGCGCCATCACGGTTGACGATCTGTCGAAGCTCGCCCGGCTGGGGCTTGATCAGGCCATCGCGCTGCGCGCAATCGCAACCCAGATGGGATGGCTGATCGAAAGATCTGGGAAGCCGCATGCTGCGTGCGCTGCGCGCTTCGTCGAGGGCGCGGTGTTCATCGATTGCCTAGTCGGCGATCGGGAAGGCCAGCAACGTCTGATCGACCATGTCGTCGCCTATGGCCGCTGGAGCGATGCACCAGCTATCCTGCTTGCTGAAACACCGGCAACCGGCCCGCTGGTCGACAAGGGTTTTGTTGGCCTTGCCGAAGACGCGTTTGCCTTTCTGGCAGCCTTCGACAACCCATCGCGCCTGCGTCTACGGAAGCTCTAACCGGCGGGTTCTTCGAACGCTGTTGCGCCCATGCACGCCAGCAGGCTAGATGCCGACCAGAGATTGCAGGAGCCAAATCAACCATGGTGCGGATTGCCGTTGTTGGCGCGTCAGGACGGATGGGCCGCGCGCTCATTGCTGCCATATTGGCCACCGATGGCGCGACGCTTGCCGGCGCTGTTGAGCGTGAAGGTGCTGAAGCGCTGGGTGAAGACGCTGGCGTTTTGGCCGGCGGCAAGGCTATCGGCACGGCCCTCACCGATGATCCGTTGCCCGTGTTCGCGGCCTGTGACGCGGTGCTCGACTTCACCGCACCAGCCGCCACGCTGCACTATGCGGAACTTGCCGCCCAGGCGCGCATTGTCCATGTCATCGGCACGACCGGCATGGCGGCGGGTGACGAGGCCAAGCTCGACGCCGTGGCCCGCCATGCCGTCGTGATCAAGTCCGGCAATATGAGCCTGGGCGTGAACCTGTTGGCCGTTCTGGTCGAGCAGGCCGCGGCTGCCCTTCCTCTGGGCTTTGACATCGAGATCCTCGAAATGCACCACAAAGCCAAAGTGGATGCGCCGTCCGGTACGGCCCTGATGTTGGGCGAGGCAGCCGCCTCATCGCGTGGCCTTTCCCTGCCAGATGCCGGCGTGTTCACCCGCCATGGTGAAACCGGTCCGCGCCCCGATGGCAGCATTGGCTTTGCCAGCCTGCGTGGCGGGTCAGTGGTCGGTGACCATGATGCCGTGTTCGCCGGCCCGGCCGAGCGCATCACCTTGTCTCACCATGCTGAAGATCGCAGCCTGTTTGCCAGTGGCGCGGTCCAGGCGGCGCTTTGGGGACATGGCAAGAAACCGGGACGCTACACCATGCGCGATGTGCTAGGCCTCGCCACCAAGTCTTAAACCCCTCCTTCCAGCGGCAAAGGAAACCATCCATGGAACGCCTTCTCGTGCTCGTCCGCCACGGTCAGAGCGAATGGAATTTGAAGAACCTCTTCACCGGCTGGAAAAATCCAGACCTGACCGAGCAAGGCGTGCAGGCAGCCCGCACGGCGGGCCAGAAGCTCAAAGACATGAAGCTGGAGTTTGATGAGGCCTACACCTCCGATCTCCTGCGCGCTCAGCGCACGCTCGACCTGATGCAGGAAGCGATGGGCACCGATCTGCCCATCACCCGCGATCAGGCCCTCAACGAGCGCGACTATGGCGACCTGACCGGTAAGAACAAAGACCAGGCCCGCCAGGAGTTCGGCGAGGAACAGGTGCACATCTGGCGCCGCTCCTATGACGTTCCACCGCCGGGCGGCGAGAGCCTGAAAATGACCGCCGAGCGCGTGCTCCCCTATTTTGACCGCGAGATCCTTCCGAAGGTTCTGGAGGGCAAGCGCATCCTGGTGTCAGCGCACGGCAACTCGCTGCGCTCGCTTATCATGCAGCTTGAAGGCCTGTCGGGCGAAGAGATTGTGAAGCGTGAACTGGGCACCGGCGCGCCGATCATCTACCGGCTCGACGAGGCTGGCGGGATCGCCGAGAAGATCGACCTGGCGGACTAAGCCTCTCCAGCACCAGCCAGGTCCAGCTGACGCCAAGCCGAAGGTTTGCAGCCTGCAGAGAGGGCCGCTCATGGGTGGATCTCGGCGCAAGGCCGTGCCGTCCTGCCATGCACAGCGTTGAAAGTCGGTTCACCGGAAAGCCGGGCCTCGCTGCCGGTGTCGGTCCGTGGCGAATGGACAGGATGAGGCGACCTCTTGGGGCGAGAAGCTGGGAAAGTCGGCGGAGCGCCGTTTCGCGCGCCTCAGGCGGGACATGGTGCCAGACCCCATTCACGACGATAACGCGGTAGCTGGATGGGCGCAGCGATGAATCTCGCGTCCTGAGCGTTGGCAGGGCCGCATCTGCCCAGCGCACCGGTAAGGTGCCGCAGCGCTGCTTGCCCGCCCGGTGCAGGGATGGAACGGGCTCGACGGCTGTCACGGCATGGCTCCACTGTGCCAGTCGCCGCGTATCACGGGCAGCGCCGGCCCCAACATCCAGTACGGGCTTTGAAAGCGAGCCGACAAGGCGATTCAAAAAATCACGCGGACATCCTTCCGGGAGGCCGGCGGTGCGCGCAACAAAGTCATCTGCCGCAGTTTCGTACCCTGAAAGGATGCGCGCAATGTGCGCCGACGGATCGTCGGCTGCCGGCGCCACGGAAAGAGGGCGCTCTGCGCGTCAGAGCCGACTTTCCCAATGCTCGCTGCTTCCCAGCCCAGCATCGCCCGCTTGCGCGTCAGGCCCCAATGGTAGCCGGTCAACGCGCCGGTTGCCCCACCCGCGCGGTGGCATGGCACGACAAAGGAAATCGGGTTCTTGCCGACCGCCGCGCCGACGGCGCGCGATGCCTTGGGTCGCCCGATATGGCCGGCAATCGAGCCATAGGTCGTGGTGCGCCCAAGTGGGATGGAAAGAAGCGTCTCCCACACTGAGACCTCAAAGTCAGTCCCAATGAGCGTGATGCGCAAGGGCGTATCAGCGTTCCAGAGTTCGGGATCGAAGATGCGCCGGGCGGTTGGTGCCGTCGCATCCCAATCCTCCACATAGTTCGCACGCGGCCAGCGGCTCGCCATGTCCTCAAAGGTCGGCTTTTCTTCGCCCGGTTCGCAAAAGGCGATGCCGACCAACCCATGTTCGGACTGCAGAACAAGCGCCAAACCGAAGGGCGAAGGATGAAACCCATAGGCAAGCGTCAGGCCTTCCCCTTTGGCGCGATAGGCGCCCGGCGGCATTGCATGGTGGGTGACGAACAGGTCGTGCAACCGGCCTGGCCCGGAAAGCCCCGTGTCGAGCGCGGTATCAAGAACCGGTTCACCGGCCTCCAGAAGCTTCTTGGCCTTGTCGAGCGTCACCGCTTGCAGGAAGGCCTTGGGGGTCAGCCCGGCAAAAGCGCGGAACTTACGGGTTAGGATCGCCGGATGTTCGCCTACCGCCTCGGCAATGGTGTCAAGATCGGGCTGATCGAGCGCATGGGTTGAGATGAAGGCGATGGCGCCGCGCACGCTGTCATAGGCCGCGCACCGTTCATCGTAAGGCGCTTCCAGGCCGGCGAACGGTGGCACCTGCTGGGCGGTGTCGGTGAGGGTCGTTTGGTCAAGCATCATGGACGTGACTTTACTTGCCCCTGACCATCAAACCACCCGAAAGCAAACCAAAATGCGGGATGGCGTGGAAGCTTAAGCTGGCATGCCGCGCTTCACCTGGGCCAAGGCTGCGCCGAGTGCATTGGCAAAGCTCTCTTTATCGTCCGGATTCATGAAGGACCCGACGGTGATCTGCTGGCCCTTGCTCTCCAGCTTAATAGCCAGCACCAGCTCTTCTTCTGGATCGTAGGCCGTCTTCAGCCGCGTCCAGACCGGGTGCAACTGGTCGACCGTGACCCGGCCCCAGGGGCTCACACGCTTGATGGTCAGTTCATTGGGCGTGACCGTCACGTCCTCATAGGCCTGCCCGGAGCGATAGCTGAAATGGAATGCCGCGTAGACGATGACGACATCGAGCAACAAAAACGCCATCACCGGCCAGGCGCCAAGTGCCAGGAACATGATGCCTGACGACAGGGCGAGCCCGCCAATGATCAGCATCAGCGCGACGAACCCGTTGCGTGGCAAGGAGCGATGCGGCGTTAGGCGCGCCGCGAAGACGGCATTGCCGGCCAAGGGTTCGGCAGTAATCGACGTGAACGCGTGAGGGTCCTGCATAAACGGATTATGCCAGAGCCGTGCGGCGTCGAGAAGGCAAGCGCGCAGGCAAAGTCACTGCCCGCTTCCACCCAAAAGATCAGGAAGTCGGGACCGGATCGGCAGCGGGTGTGTCGCGCGTGGCAGGCGCGTTGTTGGTATTGTCGGTCGCCGGGGTTGTGGTCATCGCCGGGTCTGAAAAATTGACAAAGACTGGATTGGGGAAGTGATCGTTCATTGCCCCGGTCGAGGCGTCCACCGCCATGCCGACAAAGCCGCCGGCGATGACATTGCCGGCAACACCGGCGCCGCCCGCTGCTGACATGCGCGCTTCCACCGGCACGGTGCGCGGTTCAAAGCCTTCCAGATTGAACGTCGCGCTGAAACTGTCGCTGCGCGGGATTGAAAGCGTGCAGGGCGTTGTGCAGCTGTGGCCAAGTGTGGTGGTCATGGTCGCGCCGGCGGGCTCGCTTTCAAAGGCAACATCATTGTCCACACCGCGCACCACAGTGGCGCAACCGCTTAACGCCAAACCGGCCAGCATTAATCCAAAAAAACGCATGGATTTGTACTCCAAAAACTCGATATCGTGCCGGTCCCTTATCGGGTTGTTTCTGCCTTGGCGATGCGCACATTGCCTCATATGACGCTGGGTCCGATAGCCGAGGGCGATGTGTCACAAACACGCCGAACAGGCCCATAATCGCCCCGATTCGCTCACTCTGAAAACGCCATGCCCACAAATCAGCCAGCATCCAAAAAAACTTCAAAAAGACCGCGCGTTGGCCGTTCGCGCCTGAAAAGAGCAGAGATTGAGGAGCTCTTCGCTGCCTTCCACGCCATTGAGCCGGAGCCGAAGGGCGAACTGGAGCATGTAAACGCCTACACGCTCTTGGTGGCCGTGGTGCTGTCCGCGCAGGCAACCGATGCCGGCGTCAACAAGGCCACACCCGCCCTGTTCGCCAAGGCCCAAACGCCCAAAAAGATGGTTGCGCTCGGCGAGGATGTGGTGCGTGAGCATGTGAAGACGATCGGGCTTTATAAAAACAAAGCCAAGAACGTCATCGCGCTGTCGGAACGGCTGATTGCCGATTTCGGTGATGACCTTCCCGAAGGCGAGGTGCCCGAAGATCGCGACTATCTGGAAAGCCTACCTGGTGTCGGCCGCAAGACGGCCAATGTCGTCATGAACATGGCTTTTGGCCACCACACCAATGCCGTCGACACCCATGTGTTTCGTGTCTCCAACCGCACCGGCCTTGCACCTGGCAAGACGCCGGAAGCGGTGGAAGCGATTCTCGATAGGGTGGTACCGGATCAGTATGGCCTGCACGCGCACCACTGGCTCATTTTGCATGGGCGCTATTTGTGCAAGGCGCGCACGCCCGAATGCTGGCGTTGCCCGGTCATCCCGATCTGCAAGTTCAAGGATAAGGTGCCGAACCCGGCCGATGCGCCGAGAGCGTTGAAGAAATCTGCCTAGGAAGTGCGCCGCGTCGACAGGTCCTTGTGCAGATGCACCATCAGGGATGTCGCAAAGAGCGGTGTTAAAAGGTTGAGAATCGGCACCGCTAATAGTCCGGTGATCACCAAGCCAGCCAGGAACACACGCCCGCCATGGACACGTCTGAGCGCGTTGGCTTCAGCCCGTGGCCGAAAACGAAAAGCAGCAAGCTCAAAATACTCCCGTCCCAGCAGATAACCGTTGGCCACCAGAAAGATGATGGCGTTGATGCCCGGCACCAGAAGCAGCATCAGCGCCACAAGGTTCACGCCAATGACCACCAGCGTGAACCCGATGGCCGAACGGATGGCTGCCAGAACAGGCAAAGGCTCCCCCGACGGGTCGTTGGGATAATGCGTCTTCTCGACGACCTCAGCGATGTCATCGAGAAAGAGCGTCGCAACCAGCGCCGTAATCGGCACCACCAGAAACACCGCTGCGACAAGAAGGGTGAGACCCGAGACGATCTGAATAAGCCCATCGAGCCACCAGGTTTCCAGTTGTACCAGATGGTCGATCAGCATTTCCAGGCCGAACCAGGCTGCGACCAGCGCCAAAATCGTGATGCCGAGCGATTTGAACAGAACCCCGCGAAAAGGCGGTGAAAACACATCGCCAGCGGCGCGGCGAACAACGGACAGCATGGTTGATGCGCCCCCATTTGGGAAAGAGTGGGCAGGTGCCTCCGGCAGATAGGCAGTTGAAGCCTGTCACACAATGGGTCAAAGCTGCGCCGCATCACCGGCGGCGCGTCAGCCGTCCTCCTCCCGCCCTGCCAAGGGATGCACCATCATGTCTTCTGCCCAGACCCTTCCGCCGCCGCGTTTCGACGTGGTGACCATCGGCAATGCCATTTTTGATATTCTTGCCCATGTTGAAGACGACTTTCTGGTGCGTGAGAATCTGGTGAAGGGTTCGATGCGGTTGGTCGATACAGCCGAATCTGCCCGGCTCTACAACCGCATTGGCCAGGCCACCCGCATGTCCGGGGGATCGGCCGGCAACACAGCTGCCGCCGTTGCCTCGCTCGGCGGTAAGGCGGCCTACATTGGCAAGATCACCGACGATGATAATGGCCGCGCCTACGCCCATGACATGCGCGGCATTGGCGTGATGTTTGAGGTGTCACCTCTCAGCCGGTCGCAGGGCATTGGCACGGCCACCTCGATCATTCTGGTGACGCCCGATGGAGAGCGCACCATGAACACTGCGCTCACCGCTTCCCAGGAGCTGTCTGTCAGCGACATCGACCCAGATCTGATCGCCGCGTCGGCCATCACCTACATGGAAGGCTATCTGTGGGACCCGGCCAAGGCCAAGGAGGCCTTCCGCGAGGCCGCAAAGATCGCCAAGCAGGCCGGACGACGGGTGGCGCTCACCCTGTCGGATTCCTTCTGCGTCGATCGCTACCGCGAGGAGTTCATCGATCTGATGCGCTCCGGCCAGGTCGACACGCTGTTTGCCAACGAGCATGAGTTGCACGCGCTTTATCAAACAAGCGATCTGGAAACCGCGATCAGCGCTTTGAAGGACGACGCCGAGCTTGGCATCGTCACCCGTGGAGAACATGGCTCCATCACCGTGCGTGGCGAAGAGCGCGTGGATGTCGGCACCCCCCA
>JBHJIX010000131.1:0-26430 GCA_050043025.1 Cohaesibacteraceae bacterium
GCCGCAGCCGGTCGATGGCCCGGGTTTCGGCGGCCGATCGCGAGGGTGGCAAGGCGTTTCCCGGAACCGGGAAGCAGGCCGGACAGGCGCCTTTGGGTCGGCTTATCCGCCGACAGGATTACCTGGCCGCCAAGCGTGGCCAAAGGGCGCATCAGGCGCCCTTTGTTAAGCAGAGTCGACCCCGCAGTGCCGCAGATCCGGCCTGCATCGGCATCACTGTCCCCCGCAAAGAAGGCGGTGCTGTCATGCGCAACCGGATCAAAAGACGCCTGAAATCGGCAATTGCGACACAACGGGGTCTAGGCTTTCGGCCCGGTTATGATTATGTGCTCATAGCCCGACCGCTCGCGGCCAGCATGCCCTTTGCGTCGCTGGTCAAAGCTATGGAGCGCGGGCTTGCAAAGGTTCATGCTCGCACCACCTTGGCTGACACGACCACCGACACGCGCCCAACCGCCGGATAGTCCATGGAAAACCGCAATTACATCCTCGCCATTGCCCTATCGTTGGGCATTCTGGTGGTGTGGCAATATCTCTATGTCGGCCCGCAGATGGAGGCCGAACGCGCCCGTCTGGAGGCGCAGCAACCCCCAACCCTTGGTGACGATGGCACCCCGATCAATGTCGATGAGAGCGCCCCGACCTCAGCGGGCGTCACCGGCGATGCGACCATCCCCGGTATCCCGACGAGCCTTGATCGCGAGGCCGTGGTGGCAGCCGGCTCTCGGATCGACATCGCAACCTCACACATCACCGGCACCATCAATCTGGAAGGTGGCCGGATCGACGATATTCACCTCAGCGAGTATCGCGAGACGCTCGACGAGGATTCCGACACCGTCATCCTGTTCTCGCCGTCGGGCACGCCATCGCCATTCTATGCTGAGTTCGGCTGGGCCCAAGGCGCTGGCGGCTCTGCGACCCTGCCGACTGCGTCCACGATCTGGCAGGGCGAAGGCAACACAACACTCACAGCCTCTACGCCGGTCACGCTTGTCTATGACAATGGCGAGGGCCTGACCTTCCGCCGCACCATTGCGGTCGACGAAGATTATATGTTCACCATCAGCCAGTCGGTGGACAACGCCTCTGAAGCTGGCGTGCTGCTTTATCCCTATGGCCTGATCGCCCGCCATGGCGAGCCGGTCACCAGCCGTATGTTCATTCTGCATGAGGGCATGATCGGCTTTTTCGGCGAGGATGGCCTTGCCGAGATCGATTATGACGATCTGCGCGACGATGGCCCCACCCAATACCGCGACGTGGAATCAGGCTGGCTGGGCATCACCGACAAATACTGGGCCGCAACGCTGATCCCATCCGGGCTTGACCGGTTCCGCGGCGAGTTCCGCGTGGACCAGATCGCCTCTGGCGAAAGCTTTGTCGCTGCGTATCTCGGTGGCGGCTTTGAAGTCGCGCCGGGCGCAACCGTGGACCTGGTAATCCGCCTTTTCGCCGGCGCGAAGGAAGTCGCCATCGTTGATGGCTATGAAGCCACGCTTGGCGTCAATCGGTTCGAACTGCTGATCGACTGGGGCTGGTTCTACTTCCTTACCAAGCCGATGTTCTTTGCCATCAAATGGCTGTTCGGCATGTTCGGCAATTTCGGTGTCGCCATCCTTCTGGTGACCGTTGGCATCAAGCTGGTGTTCCTGCCGCTGGCCAACAAATCCTATGCGTCCATGTCGAAGATGAAGAAGGTCCAGCCGAAGCTGAAGGAGCTCCAAGACCGCTACAAGGACGACAAGCCAGAACTCCAAAAGCATATGATGGAGCTCTACAAGAAAGAGAAGATCAACCCGATCGCCGGCTGTTGGCCCGTGCTCATCCAGATCCCGGTCTTCTTCGCGCTCTACAAGGTGCTGTTCGTCACCATCGAAATGCGCCACGCGCCGTTCTTCGGCTGGATTCAGGACCTTTCAGCTCCCGACCCGACCTCCGTCTTCAACCTGTTTGGACTTCTGCCGTACGACCCGTCGGCGGTGCCTTTCATCGGCGCGTTCCTGGTGCTTGGTGTCTGGCCGATCCTGATGGGCATCACCATGTTCGTTCAGATGAAGCTGAACCCGGCGCCGACCGATCCGACGCAGGCGATGATCTTCAACTGGATGCCGATCATCTTCACCTTCCTGCTGGCCACCTTCCCCGCCGGCCTGGTGATCTACTGGACATGGAACAACTTCCTTTCGGTCATCCAGCAGGCCTTCATCATGAAGCGCCACGGCGTGAAGATCGAGTTGTGGGACAATCTTCGCAACATGATCAAGAAGCCGCCCAAGGACGCCACAAAGGCTGATGACAAGGACGCGGCGAAGGAGCCGGCGGAGTAACCGCCGGTCGCACCCAACCTATGCAATCGCTCGAGGCAATCGGGCTATCGGACCAGCTGCTTGATGCGTGGGACCAGGGCTTCGCCCGCCCCTGTTTGTTCGAAAAAGGCGTGGTTGCTGCTTCTGGTCTGCCGACCGATGGACGCCCCGAGATCGCCTTAGCTGGCCGGTCGAATGTAGGCAAATCCTCGCTGCTGAACGCGCTCACTAGCCAGAAGGGGCTTGCGCGCACTTCCAACACGCCTGGCCGCACGCAGGAGCTCAACCTCTTTACCGCTGAAGACATGCCCCTGCGCATCGTCGATATGCCGGGCTATGGGTTCGCTAAGGCGCCCAAGGATGCGGTCGACAAGTGGAACCGGCTGATCCGCCAATATCTGCGCGGACGCGTGGAGCTGGCGCGTGTCTTCGTGCTGATCGATGCCCGCCACGGGCTGAAGAAGAACGATCTGGAGATCCTGAAAATGCTCGACGAGACGGCCGTCGGCTACCAGATCGTGCTCACCAAGATCGACAAGCTGAAGCCCGGGCAGGTGGAGCGCGTGAAAGACGCGACACAAGAGGCGATTGCCAAGCGCCCCGCCGCCTATCCCTTCCTGGCGCTGACATCGTCGGAGAAACGGCAAGGTGTCGACGTGTTGCGCGGCTTCATTGCCCGCCTGTTGGATGATCTGGGCGCATTGGAGTTTGAAGACGGCCAATAGGCGCTTGCTTAAGGGTTGCCGCCATCAATCCATGAGTTTGGCACGCAAACGCGGATCGGGCACGGCACACATGTCGGTTCTGCCAAACAGCGTGTACCGGTTACGGGCAATGCGGCGGTAGAGCCAGTCTTGCACGCTTCGCGGCAACAGGCGCAGTGGCTGCAACAGCCAACCGATGCCACCAATCAATCGACCAACTCGGATTATGGCATCCAGAGAGGTGTAGGCCTTTCCATCGACCAGCAGCAGCCAGCTTTCCGGATCACCAACCTCTAGCCCATAATGGGCAAGCATGGCACGTCCCAGTGGCGTCTGAACCGGGCAGATCTTGAAACGATCGGCCTTGTCCAGAGTCGCGATCAGGCGCGCGCCAACGGTGCAAAGCGCGCACTCGCCATCCATGAAGGTCACCGCACCGGCATCGTCAAAGGACGGGACGGCCGGGTCGGCGCGATAGGAATAGGGGTCGCGGGTTGTCAAAAGTGTCATGGCTTGAGCCTTGTTGGCCTGTTGATCGTACCGACCGCATTGCCACTGTCCATTGAGCGCGGTGACGCATCATCGGCGTTTTTTACGAACTCCTGACACAGCGCTTGACGCAGCGAGCGAACCGGTGTCCACCCTTCGACCTCTTTTCTCCCAACGTCCAAGCCCATGCCCTTCGACGACGACCCCGATACACCGCTGGAACCCAAGCCTGTGCGCCAGGCGCGGCTGCTCAGCCAGGTGCTGCCCTTCATGCAGCGCTACGCCGACCAGACCATAGTGGTGAAGTATGGCGGTCACGCCATGGGCGATGCAGCGCTTTCGGAGGCGTTCGCGCGGGATATCACGCTCCTCAAACAATCCGGCATCAAACCCATCGTCGTTCACGGTGGAGGTCCGCAGATCGCAGCCATGCTCGATAAGCTGGGCATTGAGAGTAAGTTTGAGGGTGGCCTGCGCGTCACCGACGACAAAACCATCGAAGTGGTCGAAATGGTTCTTGCCGGTTCGATCAACAAAGAGATCGTGCAGGACATCACCCGCGCCGGCGGCAAGGCTATCGGGCTGTGCGGCAAGGACGGGCAGATGGTGACGGTGAAGAAGCTGACCCGCACCACGCGCGATCCCGATTCCAACATTGAGAAGGTCGTTGATCTGGGGTTTGTCGGCGAGCCGGAAACGGTGCGCCCAGCGGTCCTCGACATGGTCACCAGCGAGGCGCTCATCCCGGTCATCGCACCCGTCGCTGCCGGGCAGGATGGCAAGACCTACAATGTCAACGCGGATACCTTCGCCGGCTCCATCGCCGGTGCACTCAACGCGAGCCGGCTTTTGTTCCTCACCGATGTCGATGGCGTGTTGGACGCCGACAAGAAACTGATGCCGGAACTTACCATCGCAAAGGCGCGCGCGTTGATCGCTGACGGCACGATTGCCGGCGGCATGATCCCGAAGGTCGAAACCTGCATCCAGGCCGTCGAGCAGGGCGTGGAAGGCGTCGTGATCCTGAACGGCAAGACACCCCACTGCGTTCTGCTGGAACTGTTCACCGCCCATGGCGCTGGCACGCTGATCACCCGCTAGCAAAGCAGACGGCGAACCAGAGACACCCTATGACCCTTTCGCATGAAACCGACTTAAGCCTGGAGCCCTTTGCCCGCGTGGAGCACTGGATCTTCGATCTCGACAACACGCTCTACCCGCGCCACTCCAACTTGTTTGAGCAGATCGATGATAAGATGACCTCTTATCTCTCAAGGCTCTTGGGGCTGGAGCGGGCGGAGGCACGCCAGGTGCAGAAGGACTATTACAAAAACTATGGCACCACGCTGCGTGGCCTGATGGTGGAGAAGGGCATCACGCCCGACGACTTCCTCGACTACGTACACGACATCGATCATTCGGTCCTCGAACCCGACCCGCGTCTCGACGCTGTCATCCAGGCGCTGCCGGGAGAGAAATACGTTTTTACCAACGGGACAAAAAAACACGCCGAAGCGGTGCTCGAACGGCTTGGCGTATCGACAGAGTTCCGGCATGTGTTTGACATCGTCGCCGCCGACCTGCTGCCCAAGCCGAACGGCGAGACCTATGAGCGTTTTCTCAACGTCACGGGGATTGAGCCAAGTCGCGCTGCCATGTTTGAAGATCTCTCCCGCTACCTTCTGGAACCCCACAAGCGTGGCATGCTGACCACGCTGATCGTGCCACGTGGCACCGGTGAAATGTTCCATGAGGAATGGGAGTTGGAAGGCCGACACGATAACCACGTTCACTATGTCACCGACCATCTGGCCGACTTTCTGGACGATGTCTTGCGCGCTATGGCCACGCCAAACGGCCAAAACTAAACGTTAGAATTCTGGGGGATCTTTTCGATGCACCATGCCATGACCGACCTCAGCGCCATCGAAAAAACGGTCGAAGAAGCCTTTGAGGCGCGCGACCAAGTCGACATCCATACTCAAGGCGAAGTCCGCGATGCAGTCGCTGCGGCCCTTGATCTCCTCGACAAGGGAGAGGCACGTGTCGCGACCCGCGGCGAGGATGGCACCTGGACCGTTCACCAGTGGCTGAAAAAGGCCGTCCTTCTCTCCTTCCGCCTCAACGCCATGGAAGTCATCAAGGGTGGTCCGGATTATGCGGTTTTGTGGGACAAGGTCCCGTCCAAGTTCGATGGATGGAGCGCGCTTGACTTCGAAAAGGCAGGCTTCCGCGCTGTGCCAAGCTGCGTGGTCCGCCGCTCTGCATATGTCGCTCCCGGCGCCGTTCTCATGCCCTCCTTCCTCAATCTGGGTGCCTATGTTGATGAAGGCACAATGATTGATACCTGGGCCACGGTGGGCTCCTGCGCCCAGATCGGCAAGAACGTTCACCTGTCAGGCGGCGCGGGCATTGGTGGTGTCCTGGAGCCGCTTCAGGCTGGGCCCGTTATCATCGAGGACAATTGCTTCATCGGTGCCCGCTCCGAGGTTGCCGAAGGTGTGGTTGTGCGCGAAGGTGCGGTGCTATCTATGGGTGTGTTTATCGGGGCGTCCACTAAGATCATCGACCGTGAAACGGGTGAGACATTCCGCGGCGAAGTTCCGCCCTTTTCCGTCGTTGTCCCGGGAACCGTTCCGGGCCGGCCCTTGCCGGACGGAACGCCGGGGCCTGGCCTTGCCTGCGCTGTCATCGTCAAACGGGTGGATGCACAAACGCGCTCGAAGACTTCCATCAACGAGCTGTTGCGCGACTAGGGACAGCGAAACGGGCCAGGGGGAACGAAGCAGGAGACGGACATGATCAGCTTCTTTCTATCCCCAAATGGTCGCTTCCGGCGACGCGATCTTTGGTTTGGCCTCCTGGTTGTACTGATCCTGCTGGCGACCGGCCTGTGCGCCGATGTCGTGTTGATGGATGTCGGTCTTCAGCCAGTTGAAACCGCGTTACGTTTCACGCTTAAACCTCAGACCTACTGCCTGATGACGTCAGCGCTCCTGAGCATTTGGCCGTTGATCGCCATGATGCTGAAGCGTTGGTATGATATGGACCGCAGCTGGCTATGGATGGCGCTGCTCATCGTGCCGTTGATCAACATCTACGCACTCATCCTGCTTCTGTTCGGCGGCGGATCGCCCTCTATGAACCAATTCGGGCCCAACCCGCGGATTGACCCCTCCGGCAGGGATGTCGACCGGCTGACGGGCGGCTCGCCAAGCGCCTACTAAGCGTCCGTTGGGTCAAGTCAGATGAGGATCATGCCGGTAAGGGCTTGAAAGCCGGTCCATTCCCAAACATGTAGGAGGCACCGACGCTCCCTGATGCAAGCGGGAGGCGTCGGCATCGGGATCTGCCGTTCCCACCCATGTCGCCAAAAAGGAATGCCTCGTACCGTGTCGGACGCGCCCCCCTCTTCTAACGATCCGAACCCAAGCGCGCCGCCGCCCTTACCCCCGCGTGCGCCTGATCAAAGCAGCGGTCCGATGGGGCCGGCAGCGCCGTTTGACTGGCGAACGTTTTTCTGGGTGTTCTTCCGCTTTGATGGTCGCATCGGCCGGCAGGTCTACTGGCTTTCCCTGCTGTTCTTGACGGCCATTGTCGGCGTCAGCGGCGTGATCGTGATCGATCCGGATACCGGTGTGCCTGTCTGGGAGATGGGGCCGATCCAGTCACTCATTTACACAGCCGCCTCGATCTCTTCGATCACCATTTCCGTCAAACGCCTGCATGATCTGAACATGACCGGCTTCTTCGCGCTCGGCATGTTGATCCCGCCGATCATGATCATCCTCACCATTTGGCTGGGCGTGCGCAAAGGCGACAGCAAGCCCAACCGTTTCGGCTGGGAAAGCGATGCGGTTCCAACCAAGGCACCGCCTGACCCAACTGACGAGGATGATGCGTGAGCGCGGTCAACTTGTCTGACCCAGCCGCGGTCCTTACCGCACTGATCCGCGAGCCGAGCGTGACGCCAGATAGCGCGGGTGCTTTGGGGACGCTGGCCGGTATGCTGACCGAGCTTGGCTTCGCCTGCGATGAGCCGGTCTTCTCCGCGCCTGACACGCCCGACATTGCCAACCTCTTTGCCGCACAGGGCGCTGAGCCTGGCACCAATGCGCCGCATTTTGCCTTCGCAGGGCATCTGGACGTGGTGCCGGAAGGCGATGCCGGCGACTGGTCGCACGGGCCGTTTTCCGCGGTCGTTGAGGATGGCAAGCTCTTTGGCCGTGGCGCGGTGGACATGAAAGGCGGCATTGCCGCCATGGTCGCCGCGACTGCGCGTTTCCTGGAGAAGCGTGGAACCGAGTTTGATGGACGCCTGTCCTTCATCATGACCGGCGATGAAGAAGGCCCTGCCATCAACGGCACCGAGCCTCTAATGGCGCATGTCCAAGCCAAGGGTGAGCAGATCGATGCCTGCTTGCTCGGCGAGCCGACCAACCCGAACACGATGGGTGAGATGATCAAGATCGGACGGCGCGGATCACTCACCGCGACCATCACGGTCGAAGGCGTGCAGGGTCATGTCGCCTATCCGCATCTTGCCGCCAATCCGCTGAACCCCCTCGCCGAAGCTTTGGTCGGGCTCAAAGCGCCACTTGATGACGGCACCGACCTGTTCCAGCCGTCTAATCTGGAACCGGTAACCATCGACACCGGCAATCCAGCGACCAATGTCATCCCGCAGCGAGCGATGGCGCGGGTGAATGTGCGCTTTAACTCAAACTGGACGCGCACCAGCCTTGAGGCCGAACTGCGTCAGCGTTTGGGTTCCGTCGACTGGCAGGGCTGCACCTACGAGCTTGCGGTGAAGAAGGACGCCAGCGAAGCGTTCTTTACTGAGCCAGGCCCGTTCGTCGACGCGTTGGTTACGGCGGTCGAAGCTGAAACGGGTCGCAAGCCGGGACTCTCCACCTCCGGCGGAACGTCTGACGCTCGGTTCATCAAGAACTACTGCCCAGTGGTGGAGTTCGGCCTTGTCGGCCAGACCATGCACCAGGTCGATGAGCATGTGGCGCTCGACGACCTGGAGGCTCTAACGCGGATTTATGAACGCGTGCTGGACGGTTTCTTCAATCCCGCCAGTGAGTAACCTGTGGCAAGGTAATGACGGCGCCGATACGGTCGACCGGCCGCGGCCGTGTGCTGTCTGCATCGCTTGCCTCATTGTCCTTTGACCGACAGAAGCAGCCGACCCAACCCAACCATTGACCAACCGCAACCGAATTTGGCCGCACTGAGTTAGTATGGTGCATCCAATCGAGATGAGGCGGTTGCAGGACCATGATTTCGAGACGCGCCGTATTGGGGACAGGGCTGGCCGTTGGTGCGATTGGCGCCGCCGGTTATGGGCTCTGGCCGCGCCTGGATGCTTACGAAGGAGAAGTCGCCCAGCAGCGCGTTCGCCCCAACGTTGCCCCGGCAACGCGCGAACTCATTCGCCTGGCGACGCTCGCCGCCAACAGCCACAACACCCAGCCCTGGCAGTTCCAGCCTAGCCTGAGGAGCGTGAGCATTCTGCCTGACCCGACGAGGCGGACGGAGGTCGTTGATCCCGATGACCATCATCTTTGGGTCAGTCTTGGCTGCGCCGCTGAAAACCTTGCCATCGGCGCCGGTGCGCGTGGACAGTTTGCCGACATCGAAGTCGAAGGCGGCTCGACGCCATCGGTGATCGCCAACTTTGGACCGGCGCAGATGCTGGAAACGGAGCTCTATCAAGCCATCCCGTTTCGCCAGTCCACACGGTCGCTTTATGATGGCCAGCCTCTCTCGAACGAAGCTCTGCGAACGCTGGAATTGGTGGTCAGCGAGCCTGGTGTTTCGGTTTCCTTTTTCACAAGCGAAGCGGATCTGGCGGCGATCACCGAGTTCGTCATTGAAGGTAACAGCGCCCAGATAGACGACCCTGCCTTCGTCGCAGAACTGCGCGAATGGTTGAGGTTCAGTTCCAATCGCGCGGTGGAAACAGGCGACGGCCTCTTTTCGGCCTGCACAGGCAACCCGGTGGTCCCTGAGTGGATTGGAGCCGCATTGTTTTCAGCTGTCTTCACCAAGGAAGCAGAGAACGACAGGTACCGCAGCCAGATCGCCTCGTCCGCAGGTATTGCCGTCTTCACCGGAGATCGCGCCGCCCCGGAACACTGGGTCAAAGTCGGCAGGAGTTTTCAGCGGTTCGCGCTTCAGGCCACGGTGCTCGGCATCCGCAACGCCCATGTGAACCAGCCAGTTGAGGTGACGTCAGTCCGGCCGTCATTCGCAAGCTGGCTCGGCGCGCCGGAGGCTCGGCCCGATTTGGTTGTTCGCTTCGGTCGGGCACCGGCCATGCCGATGTCCCTGAGGCGACCGGTCGACACGGTGATTGTCTAGGGTCTCCAGCCGCTCTCAATATTCCACATGCGTGAAGACCAGCCCGTCAGATGGCGCAACGGCTGGGCAGCGGGTGCGGTCGCGCGCTTCAAGCATGGCCGTCACATCATCGGCGGTGGCGCGGCCCTCGCCAGCCAGTTTCAGGGCGCCGACCATCGAGCGGACCTGATTGTGCAGGAAGGAGCGCGCCCAGGCATGCACGAAGACATGCTCGCCCTCGCGGCTGACTTCCAGCCCTTCCAACGTGCGTTCTGGACTCTTGGCCTGACAGTGCGCGGAGCGGAACGTGGTGAAGTCATGATGACCCACCAGCCTGTCGGCGGCGGCTTGCATCATGTCGATATCGAGATGGCGTGAGACGCCCCAAACTTTGCCGCGCTCATAGACCGGCGGTGTGCGTCGGTTGAGGATCGTGTAGCGATAGTGCCGCCGGTTGGCGGAAAAGCGCGCGTCGAATTCCTCACCGACGGCCTCGACCGTAAGCACGCCCACCAACTCGTTACGCAGGTGGGCATTCATCGCGTCGCGCACACGGTCAGGCTCCCAGTCTTTGACGAGGTCGACATGACAGACCTGGCCGGTCGCATGAACGCCTGTATCCGTCCGGCCAGCGGCCTTAAGCGTCACCGTCTCGCCGGTAAAGGCGAGGATCGCCGCCTCCAGCGCGCCCTGGACGGACGGTGCGTTCTGTTGACGTTGAAAGCCGGAATAAGGCCCGCCATCATACTCAACCAGAAGCTTGAATCGGGGCATGATGATTTCCTGCGCAAAGCTCCGGGCCGTGGGCCCGACCGCTTATGCGTCAGTTCCCCCCTAGAACACTGCCGGGCGTCAGTCCGGCGCCGTTGAGGAAGGCCGACATGTCCATGGGTTGCTTGCCGGCACGCTGAACCTCAATCAGCTTCACAGCGCCATCGCCGCAGGCAATCCTGTGCCCGTCCAGCAAGGCACCTGGCGCGCCGGATCCGTCGGCCGGTTCCACCCGCAGCACCTTTAGCCGTTCGTGCTTGGTGCCCGCGCCAAACTCGGTCCAGGCGCCTGGAAAGGGTGACAGGCCATGAATGTGGCGGAGCACGTCAAAAGCGGGCTTGGCCCAATCGATCTTGGCTTCGGCCTTGTCGATCTTTTCTGCATAGGTGACCCCGTCCTCACCCTGCTCGGTCAGGGTAAGCGATCCACGTGACAAAGCCGCCATGGCTCGGGCCATCAGGTCCGCACCAAGACGCGCCAACCGGTCATGGGCATCCTTGGCCGTCATCGTGTCTGTGATGGCCAGCCGCTCGGCCATGGCAACCGGCCCGGTGTCCAGACCGCGCGCCATCTTCATCACCATCACGCCGGTTTCTTCATCGCCCGCCATGATCGCGCGGTTGATCGGCGCCGCCCCACGCCACCGGGGGAGCAGGGAGGCATGCAAATTGTAGCAGCCATGCTCCGGTGCTTCGAGGATCGCCTTAGGCAGGATCATGCCATAGGCCACGACCACGGCGGCATCGGCCTCCAAAGCGGCGAAGCGTTCCTTCTCTTCATCTGATTTCAGGTTGACCGGATGGAACACGGGGATACCGAGCGCGTCAGCCTGTTCATGGACCGGCGAGCGGCGTAGTTCCATGCCGCGTCCAGCCGGTGCTGGCGAGCGGCTATAACAGGCAATAACATCGTGCCCCTGTCCGACGAGTTCTAGAAGCGTGGGCACGGCAAAATCCGGCGTGCCCATGAAGATCAATTTCAGCATGGCCGCCGGTGTAGCGAAAGCGCCAAGCATTGCAAGGCGACACGATCCATGCGATTTGCCAGCCTTCGTAAACATCCCCCTCTTATTGCCCCTGCCACGAAGACCTGAACGCCATGAAGTTCACCCTTTCCTGGCTCAAGGATCACCTTGAGACCGACGCTGACCTCGACACCATTGTGGAGACCCTGACCCGTATCGGCCTTGAGGTCGAAGAGGTTGATGATCGCGCGGGCTATGCTCCGTTTGTGATTGCCAAGGTCGTGAGCGCCAAGAAGCATCCTGATGCTGATCGGCTAAAGGTACTGGAGGTCGACAATGGCTCCGGTGAGCTTGTTCAGGTCGTTTGCGGTGCGCCCAATGCTCGCGAAGGTTTGACCGGCGTTTTCGCCCCCCCGGGCGCTTACATTCCGGGTATCGATGTCACCCTACAAGTCGGCAAGATTCGCGGCGTGGAATCGCGCGGCATGATGCTATCCGAGCGCGAGCTTCAGCTGTCAGACGAGCATGATGGCATCATCGATCTGGCCACTGACATGCCGATCGGCACGGCCTACGCGACCTTTGCTGAACTCGACGACCCGGTGATCGATATCGGGCTCACGCCCAACCGTCCCGACTGCACGGGCGTCCATGGCATTGCCCGCGATTTGGCGGCGGCTGGCCTCGGTAAGCTCAAGGACGGTCAGATCCCGCCCATCGCGGTAGAGGGCGTTTGCCCGGTCTCTGTCACGCTTGACTTCAAGGGTGAGAGCCTGTGCCCAACCTTCGCGCTGCGCCTCGTGCGCGGCGTGAAGAACGGTCCATCGCCGCTATGGATGCAAAAGCGCCTGAAAGCCATCGGCCTTCGCCCCATCAACACACTGGTGGATATCACCAACTACGTCACGTTCGACCGCGGCCGCCCGCTGCACGTCTTCGATGCGGCGAAGGTGAAGGGCAATCTCACCGTGCGCGAGGCGGATGATGGCGAGAGCTTCAACGGTCTTGATGGCAAGAGCTACACGCTTGATGCCACGATGTGTGTGATTGCCGATGAGAACGGCATCGAGAGCCTGTCGGGCAGCATGGGCGGCGAAGAATCCGGCTGTGACGAAAACACGACCGATGTCCTTATCGAGTCTGCCCTTTGGGTGCCTGAAAGCATCGCCTCAACCGGCCGCAAGCTCGGCATCATCACCGATGCGCGCTACCGTTTCGAGCGCGGCGTCGATCCAGCCTTCAACGAGCAGGGGCTCGATCTGGCCACCCAATTAGTTGTCGACCTGATCGGTGGCACGCCGCCAGAGAAGCCCGTCGCTGGCGCGATCCCTGAGATCGACAAGGTGATCGATTTCCCGGTCGCGGAGGGCAAGCGCCTTTCGGGTCTCGATGTGCCCTCCCACGAGGTGAAAGCAGTGCTATCACTGCTTGGCTTTTGGGTCGCCGGCATGGGCGAGGAGTTGAAAGTTGCCGTGCCAAGCTGGCGTCCCGACATTGAGGGCAAGGCCGACCTTGTTGAAGAGGTGATGCGCATTGAAGGCGTTGATCGCGTGCCGGTCACGCCCTCTATTGGCCGCGAGACCGTGGCCAGAGCCGTCCTTACCGACATGCAAAAAAAGACCCGCCGCGCCAAGCGTCTGCTTGCTGCTCGCGGGCTGATGGAAGCCGTTACATGGTCGTTCATCCCTCAGGCCGACGCTGAAGCTTTTGGCGGCGGCGATGGCGCGCTTCAACTGGCCAACCCGATCTCGACCGACATGGCCACCATGCGTCCCAGCCTGCTTCCGGGTCTGTTGCGCAATATTCAGGCCAATGTTGATCGCGGCACACACGATGTCGCGTTGTTCGAAGTCGGCCAAGTCTTCGCTGGCGACGCGCCCGAGGACCAGACCATTGTCGCGTGCGGCGTACGTCGCGGCACGGCCGTGATGGCTGGGCAAGGGCGCCATTGGATCGGCGACTTTCCCTCGGTCTCGGCCTTCATTGCCAAGGCCGATGCTCTGTCATTGCTTGACGATCTTGGCCTTGATGCGTCAACGCTCCAGATTGATCCAGAAGCACCCGACTGGTATCACCCCGGCCAGTCCGGCACGATCCGCCGTGGCAAGGATGTGTTCGGTCGTTTCGGCACGCTCCATCCGCGCCTGCTCAGGACACTGGATGTGGAAGGACCACTGGTCGCCTTTGAGATTACCCTGGATGCGGTCCCCGCACCGCGCCGCAAGGCGACGCGCACCAAGCCGTCTCTGACACTGTATGACCTAATGCCGGTTCGGCGTGATTTTGCTTTCGTCGTCGATAAGACGCTAGCCGCCGACAAGGTGCTGCGCGCTGCCAAGGGTGCCGAAAAGGCGTTGATTGCCGATGTGTCGCTGTTCGACGTCTATGCCGGCGAGCATGTGGAAGAGGGCAAGAAATCGCTGGCCATCGAGGTCACTCTTCAGCCACGCGACAAGACGCTGACGGACGAGGAGATAGACATGGTCTCCGCCAAGATCGTCGGCGCTGTTGAGAAGGCGACCGGCGGCGTTCTGCGCGCTTAAGTCAGCGTCTAACCGAGCATCAGGCCGGCGACACCCATGGCCGCGATAGGCACGAACAACCAGCCTTGAGGGATGGTGCGATAGCGCCATCCCTTGAGCGGCGCGATGACAACACCGACCAGGACGAAGGCGGCTGCGAGCAGTGTTCCGGCAACCGCATAAGGTGGCGTGCCGAACCAGATGGCCATGGCGAAAAACGCGGCCATTGCAGCAATACTGGCCGATGTGAAATGCCAGCAAAGATAAAGCGTTTGCAGCACGATATCGGGCAGGTCGGCCGCCAGCAGTGGCCGGGCGACCTCCTTGCCGCCCATGAGGAGATGGACGAGGAACCAGGCGAAACTTAAGAGCGCGCAGGCTGCGAACAAAATCAGCTGTGTCATCGGCGAGACCCCTCCTTGGGCCGCCGGTTGGCTACGCCCATGTTGGCCATGATCCAAGCCGACGCGTCGCCGCACATCGGCACTTATCGGAATTTCGTCACAGGCAGGCCAACGGGCCTTGAAACCGGCGTGGAGCCGCGCTAACCACGCGCATTCTCAGGCTTTATCGAAGTTTGAGGCATTGTTTGATGGCAAGGCGCATTGCGCCGAGATCATCAGGAACGCTTGTGTGCGCCTATGCACGGAAGCAAATGGACAGGTGGCCGAGTGGTCGAAGGCGCACGCCTGGAACGCGTGTAGGCGGGCAACCGTCTCGAGGGTTCGAATCCCTCTCTGTCCGCCATTTCCATGAAACGATTGCGCGTTCGAACCGCAGCGTCAGCTTGAGGCGCAGAGGCGAGCCATGCGCATGCCACTAATCAGAATGCGCCAAGTTCAGCCAGGTCGCTGAAGCTTCGAACAATACGCAAATCCCATTTGTCCCGCGGAACAACAAGTTGGGTTTCGTATCGTTCCTGAAGTTCGTCTACCGGTAAGCTCAACAACCCATCTCCGGGAAACCCGCTGTCCGCCAAAAAGATCCCAACCCCGACGCCGTGGAGAATGGCTTCTTTCATGACAGGAAAGGTCGTTGTCCGCATGCGGCGAGGAAACTGAAGGTCGTGTTGCTTAAGCTTTCTGGCAATGAGTTTGGAGGTGTAGGAACCCTCCTCGGGGACGAGCACCGTCTCCTCGGCCAGATCTTGTAACGACACCGACACCCTATCAGCCAACCTGTGGCCTTCGGGCACATAGGCGACATAGGCGGAGGAACAGATGGACTGGCAAACGCACTCGCCCATGCGATCTGGTTCGGTCACAACGGCCACATCCACTTGCCGGCTACGCAAGAGCGCCATCGCCTGGGTCCAGTCGTACAACGTGAAGTCAACTTCAACGTTGGGGTAGGCTTTTTGAAAGGCCGCAATCAGCGGCAAGGCCGGACGCGGCGCGTTTGCGATAATGGCAAGGTGGCCGCGTGCGAGCGCCGCGTAGCCTTCAAGCTTCTCCTGGATGAGGCCGTCTAGCGTGACTTGGCGGTCCGCCAGATCATAGAGCTCGTGACCAGCGCGCGTAAGCGATATTCCGTCACGGCCTCGCCTGAGCAGTTTCATGCCGACCGTTTGCTCAAGCTTTGTGACGTGCTGCGTAACCGCTGATTGACTAACGCCAAGCCGACTCGCAGCGCGCGAGAAGCTTCCCTCTCGCACGACATGCGCAAAGGCGGTGAACTGGTGGTGATTGGCTTTCATGGTCCCGCAAGAACGACGTGTTTTCTCGCCAAGACTCTTGCAGCCATAAGTCTCACTTATATGACGTTACACAACTGACAAAGGCTGCCGCTACCGTCCAGGGACAACCGAAGTGAGGATGGTCATGGCGGAGCTCAAGCTCGAGCACATCGATAAACGCTTTGATGCTACGCGCGTCCTAAACGGCGTCGATCTGACGATTGCGCCCGGCGAGTTTCTCACCTTAGTGGGGCCGTCAGGTTGCGGGAAATCCACGTTGCTAAGGATTCTTGCCGGGCTCGAAGCGCCGACGTCTGGCAGCGTGCTTATTGGTGGTGAAGACGTCACCCAGGTGCGCCCTTCGCGGCGCAACCTTGCGATGGTGTTCCAATCCTACGCACTCTACCCGCATCTGACCGTCGCTGAGAACATGCTGACGCCGCTTAAACTGCGTGATCTCAATACTATTGAACGTCTACCTTTGGTCGGGCCTCTGTTATCTCGGGCAAAGCGTGCTGAACTGCAAGAGCAGGTGCGGGCCGTTTCCGACACCCTGCAGATAACCCAGCTGTTGGACCGCAAACCCGGTCAACTTTCAGGTGGCCAACGCCAGCGTGTTGCGCTCGGACGCGCCATGGTCCGACGACCCGTTGCCTTCCTCATGGATGAGCCGCTGTCCAACCTCGACGCTGCGTTGCGTGTTCATATGCGGGCTGAGCTTACCGAACTGCATCGTGCACTCGGGACGACCTTTGTCTATGTGACCCACGACCAAGCTGAGGCTCTGACGATGTCGAGCCGTGTGGCTGTCATGATGGACGGCCATCTGCTGCAGGTTGGCACCCCCGACGCGGTCTATTCGGACCCAACAAGCCTGAAGGTCGCCTCCTTTATCGGTTCGCCGAAGATCAATGTGTTGCAAGGCGCACTAGACGAGGCTGGATATGTCACCCTGATGGGCCAGACGCTTGACCTCAAAGCTGCGGCTAGTGGTCCGATCCAGGTGGGTATTCGGCCCGAACACTTGCACCTTGTTGGCTCCAATGACCCGCTGATGCAAGGAAGCGTAGCTTACCGCGAGAACCTCGGATCTGATGTCTATGTACATGTGGCACTCAGAGACGACAAGCATCGGGTGACTGTGCGTGCGCCCCCCGCCGAAGCGTCAGGACTACAGCTTGGCGACACAGCCAAGATCGACCTCGATACGCGCGCCGTGCTGTTGTTTGATCGCGATGGTGAGCGGGTCCCGGCAACATACGAAGTCCAAGGCGCGGTCGCGGCATGAGCGCTGGCTCGGCCTCTCTGGGCGTGCGGACCCAGGCCCACTGGTGGTTTGTCGCCCCCGCGCTGATTTTGATGCTGGTCATCCTGATCGTGCCTATCTTGGTGGCGTTCGGACTGAGCCTGACCGACTACGCGCTGGGCAATCGCACTGCCAACTTTGTCGGGCTCGAGAACTACGAAGACATTTTCACCCGCTCGACCTATGAGCGGATGTTCAAGGCCAGCTTCCTTTATGTTGTGCTGACGGTACCTGCTTCGGTCGGCCTCGGCCTCGGTGCCGCGCTGTTGATCAATTCGGTGTCACGCTTCGGCGATCTCTACAAAACGATCTACTTTTTGCCGGTGATGGCGGCGCTGCTTGCCATGGCGATCGCTTGGGAGTTTGCGCTCAATCCATCTGTGGGAGTGGTCAACATCTTCTTGGAGATGGGGTGCGACTCTTGGCTGGAGAGCTGGTCTTGGTACGCCAATGGGTGTGCAACCAGCTTCCCGCTTTGGCTCGGAGACCGTGATTACGCCATCTGGACACTGTCGTTCATCGGCATCTGGCAGGGCTTCGGCTTCACAATGGTGCTTTACCTTGCTGGCCTGACCGGTATCCCGCGCGAGCTCTATCAAGCTGCTGAGATGGATGGTGCCATAAGCGGGTGGGAGCGTTTCCGCCTGGTAACGTGGCCGATGTTGGGGCCCACCACGGTGTTCGTGGTGACCATCTCGATGATCCGCAGCTTCCAGGTGTTCGACACTGTCGAAGCGTTGACGCGCGGTGGCCCGTCCAAATCCACCTATGTGATGCTCTACGCGATCTACGAAAAGGCCATTCAGCAGAACCTGATGGGTATCGGCGCGGCCATCACCGTCGTGTTTCTCGGCTTCGTCCTCATCCTCACGCTTATCCAGCGCTATCTCGTTGAACGACGGGTGCATTACACATGACCACCGACACGCTTTCTCCGACCGCTAGCCCTTCACGCCATCTTCGGGTGGGTTCGGATGGCATGCGCTTTTCAACTGCCGAGACGATCAAGCATGTTGTGCTCATCCTTGGAGCGCTGATCGTCTTGATGCCGTTCTACGTGATGGTGTCCTACTCGTTGAAGTCGCCAGCGGAGATCATGTCCACGTCGCTGGCTTTCCTGGGTGACCAGACGCCATTCCTCGATCAGTTCTGCGTCAAATCGGGCAGACCTGAAGCAGACTGCATGCGCTCGGCCATCGAGTACAATTACCTGACAGCTTTCACCGAAGCGCCTCTCTTGCGGTACCTCCTCAATGGCGTCATCGTCACGGCGTCGATCTTTCTGATCCAGATCGTCGTCGCGCTGCCATGCGCCTATGCCCTCGCCAAACTTCGCTTTTGGGGCCGTGAGTTCATCTTCGCGATGGTGCTGTTCTGCCTCCTCATTCCCGTCCATGCGATCGCTTTGCCGTTGTACATCATGCTCGCCGAAGTTGGGCTCACCAACTCTTATGCGGCGCTGGTGATCCCTTGGACGATATCGGTTTTTGGCATCTTCCTGATGCGCCAGTTCTTCATGACCGTGCCGGACGATCTGATCGATGCAGCACGTATGGATGGAATGAGCGAGTTTTTGATCGTCTGGAAGGTGATGCTGCCAACCGCCGTCCCGGCGCTTCTGGCTTTCGGCATTTTCTCCGTCGTCGCGCATTGGAACGACTATTTCTGGCCGCGCAATGTCATCACCGGGGACCGCGACTTGTTCACGCCTCCCCTTGGCCTTCGCGAGTTCCGCGCTGGCGTCGAAGGCAATGATTTTGGGCCCATGATGGCAACGGCCACTGTGATCGTCACGCCGCTGATCGTGGCGTTTCTCATCGCTCAGCGACGCTTCATCGAGGGCATCACGCTCAGTGGCATGAAGTAGACCATCCAACGAAAAAGCGCCGCCCGAAGCGCGAGCTTCAGGCAGCGCTATCACCGGAATTCCCTTCACCGAAGGGATCAACAGGGCCGCGTTCTCGTCTGCAAACCAAAGCGCGTCCCACGGCAACTATGAGGACTGTTCCATGAAACGTTCACTGACTGCAACAACCATCGCGCTGGCATGCGCAACGGCGTTTACGCCTGCGTCGTTTGCCCAGGACACCGTCGAGATCGAAGTGGGTTATCCGTATTCCGCCCTTTTCGACGTGACCTTCGAGCGCATCATGCCTCTGTTTGAGGCCGCGCACCCGGAAATTTCCGTGTCCTTCCGCGCGACCTATGAGCACTATGAGGACGGCACAAACACCGTGCTGCGCGAAGCCGTCGCCGGCGATCTTCCCGATGTCACCCTGCAAGGGCTGAACCGTCAACAGATCCTTGTCGATCGCGAGATCGCCGGCTCCCTGGAGCCGTTTATCGCACAAGAAGACGACTTCGCGCGTGACGGCTACCACGAAGCGATGCTGGCACTGGGCACGTTTGACGGCAATGTGCATGGCCTGCCGTTCGCCGTGTCTCTGCCCGTTGGCTACTACAATATGGACCTTATGGCGCTCATCGGCGTGACGGAGCGGGATCAGCTTCCAACCACTTGGGCCGAGGTCATCGACATGTGTGGCCAGCTGCGCGAGGCGGGCATCGAAAACCCGCTCTTCTGGGGTTGGAACATCACCGGGAACTGGTTCCTGCAAGCGCTTATGTGGAGCCAAGACCAGCCAATTCTCGAAGGCAACGACTTCAATCTCGATACGCCCGAAGGGCTCATCGCGCTTGAGACGATGAACGACCTTTTCGATGGCTGTAACATGCAGAACCTGTCCGTCGGCGAAGCCGGCACACCTTTCTCCGCCGGTGATGTGGCGATGTACTACTGGTCAACCTCTTCGGTCGGCTCCATTGAGCGTTCCAAGGGTGACTTCACGTTGATGACCAATGAGTATCCTGGCATCGATGGATCGCCGCAGGGTCTGCCGGCTGGCGGTCTTGCAGCGATGCTGACGTCGACGGGGCCTGAAGCGGAGGTTGATGCGGCTTGGACCTTCATCAAGTTCATCACATCGG
This sequence comes from Cohaesibacteraceae bacterium, assembly GCA_050043025.1. Lineage (GTDB taxonomy): Bacteria > Pseudomonadota > Alphaproteobacteria > Rhizobiales > MH13 > MH13. The sequence goes on from JBHJIX010000131.1 coordinate 20,077, forward strand.
GCCAGGGTGCAGCAGCAGTGGCCGAAACGACCGGCTATATGCCGCCCAACAGGGCAGCCAATGACATGTTGGCCGACTTCTACGTGAACAATCCCAACAAAGAGACTGCTGTGCGGCAAGCCGACCTGTTGCGCGACTGGATCGCTTATCCGGGAGACAATGGTCTGGCGATTACGCAGGTGATCTACGATGGCATGGAAGGGATCGTCACCGGTGACTTTGATGACATGGCTGAGCTTCAGGAAGAGCTGACGGAAGAAGTTCAGGATCTGCTGCCCAACTGATGGGCCCTTTTCCTAGTCCTCTCGGCCCAATGGGCCGGGAGGGTGTTTGCCCAACCTCTTTATTTCAGGTCCGTTATGAAGCTCCTTCACCTCACCGACATCCATCTCACCACGCCCGGCCAGACCATTGCCGGCCGCGACCCCAATGCCAACTTCGAGCGTGCCTTGAACCACGCCCTGTCGTACCACAGCGATGCTGAAGCGCTCGTCATTACCGGTGACCTGTCCGACTGGGGCGACAGGGACGACTATGTTCGCCTAAAAGCCCGGCTGGAGAGGGTGCCCATGCCTGTCCAGCTTTGCATCGGCAATCACGATGACCGAGCGACTCTTTTATCGGTGTTCCCCGAACTTGGTGACGAGGATGGCCACGTCCAGCACGTGATCCCGCTTTCAAAGGGTCACGCCATCACGATCGATACATGGGCTCCTGAAACCCACGAAGGGCATTTTTGCAGTACCCGCGCGGCGTGGCTCGATCGCCAATTATGCGAGCTTCCAGGTCCGGTATTCCTGTTCATGCATCACAACCCCGTGCCGTTAGGCATCGGTCCCGTGGACATGATCATGCAGCGCGACGCTGAGGTTCTGGCGCAAACACTTCGTCCACATCAGTCCAAGATCGTGCACCTGTTCCACGGCCACTGCCACCTGCCTTTGTCAGGTTCGTTCTGCGGAATTCCATTCTCCGCGCCGCGCGGCACAAACCATGCCGGCTGGGCGGACTTTTCAGCTACAAAATTCTTCGCATCATCTGATCTGCCGGAGGCCTACGCCGTCGCCCAAATGTTCGATCACGGCATGATGGTCCATATGGTCGAGTATGGATATGACGGCGACATTCGCACCGATGGCTCACCCAACTATGCCGACTGGGATCGCGAAACGATGGTTCGATGAGGCCAGTAATAGGTTGGAATTTGTACGACTAAGAACATCATTGGTTGTCTGGATAAGGTCACCACCGGCACCAACAGATCACTCATTTGTCCTGCCATCGTGCACTTTCCCGTCGGGACAGATGACTCCTTGCCCGCCGCTCTCCACCGCTCTGGCCTAAACAAACTCAGTCATCATCGAACTGTCTGCGAACCGTCATCCCCACGTCATGGACGGACGGCATAACGCGTTCATGTACACGTGTACATAACCGTTTTTCCTAGCTTTGACGCACCAAGGGGAGTTCGATGACCATCCTTCGCACCGCTACCGGTCTTTCGCTTGCAGCCGGCCTTCTGGCCAGCACAGCTGTGGCCGCATCTGCTGAAGATTACACGTTCCGTGTCTGGGCCGGCGGCTCTGGCCCGGTTGATGACTACCGCACGATCGCCATCGAAATGGCCGCTGACATTCTTGAGCGCGAAGCCGCCATTCGCGGCGAAGAGCTCACCATCACCATCGAAGGACGCACCAGCTTTGATGGCTGGGATGGTTTCAAGCAGGCCGTGACACTGGCCGCCGAAGCTGGCGACGCGCCGGAGATCCTCGCCACCTCCCACACCGACATCGCGCCCTGGTCACAAGCCGGTATCATTGTCCCGGTCGAAGACTATGTGAACCTCGACGCCTGGCCGCTTAACGACATCTTTCCGAACCTTATGGACATCGGTTCCTTCGGTGGCACCGTTTGGGGTATCCCGCAGGACTCTGAAAGCCGCCCGTTCTTTTTCTGGAAAGAACACATGCGCGCCATCGGCTACTCCGATGCCGAAATCGACGCGCTACCAGCAGCCGTTCAAAACGGCGAATACACGCTACAGAACGTTCTGGAAGACGCGGTTGCCATGCAGGAAGCCGGCGTCGTGGAACCCGGCTACGGCTTCTATCCGCGCGTTTCCAACGGCCCGGACTATTGGCAGTTCTATCTCGCCTTTGGTGGCACGATCGAAGAAGACGGTCAGCTCGTGTTCGACAGCGCGGCTATGCAGGACTTTTACCAGTTCTTCGCAGACGCGGTGGATGCCGGCATTACCCGCCAGAACCATATCGGCACACCTTGGGACCAGTGGTACTCTGAAGTTGCCTCCGGTCGCGCCGGCCTGTGGCACGGTGGCACCTGGCACTATGCCCGCTACACGGGCCGCGAAGGCCTGGAAGACTTTTTCAACACCATCCAGTTCACGCTGATCCCAGCTGGCGATGAGGATGGCGCTGCCAACACCATCACCCACCCGCTGATGTATCTCATCACCGAGCAGGGTGACGAAGACAAGCACCAGATTGCTGCTGAGTTGGTGACCATCGCGTCTGAGCCGCGCATCAACACGCTGCACGCGATCCGCTCTGCACACCTGTCGATTGCTCGTTCGCAATCCGACATCGACCTGTTCTCCAACGACCGCTGGGCATCCGAAGCCACCGAGCGCCTTCTGCCCTATGCGTCGGCCCAGCCGAACAACACAGACTTCGGTGTCTACATCGACGTCATGTGGTCGAACCTGGAAGCAACATGGACTGGCCGCAAAACGGCTGAGGAAGCTGTTGCAGACGCCGAAGCAGAACTCGTCGCCACCTTGGGCGATGCGATCACCATTCGCTAAACGCAAAAAGAGGGTGGCCGGCGACGGCCACCCCATATTCCTCAGACAAACAAGAGCAGCTTTGCGACCATGACCTCCAGGCAGCTTGGCTTTCTGTTTCTGACCCCGGCATCGCTCTTTATCGTGATGTTTTTTCTGGCACCGGTGCTTCTGACGGTGGTGTTCTCCTTCACCAACATGTCCACGGCGACGGGCATCACTGGCGGCGCATGGCAGGTGAACCCAGGCGCGATGCGCCGTCTGGCCATCGTCCATGAGGAACCGGACCTGGCTGAAGCGCTGCAGGTGCAGGCCTATGTTGTTGACGATTTGGCGCTCGCCAGCCTCAGCAATGCCGGCCAGCGGCAAGCGCTTATTGATGAACTTGAAGCCGAACTGATCGGCCAGACCTTTGCATCACGGCGGGAAATCGCCCGCGCAATCCGCAATCTTGATAACCGCCCTCGATCAACCCGCGAGGTCAACGCGCTCGCCACCAGCTTTGAGCGCTCTCTGGTCGGCAATCGCTATGAGACGGAGGCAAGCCTGTTTGCCGCGATCGCGGCAAAAGGTCTGGCATTGACGCCAGATCAGGCCGAAGCCGTCGCTGAGGCAACCTGGACCGGCTGGACGTGGACGACCGAAAATTTCGAAAGGACGGTGCGCGTACCGGATACGTTCACAATCTTCCTAAACTCCATCTTCTTCGTCTTCACGACGCTCATCTTCTTCAACACCGGCTTTGCGCTCATTCTGGCGATCACCACCCACTACATGCCGGAAGGGCCAGCCGGCTGGTTCCGGTCAATCTGGCTACTGCCTCGCGTTCTACCAGCGGTTTTGTATGTTCTGATGTGGAAATGGCTGGCCTGGGACACAGGCTTTCTGTCCTCGCTCTTGGGTCAGTTCGGCGTCCCGCCACGCAATTGGATGCTCAACGATGCAGCAAGCGCCTGGACCTTTGTCATCATCATCAATGGCACAGTCGGCGCATCCATGGGCATGCTCATTTTCGCCTCAGCTATCAAGGCGATCCCTCAGCAGATTTTTTACGCCTCCGAGGTCGATGGCGCATCGCGGTGGCAACAGATACGCCACATCATTCTTCCGCAGCTAAAATGGCCGATCCTCTTCATCACGACCTATCAGTCCTTGTCGCTGCTCACCTCGTTTGAGCACATCCTGCTTGCCACAGATGGCGGGCCGGGCGGTGTGACAGAGGTGTGGGCGCTGCATGCCTATCACACCGCGCTTTCCAACTATGCCGGCAACCTGGCCTATGGCTATGGCGCGGCGCTAGCACTGGTGCTGGTCGTCATCGGGCTCGTCCTCTCGATCGCATATCTCTTCTTCTTTGATTTCAAGGCGCTTGTGCGCCCACCGCGGATCGAGCGGTGAGGGGGCCACGATGAGTCAGCAGGGCACCATTTCACGCAACTTCAACCCTTGGCCGATGATGATCTTGCTTGGGGTCCTGACCGGGCCACTCGCTTTCATGTACGTCTTTCTGTTCGTCGATACGGTGACGAACACGGATGCTGGATCGCTCGTTCCGTCAGAGTTCACGCTCGAACACTGGGGGTTTTTGATCGAGGATGTTGAGGGACGCCCCAACATTTGGGCGGTCACGCTCAACACGGTGATCTTTGCCTGTTCCCACACCGCCGTGGTGCTCTCGATCTCGATGACAGCAGGCTATGCACTGTCGCGGCTCAACGTTCCCTTCCGCGCTTTCTTCCTGGCCGGCGTGATGATCCTGCACGCGTTCCCAACAGTGACGCTGCTGATCGCCATCTTTCTCGTGCTGCAGTTTCTGGGTCTCTACAACACGCTGGGCGGGGTGATCCTGGTGAAGGCAGCACTGCTTCTGCCGTTCGGAATCTGGATCATGAAAGGGTTTTACGACACCGTTCCCTGGGAGATTGAGATGGCCGGCATGCAAGATGGCGCAAGCCGCTTCACCGTCTGGCGGCTCCTGGTCTTGCCGCAGGTCATGCCCGCAGTGTTCGCGCTCGGCCTCTTCGCCTTCCTTGATGGCTGGTCGGAATACATCCTGCCTCAAGTCCTGGCACCGGGACAGGAAGTCCAGGTCCTGTCGGTCTATCTGGCCAACCTGATCGCCGACGACAACAACTTCAATATGAACCTCTTCAAATCTGTTGGCGTCTTCTACGTCCTGCCGGTCCTGGTTCTGTTCGTGTTTTTCCAGAAGCGCCTGCTGAGCATGTATGGCGGCGGCACCAAAGGTTAAGGAGACCAAGGCTGATGGATATCCGGCTGGAAAATTTTACCAAACGCTTTGGGCCAACCACGGTCATTGAGGACCTCAACCTCACAATCCAGGATGGCGAGATGCTGGCGCTGCTCGGCCCGTCTGGTTGCGGCAAGTCGACCACGCTTTTTGCCATCTGCGGCATTCACCGCATGGATGGCGGCCGGCTTTACTTCGGCGATCAGGACGTCACCGACACCTAAAGCCAGCACCGCAATGTCGGCGTGGTCTTACAGTCCTATGCGCTCTCACCGCACATGACGGTGGCTGAGAATTTTGGCTTCCCTCTGCGCATCCGGGGCGATGAGTCCGCAAGCCGTCGCCGCGCTGTCGAAGAGATGGCGGAGCTCGGTCAGATTTCCCCGTATCTCAAGCGTCGCCCGGCAGAATTGTCGGGCGGACAGCAACAGCGCGTCGCGCTGGCGCGTGCCCTGATCCGCCGGCCTGGCGTGCTGCTGCTGGACGAACCATTGGCCAACCTGGACGCCAAGCTTCGCCTGGAGATGCGTGCGGAAATCCGCCGTATCCAGCGCGAAACAGGCATCACCGCTGTTCTGGTTACCCACGACCAGGTGGAGGCCATGTCCATGTCAGACCGCATCGCCATCATGGAAGAAGGCAAGATCGTGCAGATCGCCGAACCGATGGAGATGTACAACAAGCCGACCTCCGACTTCGTGGCTGGTTTCCTGGGCAACCCGCCCATTTCCTTTTTGGATGGCAGCATCGAACAAGGCGCTTTCGTCCATAAAGAGAGCGGTTTGCGTATTCCTTCCAACGGCGCACCCGATCAGCCCAATGCGCGCGTCGGTATCCGGCCTGAGCATGTCCAAGCCAATGCTGAACTCCCCATAGAAGGAGAAATCACCTTCTTCGAAGCCCATGGCCGCGAGACGCTCTACGAGTTGAAACTGAAGGGCGGTGGCAATCTGCGCTCCATTCAGGCCAGCATTCCAGACAAGCAGATTGGCGATCACGTCAGCTGGGGCATTGACCCTGGCTCAGTCCTCCTGTTCTCAGAAGATGGTGCGCGTCTGTGAACGGGCCGCAGGCCTTCCTTGACCGCTTCGGTTGGACACTCTGGCCGCAAAGCGCGCTGCCAGTGGCCATCGCCCATCGAGGCGCAAGCGACCATGCGCCCGAAAACACACTGAAAGCCTTCCGCGTTGCGCACGAGTTGGGCGCCGAAATGTGGGAGATCGATGTGCGAGTGGCTGCCTGCGGCACCGTCGTCGTCAGCCATGATGCCTCGCTTGGGCGGGTCGCCGGTGATGACCGG
>JBHJIX010000132.1:0-9496 GCA_050043025.1 Cohaesibacteraceae bacterium
GGACGTCGACACCTGCCATGACATGCTCACACAGACGTCACATCGCCTGCGAACCGACCCGGCATACGCTGCACACCGCAAGAGGCGCCCATGGCCAGATACCTCACTATCCTCATCGATGGCCGTACCGGCGGCGAAGGACGCTACTCCTTTAGTGCCGATGAAGGGCTGATGGATCGCACACCGGTTCGCGCCATGCGGGCCTTCATGGAATCGGTGGAAGCCAAGGAGCTTCTTCATGGCCATCAGGACTATGAGATCAACGCGGCCATGAAGAGCACGCAGCATGAAATCATCACGACCCTAGGCATCTTGCACCTGACCAACGGGGATGAAGCACCGTTCATGGCGATGATTTCCCGCCATCCCGACGAAGCGTAGGCAGTTCAGCCAACACCACCAACAAAAAAGCCGGGCGCATAGCCCGGCTCAATCGTCGATTGGATGGTTTCAGCGACTAGCTACCGCCTTGGAGGGCCGTGACCGCGCGGCGATTCTGCGACCAGCAGGTGATGTCGTTGCACGTCGCAACCGGGCGTTCCTTACCGTAGGAAATCGTGTTGAGACGGGTCGGCGTGATGCCGCGCGAAATCAGATAGTCGCGTGTAGCAGCAGCGCGGCGCGCACCAAGAGCGAGGTTGTATTCGCGTGTGCCGCGCTCATCGGCATGGCCTTCGATCTGAATGGCATACTGCGCATACTGGGTCAGCCAAGCAGCCTGACGATCCAGCGTCAGCCGGCCCTCGGCCGTCAGAACAGAAGAATCGGTTTCAAAGAAAACCCGGTCGCCGACATTGACGGTGAAGTCCTGCGCGCTGCCTGGAGGCGCAGCCTGCTGCGACACCGGAAGATTATCCGGTGTGGTCGAGGCGCAAGCGGCCATAAACAGGGCTGCAAACACAGCCAAAGCGATACGAGAGATGAGGGATGAGGAAACGCGAGCCATGGCGTTCTGTCTTTCTTCAGGGCCTGCGACGCATGCCGTCGCTGGAAAAAATCAAATGCTCAGAGCCGCGGTCATAAACTGGCAACCTTAAGCGCGGCTTGCTGGTCATGGTAAACGGGGGCTTTTTTGTGGCAACCGACACCTTCGGCGCTGGCACCTGAACCTAGGGTGAATGGAAGGTTAAAGGCCGCCGCCAAGGTCAAAACGTCCAGCCTCAGTGTTCTTGGAAAGCTCGCCTGCTGAAAAGGCCCGGCCATTCATCACCCCATAGACACCCGCCGGCAAAATCTGTGCCGCGATGATCGCACCACCCATATTAAACGATGCGTCCGAACGGCCAAACGAGTAGGGCCGCATTGCGCCGGTCAAAACCACCGTCTTGTCGCCGACCTGATCGGCCAGAAAGCGCGCCGTTTCAGCCATTGTTCCTGTTCCGTGACTGACGACGATGCTTTCTTCTGAAGCTTCCTGAACGGCCGTCAGGATCACCATCCGATCATCGTCGGTGAAATCCAGGCTGTCCTTCATCATCAGTTCGCGCAGCCCCGCATGGAAGCATCGGGAATGGTGCAGAAGATCGGCGATCTGCGCCTTCCCGCCCATCTCAAAGCCAAGGCCCTCCGACTTCCAGTCATGCACCTTCTCGATGGTGCCGCCGGTCGTCAGAACGAGAACATCACGCATGAGAGTGAGGCCGTGCGCCTAGTTCAGCAGCGGTGACCAGGCCGGGTCGGACCCGAAAGATGGTGTGGCCACACGCAGCTCGTTGAAGCCCGTCAGATCAATGGTCCAAAGCTGCGGACCGCCATTGGCACCCGGCGTATCGCGGAAAAACATCAGAACGCGGCCATTGGGCGCCCAGGTTGGACCCTCATTGTGGAACCCTTCGGTAAGAATGCGCTCACCTGTCCCGTCCGGGTTCATGACGCCGATCAGAAAGCGGCCGCCTTGCTGATTGGTGAAGGCGCCAAGGTCGCCGCGCGGCGACCAGACCGGCGTTGAGTAGACGCCAGACCCAAAGGAAATCCGATTCTGGCCGGTTCCATCAGCGTTCATCACATAGAGCTGCCCCTGGCCGGAACGGTCGGAGGCAAACACAATCTGCCGACCATCCGGGGAGTAGCTCGGTGAGGTATCGATGGAAGCTGAACTTGTCAGCCGGGTCGTTGTCTGCGCCGAGAGGTCGAACCGATTAACGTCCGAATAGCCATCATTTTGCAACAGGCTCATCACCAACTGCCCGCCATCAGGCGAGAAGCGCGGTGCGAAGGTCATGCCGGGGAAATTGCCGACCAGGCGGCGCTGCCCGGTCTCGATGCTCAGCAGGTAAACGCGCGGCGCACCGCCCTCATAGGACATGTAAGTAATTTCCTGTCGGCCCGGTGAAAAGCGTGGCGTGAGAACCAGATCGCCGCCGGTGGTCAGGAACTGAATGTTAGCGCCGTCCTGATCCATGATCGCCAGCCGTTTGATGCGCGCTTCCTTCGGGCCGGTTTCATCAACAAAGACGATGCGAGAATCGAAATAGCCGTTTTCGCCCGTCAGGCGCTGATAGATGGCATCGGAGATGATGTGCGCCACGCGGCGCCAATTGTCGGGTGTCGTGAAATACTGTTGGCCGATCATCTGCTCGGCGCCGAAAACATCCCAAAGCCGGAAGTCGACGCGCAGCCTGCCATCCGTCTGCCGCTCCACCTGTCCGACAACCAAAGCCTGTGCGTTGATGACCCGCCATTCGGCAAAGTTCGGCGCAGAGGCAGCATCAAGGCCCTGCTGAATGAACGAGGCTGGATCCAGCGGCCGGAACGGACCGGATCGTTCCAGGTTACCGGTGATCACCGTGCTCATATCAAAAGCAATCTGATCATCACCGGTGGTGGAAACAAAAGCCGGGATGGCAATCGGCAGAGGCTCAAGCGTGCCTTGCGTGATATCGATCTCCAGCACCGCATGGGCGGGCCGCGCAACCGTAAGCAGCATGGCGATAGCCTGGCTGGCCATCAGGCCTAGAGTCAGGGCGGCACGCGCCATCGGGCGGTCCGGCACACCATATTGGGTCATCATTGCATTCACTCCTGGACCCGCACGCCCCATCCTGCGCTTGCCTAGCGCAACATCTCACGCGGATCGAAATTGACTATCACATCTGCCCAAGCAGCGTACTTCTCAAAAGGAAGAGAATAAGGCGCGCAGCGCCGCACCGCTCGCAAGGCGCTATCGGCCGCCGCTTGGAAGGCAGGGTTTCCTGCGCTGTTGATGACACGCGCCGCCCCTTGCAGCGCGCCGTTCTCAGCCAGATTCATCTGCCCCCGAACCACAAGGTCCGATGCACCAGCCGCACCAATCGGCGGGTTCCAGCACCGTGCGATCTGACGACGCAGAGCATCCATTTCGCTTTCCGAAAGCTGCTCATCCTGACCAAGAGCATCGCCGCGGGTCGCCGGCGTCTGGTCCGAAGCACCGCCACCACCCTGGTTTTCATCGCGATTGATGAGCGCAGCGATTTCATCAGGATTGAATTGGTCTTCCTGCGGTTGTTGTTGCGCCGCTTGCACAGGCTGCACGGGAACATCCGGCCGCACCAGCGGAGTGGGCGCGGAAAAGCGTGACTGCGGGCCAGTCTCGGCAGGCGCTAACGGTTCCGCAATGGGCTCCGGTTCCGGTTCACTCACCGGCTCCGGTTCGGCCTCTACTGGCGTCGGTGGCGGCGCTGCCGACGTATCAGGCGTTGCCAGCGCGTTGTCAGCAGCGGTCGCCGCATCCTGGCGACCCTCGCCTTCTGTTGCCGTGCCGCGATCAACCTCAGACTGGCCCGCAGATGGCGGCGTGTCTTCGGTTGGCAGGGGTTCGGCGGTGCGCATGCCACGGGTAATCTGGCTGAACTGTTCGCTCGATAGAATCTCGACCGGCACGGCCTGTGCCGTGACGACATCGAACGGGTCGGGCTGCGACAGGTTGATCACCATCGCCCCGAACAAACCTGCATGCAGGAGGAAGGACATGGGAACGCCAAGTGGTAGCGGCGATCCGCCTGCAACGCTGTTAAGAGCCATCCTCTTCCGCCGTCACAAGCCCCAGCCGTTGGTACCCGGCCCCAGAAATGCGCGCCATCACCTGCATGATGGTGCCGTAATCCGCTGTGGTGTCGCCGCGCACGAAAATGCGCGTATCAACGCCTTCCGATGCGATGGCCTCCAGCGTGGAAACCAGCTGCTCCAGAGACACCTCGGTATCTTGTAGAAAAACCTGGCCATCGGCCGTCACCGACACGGTGATCGGCTCTTCTTCGCTTTCCAGCGCGTTGGCAGACGTTTCAGGCAGATCGATCGGCACGCCGACAACCAAAAGCGGTGCGGCAACCATGAAGATGATCAAAAGCACCAGCATCACATCCACAAACGGTGTGACATTGATCTCGCTCATCGCCCGCGGACGCGCGCGGCGCCGGCGGCGCGATCCGCCTGATCCCGATGCGGCAACACCCATTCCCATCGAACCGGTCCCTTGCCTGCCTACTGTGCCGCCTGACGGACCGACGAGGCACGCTCATCAATCTGCCGCGAAAGGATCGCCGAAAACTCGTCGGCAAATCCTTCAAGCCGCGTCGTCTGGCGACCAACATCATTGACGAACTTGTTGTAAAAAATCGTCGCGGGAATGGCGGCAACAAGGCCAAGTGCTGTCGCAAAAAGGGCCTCGGCAATGCCCGGCGCCACAACTGCCAAATTGGCGTTTTCGGTTGCCGCGATGGCCTGGAAGGCGGTCATGATGCCCCAGACGGTACCGAACAGGCCGATGAAGGGTCCCGCCGAACCGACCGACGCCAACACCAAAAGGCTGCGTTCCATCCGCTCGGACTCTCGGGCGATGGTCACATCCATCACTTTGTCGATGCGCGTTTGAAGCCCGATCATCGAGCTTGCATTGCGCTCATGGCTGCGCTTCCATTCGCGCATCGCTGCAACAAACACCGACGCCGTCGTCGTGTTCGAACGCTGCTGCGTGGCGTGATAGAGCTCTTCGAGCGACTGGCCGGACCAAAAAACGCGCTCAAAGCGATCCATCGCCTTTTTGTTGCGGGCAAACATCAGCCACTTGTCGATCACAATGCCCCAGCACCAAACCGAAGCGACGATGAGCCCGATCATAACGACCTTCACGACGATATGGGCCTGCAGGAAAAGCCCATAAAGCGACAGGTCGTGCGCCTGCGCATTCAATGCCGTGGTCAGGACATCCGTTCCGTCCATGCAAAATCCTCAAATCCTTGTCGCCACACGGCTGTGTGGCCCTTGCACGCTTCCGACTTTTCATTCTGCCAGAGCTGAGCGAACGGCGGCGGCACCTGCGCTGCGATTGTGTCAGCATAAGGACGGCGTGCTGCACCGCACCTATAGTCAAGCACCCCTAAGACAGGGTTAATCAACCGTTATCGGCCGCAACCGACGCCATCATGGCATGCATGGATGGCGGCATGCGGGCCGGGCGACCGGATCGCTCCACGCAGGCGACAGTCACCCGCGCTGTCGCAAGAACAGTGTCGCCGCGCACAATGCGCTGATCCATCACGGCGCGCGCGCCACCGACCGATTGTGGCATGCACTCAACGGTGATGACGTCATCAAAAACAGCCGGCCGGATGAAGTTGATGTCCATATGTCGGATAGCAAAGAACAGACCCTTTCCATCCGGTACATCAGTCGCCATCACCGTCTGGTCAATGGCGTTTTCACGCAGATAGTCAGTGCGCGCGCGCTCAAAAAATTACAGATAGTTGGCGTGATAAACGATCCCTGCCAGATCGGTGTCCTCGTAATAGACCCGAAAATCGATCTGAAAATGCGGGGTGAAAGGGTCGGCAATGGCCATGCATACTCCACACGTAAGAAGCGCCCCTGGGTAAGAGGCGCTTCCTTGTGGCGATCCCAGGCTGACCTGTCAAAATCAGCCGGTCAAAGATCGAATTGATAGCTCTGCGGCACATAGCGGAAGCCATCGCCGCGGGCAGCAACATAGCCAAGCGCGGGGAACGGCATGTGATAGCCGACAAATGGAATGCGGTCGGCCGCAAGCATGCCCAACACCTCTCGGCGTGCCGCGGCGGCGGCGGCTTTGTCGGCATCAAAGCGCACTTCCCAATCCGGATAGGCCAGCGACCAGACGTAATGGTTGGCAAGATCGGCAATCAAAACAAGCTGTTGCCCGTCACTTTCGATCCGGAAGACCATGTGCCCGGGGGTATGGCCGAAAGCTGCCATGGCGGTGATCCCACCGGTGACCGATGCCCCATCATCCAGGAACGTCATCTGCTCGGCAAAAGGCACGACCATGTTGGCGACCATGCCGGCTAGCTGCTCCGGCGCATTACCACCGGTCCAGAAATTGTACTCCGCCGATCCGGTGACATAGCGCGCATTGGGGAAGCTCGCCGCGCCGCTCGTCATCATCCCACCAATATGGTCCGGGTGCATGTGGGTGATAACGACAATCGTCACGTCTTCAGGCGCATAACCGGCATCGGCAAGCGCAGCGGGAAGATTGCCATTGTCACCGCCATTGCCGGTGTCGAACAACACCACCTCAGAGCCGGTGTTGACCAGGGTCGGCGTAAAAAAGAAACGCGCCTGATCGATGGGCAGAAAATTCTCCTGCGAAACGGCCGCAAACTCATCGGCACCGACATTCATACCGAAGATGCTTTGCGGCTCAGGGACGTTGCGCGCGCCATCAAGCTGGGTGACGACTTCAAAGCTGCCGACCCCAATAGTTCGCGAAAGGCGGTGCGCGCCGCCGTGACCCATCGCGTGCGCTGAAACCGCCGGCAGGACCGCAGCACCAAGGGTTAGGCCGCCTGCGCCCGCAAGCACTGCACGGCGGGAAAGGGAAGTCTGGTCGAGGTTTGTCATGACAAAGCTCCAAATGAGAAAGGGGTGTCCTGTCCGAAGCACTTGGAGCGCCGGACCCGAAGGACCAGCCTGGCGCAACAGGATGGCAGACGAACGACACTGTTCTGCCGGCCTTTGCCGCCCATAGTCACATTTACGTTATGGGACAGGCCAAGGGGCTGTGCTAACCCGGTCAGGCGCTCGCTATTGTGTGGGCGAGAAGGCACCCATCCATGCAGTCCCCCACCCAACCTGGCCGCGGCGAGTTCGTGGTTCTTGCGGCATCCTTGATGTCGACGATCGCCTTGTCGATTGATCTCATGCTGCCGGCCTTTCAGGAAATGAGCGATCATTTCGCGCTGGCCCAGCCCAATGACCGCCAGGCTATCATCACCATGGTGTTCGTTGGCCTGTTGATCGGCCAGCTCTTCTGCGGCCCGCTTTCGGACTATATCGGCCGCAAACCAGCCATCCTCGCCGGCATTGCTCTCCACACGGTCGGATCGGTTCTTTGCATCTTTGCCGATGACTACACGGTTCTTCTCATCGGTCGCTTCCTTCAAGGCATGGGCGGGGCAGCCGCGCGGATCGTCATTGTCGCCATGGTGCGCGATCGGTTCGTTGGCCAAAACATGGCCAAGGTGATGTCGATCGTGTTGACCGTTTTCATTCTGGTGCCGGTGTTCGCGCCGGCGCTCGGCGAGGTGTTGCTTCTGTTCGGGCCCTGGCAGTTTCTGTTCGTGGTCTTATCGTTGGTCGCCATCACGAGCTGCGCATGGCTCTATATCCGCCAACCCGAAACCCATACCGACCGTGCACCCTTTGAAGCCGGTCAGTTGATCAGTGCGGTCAAAACCGTGCTGACCACGCCAGTTTCGATCATCTATGCGCTGGCGGCAGGGTGCGGCTTCGGCACCCTTCTTGGGTACATTGTCTCCGCCCAGCAAGTCCTTCAGGACCTCTACCAAACAGGCAGTGCCTTCGCGATCTACTTTGGGGTCTCGGCCGGCTTCGTCGCGCTGTCGACCATCGTCAACGCCTGGCTTCTCAATCGCCACACAATGGAAGCAATCACCTTTGCCGCCATAGTCGCTAAGGGCCTTTGGGCGGCCTTGTTCCTTGCCTATTTTTGGCTGGTGGAACCCGTACCGCCGCTCTGGCTTTGGATGGTGTTCATCACAACCGCTTTGTTTTTGGTCGGCATCACCTTCGGCAATTACAACGCAATTTCCCTGCGTCCGCTTGGACATATTGCAGGCATCGCATCGTCGGTGACCGCCTCCATACAGACACTGGTCAGTGTGGTGGTCGCCGGGCTTACCGGTGCAGCCTTTGCGATGAACATCACACCGGTGGCATTTACAGCTTTGTTGATGAGCGTGTTATCGATCATGCTGATGATGGTGGGCTGGCGACTTTCCCCGCCGCCGAGCGCTCAGGCGCTCGAGGCCGAGTTGGCCGAGGGCGCTGCGATGTCGTCGAAGGACGTTGAGCCAGGCGCAAGTTCCGCAGGTTCATAGCGGAACCCATCGCCCTCACGGAACACCCGCCCGACAGCGGGAAACGGCATGTGGTAGGGCGCAAACGGTACCGCTTCATCAGCGGCCCAGCCCAGCATGCTCTGCCGGCGGGCTGCCGCTTTGGCGGGATCGGCATCAAGGCACATATGCCAGTCGGTCCGCGCCATGGAGAGCACGGGATGATTGGCGAGATCGCCGGCGATGAACAACCGGTCGCCGTCATCTTCAATCATCACACCCACATGGCCGGGCGTGTGACCAGAGCAGTCGACCAGTCGGACACCAGCCACGATCTGGGCGTCCGGATCGACCGCTGTCAGGTTGGAACCTAGCGCCGCCATCACGCGATGCGGCAGGTTGGCAAAATCGCCTTTCTCCGCCGCCCAGAAGGCACGCTCAGCCTCGGCGACAAAGTGCGTCGCCTTTGAAAAGACGGGCGCACCATCACCGCTCAAAAGCCCGCCAATATGGTCGACATGCAAATGGCTGATGATGACATGGGTGACGTCCTGCGGTGCCAAGCCGACATCACGCAACGCATCCAGAAGTCGCCCAGCCTGGGGGGAAGCCTCTTCGCCAAAACCGGCATCGATGAGAATGCGGCAATCGCCCGCCTCCACCAGCGTTGCGGTTGCCGGAAAATCGAACTGATCGGTCGCGATATGATGCTGTCCGGCCAAGCGGCGCACATCATCGGCGCTCGCGTTAATCGCGAAGGTTCCACGCACATCCTGCTTGCTGATAGCGCCATCATAGAGCCGCGTAACGGTGAGAGCGCCAACATTGATGCGCGCAAACCGAGGGAGGACAGCCTGCAGCATGGGCGCACCCTACGCCTGCCGTTCGACAATCCCAACTCGACAATCGGCTAGAGGTTAACCTTCGTCTGTCTCCTCACCAGCAAACAGGCCCATCTGCGCTGCATTGAGCCCCTGCGGGGCGGCGATGCCAAGATGGTTGAAGGCTGCCGGTGTCATCAGCCGGCCACGCGGCGTCCGCTGAATGAAGCCTTGCTGAAGCAGGAAAGGCTCGACGATCTCTTCCAGTGCGTCGCGCGGTTCTGAAAGCGCGGCAGCCAGTGTCTCTATACCAACCGGGCCACCGCCGAACTTGGAGGCAATGAGATCAAGATAGCGCCGATCGAG
>JBHJIX010000133.1:0-3668 GCA_050043025.1 Cohaesibacteraceae bacterium
CCACAAAAGGTCTCAGATTGATGCGACGAAGAGCAAATGAGCTGCCCGCCAGATGGCTATACCAAGCTGGCGCGAGGAGATTGCTCCGCATTAGACGACCAACATCGGTGACCCAGTCGCGACGCGTCCATAAAGGTCGATGACGTCCTGGTTGAGAAGACGGACGCAGCCGGACGATACCGCCTTGCCGATCGACCAGACCTCGTTTGTGCCATGTAGCCGATAGAGGGTGTCGACATTGCCTTCAAAGATGTAGAGCGCGCGGGCACCCAACGGGTTGTCGAGGCCCGGCTGCATGCAGTTCCGGTGCTCTTCCAGCTCCGGCTGCCGCTCGATCATTTCCGCCGGCGGGGTCCAGGTTGGCCAAGGCCGTTTCCAGGCAATGCGCGCCCGTCCAGACCATTCAAAGCCTTGCCTGCCAAGACCAACGCCGTAGCGCATGGCCTTTCCGGCCTCCATCACGTGATAAAGGTAAAAGGTGCTCGTATCGACGACCACGGACCCAACGCGCTCGTCGGTCTCATAATCCACCATTCGGCGAAGATAGCGGTTTTTTACCTGGGCCAGATCGACGGCCGGAATGGGAAAATCCTCATTCGGCAAGGCCGCATACATGTTGAGATAGGGGTTCGGTCGAACACTCTCGGGGGGAACAAGACCGGCCTCGGTCCCTGCTGTGGCCATACAGCCCGATACTGCAAGGCCGGAAAAAAGGGCTGTTCCGGCAAGCATCTGCCGACGGGTCAACTCGGGTGCAACGGGTGTGCCGGCTGGGCGCTGGTCACGTGCCGACCGGCTGCCCGAAGAATGGGGGAATGATCTACGCATCAACTGTCTCCAAGGGATTTAGAACGTGTTGGATTGCGTGCGGTAGCGGGCCTCTCAGCTTGACTGGCCCATAACGCACGTCCGCGTTCAGACTCTTGGGGGCCGTCGATGCCTTTCTTCGTCGCCGGCTAGAACGGCAAGATCATGGTCTTTGGACCACATGGGTTCTGACCACCCTGCCAAGGCACCGGCTTGCGGCAATGGACCGAAGCAATCGGAGCTACACGGTGATGGCGCAGGCCGGTTGATGGCACTCTCGGTTGTGATCTGGCAGCAATCTTCCAGAGTTGCACCCAGCGATGGTGCGACACTCGCGACCGGTCGGGTGTCCTGCACCATCTCGACATCGGCATCAAAAACAGAGTCGGCAATGGCCGCACCGCCGCCTTGGACAGTGACCATGAAAAGAACCAGACAGATGTTCACCATCCAACGCATAGGGCGTGTCGATCCAACAATTGCGGCCAGGTTGAGGCGGAGAGGTTACCGCCAAGGCGTTAAGTGCGGGTTTACCCTAAGGTACCGGTTCGTGCCAGGTCTTCCAGGATAGGGCAGTCGGGGCGCTGATCGCCCTGGCAATCCTGTGCGAGCTTTGCCAGCGTGTCGCGCAGACTGCGCATTTGCGCGATCTTGGCGTCCATCTCTGCAACCTTGTCGAGGGCCATCGCTTTCACGTCGCAGCTCGCTCGGTGGTCATCCTCATAAAGGGAGAGAAGAGCCCGGCACTCGTCAACCGTGAAACCAAGGCTGCGCGCGCGTTGAACAAAGCTCAATCGATGGACATCCTCAGGCGCATAAAGGCGATAACCGTTCTCGGCGCGCGCCGGCGCAACCAGACCAATCTCCTCATAGTAGCGAATGGTTTTTGGTGGCAGTCCTGATCTATCGGAAGCTTCAGAAATATTCATGATCACAACTTTCGCCACGTAGAAATTATATTTCTTCTATTGTTTGTAATTGTATATCGTCTCTTACAGACAAGTTCTTGCCTCACGATTGCTTCTCGACCGCCCATGAGCTCACCGAAAACTGCCCTCATAACCGGCGCATCTGGGCAAGATGGAGCCTACCTTACACGGCTTTTGCTCTCAAAGGGCTACACCGTGCACGGTCTTATCCGGCGATCCTCCAGCTTCAACACGGGCCGGATCGAGGACATCTATCAGGACCCGCATCAACCCGACCGCACCTTGATCCTACACTATGGCGACATGACGGACGCCACCAATCTGATCGGCGTCGTGCAAGAAACAGCGCCCGATGAAATCTACAATTTGGCGGCGCAAAGCCATGTGAAGGTGAGTTTCGAGACTCCGGAATACACAGCCAACACCGATGCGCTGGGAACGCTTCGACTCCTTGAGGCGATCCGGATTTTGGGTTTGAAAAAGAAGACACGGTTCTACCAAGCCTCGACCTCAGAGATGTATGGCTGCGAGCAAAACGCTCCACAAACCGAACGCACCCCATTCTATCCGCGCTCGCCCTATGCGGCCGCCAAGCTTTATGGCTACTGGATCACGGTAAATTACCGTGAGGCCTACGGCTTCCACGCCTCCAACGGCATTCTGTTCAACCACGAAAGCCCGATCCGTGGTGAAACCTTCGTCACCCGCAAGATCACGCGGGCGGTGGCGGCCATCAAGCTGGGCAAGCAGGACAGGCTTTATCTCGGCAACATCGATGCCAAACGAGACTGGGGCCATGCGCGGGATTACGTCGAAGGCATGTGGCGCATGCTTCAACAGGAGACGCCGGATGATTATGTGCTCGCCACCGGGGTGACCACATCAGTGCGGACCTTCGTGGAATGGGCCTTTACCGAAACCGGTGTGATGCTGGAGTGGCGCGGTGAAGGGATCGACGAGAAGGGCTATTGCCAAGCGACTGGCAACTGCCTTGTAGAGATCGATCCACGTTACTTCCGACCCACCGAAGTGGACCTTCTGCTCGGCGATGCCACCAAAGCCCATGAAAAACTGGGATGGAAGGCCACCACCAGCGTGGAAGAGCTCGCTCGAGAAATGGTGCAGGCCGATCTTTTGGCCATGGAAACGGGGCAGGTCATACAAGATGCCTGACGCGTTCAATCTTACCGGCAGGCGGGTTTGGGTGGCTGGTCATCGTGGCATGGTCGGCTCGGCGGTCGTGCGGCGACTGGAGCGCGAGTCCTGTAAGGTGCTGACCGCACCTCGCGACAAACTGAACCTTCTGGATCAATCAGCTGTTCAGAGCTGGCTTGCCGAGAACAAGCCCGATGCCATTGTGCTGGCGGCCGCCAAGGTAGGCGGCATTCTCGCCAACGACAGCTATCCGGCTGACTTCCTGTATGAAAATCTGATGATTGAGGCGAACATCATCCATGCCGCCCATTTGGCCGATGTGAACCGGCTCTTGTTCCTCGGTTCATCTTGCATCTATCCCAAGCTTGCCGATCAACCGATCCGTGAAGACTCGCTGCTCACCGGACCGCTGGAGCCGACCAATGAATGGTACGCGATTGCCAAGATCGCCGGCAGCAAGCTGGCGCAGGCCTATCGCAAGCAGCATGGGCGCGACTATGTCTCGGCCATGCCGACCAATCTTTTTGGTCCCGGAGACAACTTCGACCTCAATTCCAGCCATGTTATGCCAGCACTCATCCGCAAGGCGCATGAGGCGAAACTGGCTTGCGATCCTGCCCTCACCATTTGGGGCACAGGTTCACCGAAGCGAGAATTTCTTCACGCTGATGATTGCGCTGATGCGCTGGTGTTCCTGCTGAAAGGCTATTCGGACGCTGAACTCATCAATGTCGGGTCCGGGGAAGACGTCAGCATTCTCAATCTGACGAAGCTTGT
>JBHJIX010000134.1:0-38613 GCA_050043025.1 Cohaesibacteraceae bacterium
CGACGGTCCACTATCACCGCAAGACCGGCTCACCAAATGGCGGAAGGGAGGGACGTCCGGTGGCAGCCATGACAATTGCAGTCCTGAATTCGAGAGATAGATTTTGTTGGTCCAAATAGCCTATATGACTGCTTCGAGCCCTACCGAGCCATGCATTGCCCAGTGGTGCTGACATGCTCCCCAAGGAGTTCGCGTTCTATATTTCGCTCTATTCACCGAGATCACCCGCCGGCGATCAACCCGACGGCCGCTTGGCTGGTTACTTGGGAGGCAAGGCTCAATCCGCGCCCATTGTTTATCGGTCAGCCAAAGCAGTCCCAACATTGCATGTATCCAATCGCCATCGACGACTAAAATTGTATCTTGCCAATCTCGACCAATAAAATGCCTACCTTTTGGTTCCAGATACAAGCATAAAGACAATTGAAATTTTTGACACTGATAAATTACTTATATAATAATGGATTTTGAATTCTCTTATTAAATTAATATATTTAGAGATAATAGTCTCTATTGTATCTTTTAATCTATCTTAAAGAGTGGGACATCGTAGGATGTATCGTCAATAACAGTAATTTCATCTGTTGAATACCATTGAAACGCAGATGGACTTATGGCTAGTCTGCTGGCAAAGTAGGATGATAGCACTTCCCTCCTAAAATTCTCGTAATCACCATTATCGGTCAGCCCAAAAAACTGCAAATTCTGCTCGGACGGCAGATATCGGATCGCATGGAACCACAGGGCACCGTCCCCAAGCAGCGCTCTGGCTGGTATGGTCAGGCCATCCCCATCTAATAAATTGCCAGCCAGAAAAAGTACCGTACATGCAGAACCGCAGATGGTGTCGGGCTGAACTGCGGTGATTATGTTCCCGCGTTGAAACATCAATTGGGCGATTCTGATGGACTCTACAAGATCGCCGCCAGAGCTCGCCAAGTTCAAAATGATCAAGCTGTCAGCAATGTTGTCTACGGCTGACGCAAAGCGCTCAAAGTCGCCATCCGTGATTTCTCCCGTGAGATAAAGACACGCTGGTTCGTCAACGGCCCGCAGTGCTGGAGAAATCCGAGCGGCTTCTGACAGTATGAGGTTGGCCTGGCAAAAACTCGCGCTTTTGGAGTGGCCGAACTCGGCTGCCGTTGATACACTCGGCCCTGAGAGCAAGCTGATCAAGGTGCCGAGCAGATACATTATTTTGACGTGGTCACAGGGAAAGGCAGTCATTTGTTTCGCAAGCTCACGGCCATCTTCACAGCAACAATTTCCATTGCGGTTGGTGTTGGCCAAAACGCGGCTAATAGCACCGAGTATCTCGTCGACATCAACATATATAGCAACTATGATGACGTAGGTGTTGCAAGCTATACCTTTGGAAGTACTTCTTGCTTCCAAGCCGTCCACCTCAATGGCGCAATGATGATTGATTTGTCGTCACGGTTCCGCAACCTTGACCGAATGTGGGAGCTTCGGCATGAACGTATGTCTAGAATACCCCAACGATTAGGTGACAGGGTTGACCAGTTTCGAAACCAAATCCAGCAAATCGCTTGTTTTGGCGGCTCTTTAGAGGACGTAGTTCTCGACGACCGCGAACTCACTAGCTATCTTGGTCGGCTATACAACTATGGCCAAAGAGAACGTTATATTGGCTATGACCCAAACGAAAGCATGAATGAATTCATATTGAGACGAGCGCTATATTTAATTGAATACGAGATAGAGCATCTGGACCTGCAATGTAACATTGCTGAAACAATGATGGACGACTTTATTAGCTCGATGCGCGGCTCTTCGGCAGACCAGCCCATATTTGCACTTCGCAGCGCTAGGAGGTCAGCAGCAACTGATTGTGGCCATCTTAGTGATATTGGCTCCAGCTCAGAACTCCGGTTCACCGCACCACCACAAGCTGGTCGACACTTTGATCCTAGTATAGACGGCGCTCAACAAATTCGCTTAAAAGCGGTGGGGCGAATTCCTGACCCCGAGCTCTACAGGTTAGATCCTATCGGTCGAGGCAGAGACTGGAACCACCTGTATCGGTCAATTATCTTGGTCGAGCCTATTGCAATTGAATGACTCTTCTGAATCTGAAAAGCGCAACAGGCCGATACCCACCAAACTATTCGATACGAACCCATTACAATTTAACTGTTGTATTATAATGTAATAGTTAGAAATTAAAGCACTTGCGTAGCCTCCTAACTGCTCTTGTGCGATAGCTCTATTGCATACGCCGGATTCAATACAATAATACATTTCGTCGAAGAAGCTCACAAGTGCGACAACAGATAAGATATGGCCGTCATCTAAATCCAAAGCTATACGGTCTGCGACATACCTTTGTCTGTCAGCTAAGGGAAGCCTGACCGCCAATAGAGAACTTGGTTCAATCCAAAAACGAAATAGCCGGTCCCGATCTTCGCTTAGATTCCCAGTTTGAAATTGCGTTATCCTTTGGAGAGTCTGTTCTATTTTGTCGTTGTTACTAAAATTAAAAAACGACATAATTCCGAATATAATTCCAGCAATTACACTTATACTCACAAATATTTCTAAATAAGATTTTATAACTATTATTTTAACGGCGCGTCTATATTTTGATTCTTTATTCATCGCAAACCGGGTAGTGAGGAATGCTCACTATATTGTCTTCCAAAAGTACTGGATTTACGCTCAGGAGGCAGCGCAACTGGTTCCTTAAAAAGTAAATCACTTGATGCGTTGAGTCAAAAGCGGAAACGCTATCCGCAGCCGTACCTTCGTTCAAAATCTGTGGTAACAAATTGTTATCGGCTCTGGGTTCAATCCGTTCAGTCAATATTTGGCGCATTTCATTCACACCTATCGATCTTGGGCAATTTATAACGTCAATGACTATTAGGGGGGCATTGCTGGATGATAAGTAATCATCAATGTGATTTCGTATACAGTCAAAACGTTCGATAGTAATTCGCCAATATGAGTTGTTCAAATCGGCGTATGCGGGCGTGATCACAATGAAAAAAATAGCGCAGAATGAGAGGGACAGAGCTCTTACGATCCGACATGTCATGTGACGCTCTTCTGTTAGTTTGGAACTACGATAATTACCACAGCAGGCCACTGTTCAGTTTTCTAGCACGCGCGCCAATTAATGACCCAAATAACCACTTCTGTGCCGCCATTTTCAATGAAATGGGTTCAGAACTTCACACAAATCTTCGAACAGATTTGTCCAGACGTGATGAGTTTCTGTCAATTAAATCAAGGATCGATTTTGACAAACTGCAAAAGCCGAACCTGGGGCTAACGCAGCATGAGGCAGCTTTGCCCACTTAGTGGCTATGGGAATTTCTGTGCATCTGAAACGAATACAACCGGGAATGACATCTCCGGCTGTTTTCGTTTCGCTACGGTCTAGACTAGCGGCTCCGCCCAAACCCTGCCGTTGCTTTGCCTCTCGCCAACGCTTTCGAGCGTCCGTCTTTAAGGTTCTGGCGGGCGCGGTCGAGGCGCATGGTCATGGCGGCGATGCAGGCTTCGAGGACGGAGTTGACGCTGCGCTTGGTTTCCGTTTCCACCGTGCCGCCTGGCGTTAGGTGGCGTTCGGGTGTGGGTTTTGGACGCGCTGCTTTGAGCGCGTCCAGCCGTTCCTTTGTGGTGATCGGCGTTGCCGCTTGGCCGAACGGCTTTGCGGCCTGTTTGTCGGTCATCGCTCTTGCCCTTGATCTTTGGCCGCTCTGCCTTGCTTGGCATCTTTCAGGCGATCTTCTGCGGTGCGCAGCGTGATCTTGCCGTCGACCGGGGAAGCGTCGAGCAGGACGTTGAAGCCCTTGCCGTCTTTGTGGGCGAAAGCTGAGCCGACGCGGTTGAAGAAAGCTTTGCCCTCGTCGTTCTCGCGCACGTGATAGGCAATATGGCTCGGACGCGATCCGCCCTTTTGGTTTTCACCGGTTTCTTGGGTGTTGCTGTCATCCATGATCGTGATCCTTTGTCTTAGAGGTTGGGTCTGTAACCCTTCACGTATGACCATGTGCCGTCCGCATGTTGGGGGAAGTCCCTGAGAACGGCTGGTGCATCTTCGGTGATGATCGGTGCCCAGCGCGATCCAAAGCGCCCCTGCACGCGCACCTTGTCGGCTGGCGGGTGATAGGGATTGTTCAGATAGCGCCCGGCCATCTCGCGGCGCGTGAAGTAGGGGTATTTGTTGGCCCGGATCGGCGACAGGTCATGGCCGGAGATGAAGAGGATTTGCTCGTCTTCGGACAGACCGTTCAGCACCTCATCGGCGGTGACCAAGGCCCGCGCTTGTTTGCTGCGATGGTTCACTGCTTGATCGGCTTGCGCGATGCGGTGGGCCGCCTGCATGGGGTCGGCTCCATCGAGCAGCACCGACTGCATGAGATCGCGCTTGAGCTTGCGGGCCTGACCTTGCGCCAGTTCATCATCGAAGGTCAGGGTCTGCGTGCCTGCCATCTTTGAGATGGTCTCTGCCGTGTCGATATCCCGCGCGCCGAAGAACTGGCGCATCTGGGCCGAGCCGATGAAGCCGGAAAGCGCCGGTTGGCCGAAGTTGCGGATGATCTGGCCGACATCCTGGAAGATCGCCCAGGCGCGAACGCCAGCGCCACGGCCATAGGTGAAGGCTTTCAGCAGCGCTTCGAAGCGGCCAAGCTGCCCGGCCTCATCACAGATCAGTGTGAGACGCGGCGCGGACGGCGCGCGGGATTTGATCTGCTTGGCCATGGTGAAGATCAGACGGATCGCAGGCGACCAGAGCGAGAGATACTCAGCGGGCACGTTGATGAAGAGCTTAGTGCCATGACGCGGCGCGGTATCGGCAAAGCACCGCAAATCAATATCGGAATGTGACAGGGAGGCTGCCAGCTTGGGATCGTCCAGGAAGCTGAGATGCGTATAGAGCTCGCCCATGATCGAGCCGAACTCTTTGGGCGCGTCTTGCTGCTTGGCCAGCATCTCACCGGCGACACGGCGTACTTCCATGAAGCGGGAGGCCAGCATGGATTCCAGGATCGCCGCCCAAGCCTGCGCATCGCTCTCGATGATGTTGATGATCCGGTAGAGCGCAGGCAACGACATGCGCCCGTCGCGCTCAACGCCGTGCTTGAGGATGGCGGCAAGCCAGCCGCGCGCTGCGATCTCAAAATACTGGCCATTGGATGATCCAGACAGCGGGATCAGGCTTTCAGCCACCGCCTTGCAATCGGAATGGAAGTAGGGCGAGGCCGGATCAAGCACGTCCAGCGGATTGCAGGCATGGCTTGGCAGGCCCGCGATGCTCATGGGGTTCCAGCTATAGGCATAGTCTCCATTGGGGCCGTGTATGCCGCGCGAGACGGCATTGGCTTCACCGCGCGGGTCGTTGATGATCATATTCTCGCCGGGCGAGTTGCACACGACATAGCCCAGCAGATCGCGGAACTTGCCGGAACCCGCCCCACCGATGGTGATCATCGGTGCATCGCCGTCGAGATAAAGAGGCTGGCCAGTATAATAGCCGATCGGCAGGCCCTTGCGCTCGAACAAGCGTGCCCTGCGCAACTCGTGCCGGTTGGCCCAACGGGCAGAGCCGAACCGATACTCTTCATTGAACGCTGCCATCTGGGTCGCCTTTCGCGGCTATGCGCGAAGCCTTCGCGCTTTGTGCTCAAGAGAAGGCGCGCTCCGAAGATCGAAGCGCGCCCTGTGATGGTCGGTGAGGTGTCGGCGTCAGCCCGTGCAGCTGCCCAGAACAGCGGCCACGATGAAGAGGAGAACGATGGTGCCGCCAACAACCTCCCAATCGATGCTTTTCTTGGGCTCCGGCAGCTTCTCGAAGCGATCGATGGTGACGCGGCCCTTGTGCTTGTATTTGGCCATTTGGATATCCTTTCAGTTGGATTTAGAACTAGAAGGCGAAGCGCGCGGCGATAGCGATGCCGCCCGTGATCACCAGGAGTTGCGTGCTTGCGCTGGAGCCGAAAAAGGTCAGTCCAGCGATGATGACGAACCACACGACATCAGCGATTACAGCGAGGTCGGACCCGTAATGACGGGTCGTGAACGCCCACACATAGTCGGCAGTGGCCGTATGGATGAGCGGCGTAAGCACGAACGCGATTGCCGCCGCCGCGAAGTAGGAAAACCAGCGCAAGGCCGTGACAAAGCCCGACTCCGCTTGCTGCTTTTCGTTACCTTTCAGGGACATGAAGACCCCCTTTCCGTTGAGCGAAACGCGGTGATGCGTTCCGGCTCTCACGCTAGGGGTTCAACCCGGTTGTCTCCGCCGAAGTGAACGCGGAAGCGTGACGGATTAAGACCTAAAAGCTGGGTGAACTATGCAGACCTCAAACACAGAAAAGCCCGCACAAGGGCGGGCTTCTCGAGGTTGCGTTTTGATGGCTTCGACGCTCAGGCGATGCGCGCCAAATAGATGTCACGGGCGAAGCACAGCGCCATGACCCGGTTCACGCATTTTTCCTGAAGGCGCTGCCGCGCTGTCTTCGTCGCGCGAAGCTTGAAGTCATTCAGCCACCGGCGCGGTTCTTCGCCGAAGAGCTCGTCGACAAACCATTTCGACTTGTCGATCTCATAGCCATTGAAGTCGATCAGCGTGCCGTGATGACCATCGTAAATCTGCTCCAAAATCCAGTCCATCGTGTCATCGCCGGATAGTCCAAGGCTTGCATAGAACTCGGCCAATTGGGAAAGCCGCGAGGGGTTCTTGATCAGGCGCTTGCCCGGCGAACGGATGGTTTCTACGCAAATGGAAAGCGGCTTATTGGGTTCGATACCTTCTTGCATTGTCTTCTCCGACAGAGCTGTCGGCAGGTTTCCGGAAACACAACCGGGGTTGAGTTTTGTCTCGACAAGGCAAGCTGTATGAGAGTGAAGGCTGACCACACGTATCGCGAAAAGCTCGCGCACCGACTCTGGCGTGTCGCGTCCTATTGCCATATTTCAAAATGATGGCGTCCGAAATCAAAGAACCAGAAGGGACTGGTCCGACTCACGGCGCCGACGGCTTCTTCGCCAGCGGTGCCCGGGCATGGCAGGTTCAACACATCGGGCGC
Organism: Cohaesibacteraceae bacterium; assembly: GCA_050043025.1. GTDB lineage: Bacteria > Pseudomonadota > Alphaproteobacteria > Rhizobiales > MH13 > MH13. The sequence continues at coordinate 7,059 of JBHJIX010000134.1, forward strand.
TTGGTCACGGCTTTCGGTAAAGCTCAGGAGTTGAAGCCCGAAAAACTGGCGGCTCTGATCGAGTGCTACGTTGGGGAAGACTTCAGCAAAGACACGCTGCGCCGTTTCCTCGACCGCCTAGCCGGTGATCAGCGCAGCTATGCACAAATGACAACGCGCCCTGAGACGCTTGAAAAGCTCGCGTCGTTTCTAGCGCACCCCAAAATCGGATTGTTGAATTTGGATCACTTGCAGTTTCGCAATTTTCCAACCACCGCACCGATAGCCTTCATCAATACTCTTCTGTTTGATCTGGACGAGGCGCTGCCACGCTTGCATCCAAGCTATGGCGGGACCTACAAGGTGGCAGCTTCCGATCAATCGCACACAACCGAGCCCGAACTCTCAATTTCGATTGAAAAGGAGAAGGACTGGTTTGTCGTTCGTATGAGAACCTACGAAAACGACGCTAATTCAGGCGATTGGATAGCTCGATCGCATGACGGTTGGGGTGTTCTGCCGCCCGAAAACAACCTGTTCATTCACATCAAGCATGCCAGGTCGGGGCGAAATACGTTGCTGTCCACACCGGCGAGCCCACTCGATTTTGCGGCTCCTCGCGCGGAGGCTACAGCGCTCATATTACAAGACAGCAGTGATCCGGTGGAGGCTATGGACTGGACGGCAATCTCAGAAATGGTAACCGACAAGAACAATCCAGATAATATCTATATATTTCAATGGGATAGTGAAAATTTCTTTAGCCAAGACTCGAAATCTGATATGATTAGGGAAAATGGCGAAGAACCCGCCGAAACACAACAAAAGTGGGACGGATCGTTGAAAGACAACCCGTTCCTCAAAAACTCACGCTTCTTCGATCAGCAGAAGGCCTCGGAACGCGCGAAGGACAATTCTGATGCTGGTATCATGGGGAAGAAGGAACGATATTTAGGGCAACGCTTCATCGAAGCGGTTCAAAACATCCGCAACGATTATGACACGCTCAGGGAAATCCTGGGCGACGGCCAGGCACTTAACGCACAAGACCCGTTTAACGGGTTTACGGCTTTGCACTATGCTGTTGGAGACCAAAACAAACGCAGAAGCCTGTGGCTATCAGAGTTGCCAGATATTGATCTGACAATTCAGGACAAGCGCGGTCGAACGCCTGCCATGCTGGCGGCTATTATTGTCGCGGAAGAAGGCAGTTCAAGCCTTCTCGATGGTGAGTTTGTCGAGATATTGCACAGCAAAGAAATCGAACAAATCCGTCAGAAAATGGCAGCAGGCGATCCTGATCTGCCCCCAGGCTATCAACGGCGTGATCTGGATGACATCTAAGCCCTATATGTAATACAAAGTCTCGGAAGAGCATCAGATGTCACAACTACTCCGGCCTAAAGGTGCTACGTTGTGAAGTAGTCCTCGGCTTTGGATTTTCAAATGCTTGGCGAACTTCTCCAAGAAGCTTCTTTTGCGCGGTTCACTGCTCTTTTAGGCCAGGCGCATGCCGCGCCGCCTGGGTCTCATGACGCCTTGACCGCCTGCTCAAAGGCCAAGAAGCTCTTTGATAAGCCGAACTCACTGCCACATCGCATTTTTGAACACCAACATGATTATTACCATGGGATGCTGCTCTGCATTGAGGCGCGCAACACGCTGTCCCTTTGCAGCACTTTAGAAGAACAAGCCGAGGCGGTTGAGCGGTACGAGAAGGGCATTGCGCTCCTCGCAAAGACTGAGTTTCGGGAAGAATGGGCACATGCAGCGATTAACTTAGCGGATTTCTGTCGCGAGCGCGCTCTGGGTCTCTACGATGAACGGGTTCGGCGCGCGCGCAAGCTGTATGAAGAACTCATGCCGCAGATGAAGTCAGCTCGAGACAATCATGGACTATGGCACGTCGCCAACGGACTGCTCGAAATCTATCTTGAAAGAGCGCCTCAAGCCGATCCTCTGGCCTTCGAGCGTGGCCTCACGCTTTGCCAGGAACTTCTGGACTTGGACTACGTCCTTGGCAACGACCAAAGAGCGAGCCTGATCCTTTTCACCCTCGGTCACAATTATCTTTCCCGCGTCTTGGGCAGACAGGGGAACAACCAGTTTTTGGCTTTCAAGTTTTTAGGCGCGGCCATGGCTCTTGCCTCGCCAGAGGCCGATCTCGAACTCTGGGCCAAGATCAGGTTGTCACTTGCGCATTGCCTGTTCACGAGACCTGACCTGGGTGAGCAGCTAAGTACTCCCCTTACTGCCCGCGCATTACTTGCCGAAACGACCGCGGCCCTCCGAAGCAGCCAATACAACGAACTGCTAGATCGCGCGGAGTTGCTTGATGCAAAGTCTCGTGCCGCTGGTTCCGAAGCAGATGCTGAGCTGAGTCTGGAGAAGATCGAAAAGCTATGCGGCTCAACCGATTGGGCCCGATTTCCGGCATTCGCGCCAGAGGCATACTTCAGGTGGGGCGAAACTGCGCTCTCGTGTTTCGAGAGGTTTGGTCACGACGCTTACCTGGCACAGGCAGAGCGGGCCTTTCGCCAATCAGCGCGCCTTATCAAGGCGGAATTCGAGCCTGATCAATACATCCGGGTTCTGGCTCACTCGGCGACCGTTTATGTCGCACAGGGAAAATGGTCCGACGCTCACAAGCTGTTTTCCGAAGTATTTGACTTCAGCCAAGCCGACACCGCATCCGCCGCTTATCACCTAGACACAAGACGGATCATTGGTCCGCTTGGTCACCTCTTGAGCGCCGCGCCCTTTGTTGCAGCAGCCGTGGGAGAGGTCGAATTGGCGATATCTCGCTACGAGCTCCTGAACGCGAGAAAGCTAAAGCATTCACTCTCAACAACCGAGCTTGCGACCGGCAATGATAGCGCCAGACTGACAAACCTGAACTTTTTGGGCGAAGGAGCGATAGACTTCGTTAAAGGGGAGGAAAGGCGCGCTTGGCTCGACAAGCTTGATAGTCTGAGGGCCAAGTCAGCTGTGGTGGAGAACAACCAGCAACACCAACCCGGCTCGGACGCAACATACAAACGTATGGACGCGTGGATCGTGCTGCCGCTTATGATCAACGATCATACGCGTACAATTCTGATTCCACCGAATGCCGGGCTGTCCGACGCCATTCTTAGCCCCATCACCAGAGGTGGTCTGCGCGACATCGTCTCGTTTGTCATCGGCTCTGACATCTCCAGCGACGATACTTATGCGTGGTCATTGCATGATTTTGCCGAGACCCGCGATCTCTGGTCGGTTGGGGTTCATACCGAGGGAGCCGTTGGCTGCATCAATGCGCTGTTTGGCCACTGGGTATCAGCGCGGTTAAAAGTCTCTGGTGTGAAACCTGATGATCGTGCTGTCATCGTCTGCAATAGCATCATAAACCTGCTACCGGTGACCTTAGCCGGACGCGACGAACATCCTGGCACTAGCTTGGCCGAAAACACGGCAGTGTCTGTTATGCCGAGCATTGCTGCTTTGGCGTTGCTTGAAGAAAGAGCCGCGCAGGTCCAAAAGAAGCCAGCAAGTCAGCCTCGCATGGCCTTTGTTCGCGCTGCGGTAAGTGACCTCCCGACCTTGGACTTCGAACGCGAGATCGTCATCGACACGTTCGGCAGTCTGGCAAAAAATATCAGTCCTGAATCCAAGGCGGTGCTTTTCGAGAACCTGAATGAAAGCTCTTACTGGCATTTTTCTACGCACGGAGCATTTAATACCTCTTCGCCAGAAAAATCGGCGCTCAAGCTTACTGACGGAACATCGCTGCCTTTCTATGAAATAGCAGGCCTGAAAACGAAGCATAGTTTGAGGCTAGTAGTTCTATCGTCATGTTTCGCGGGCGCCGTTGATTCCGTCGACCGTTTTGGCGATTTCACCGGCCTGCCCTCGGCATTCTTCCAGTTAGGCGCGCAGGGCATATTAGCCAATATCTGGCCGGTCAGCGATGAAGCCTCAGCGTTGTTGATGGCCCGCTTCTACAAAGAGCACATTACATTAAACCAAGAACCAGCAATCGCACTGTCAAAGGCACAACGTTGGCTAGCCCGGGTGACAGCCGCAGAGCTTACCAAGGATCTCGAGAACGATCTGGTGAATAAACGAACTACGGAAGCCTCTGCTTCCAGTCTTCTCGGCAAATTGAAAAGCCGTTCAGCGTCAGAACAGTCTTTCGCTCATCCCTTCTTTTGGGGTGGGTACGTGCTTTACGGGCAATAATCTGAAATTTGCACCGCTCACCCCGGATTTGGTACAATGAAGGGGTATTTGAGAGGGGTGTATGAAGAGCTATTTGACTGATTTTAATGACTATTCGAAAGCGCAGCGAGAGGTTGACCGACGGCAGGACCTCGACGACTTCAACAACGAGTTGGCGGGCCGGGAAGTCGGGCGGATTAGTCGGTTTCTGACCCGTTCTGACGACAACACTCTTACCGGAGGCAAGCGCGGCCACAAGGACGGAGGCGGGCTATCGGCGCTAGACATCATCCTCGGCACCAGCCCCGACTACTTTACTCTGCATGCTGATCTGTCCGGGGACATTCGCGTAGCCCAAGCCCGCAATCACGATCTCGATCAACGTCTTGAAGCTGCCCTTGACGCGGCGCGGCATCAAATGGAGACCGTTTTGGATCAGGCCGTCGTCTTGCGCAGTGGCGAGCGCGCCTTCCTGGATGAGAACGGCGTCGCCTGGACCGAAGATGACCGCCGCATTGACCCGGCCATCACCGAAGGCATCGACTGGACCGGCCGCCCTGATCGCTCCGCCTATCGCGACGCGCGCGATGCACTGACCGACTTGCAGGACGCACAGGACGAAAACCGGGATTTGGGTGTCCGCCTCGGCGACATCGACAACGCCATCCATGATGAGGACAACCCCGCCACCATGGACGAGATGGAAGACCTATATGATGAGGTCGAAGCCATCGAAGAGCAGATTGACCGGATCGATCAGAGCCTGAACCGACTGCATGAACACGAGCCAGCTGAACCTGGCGCATTCAACGTCGAAGGCCATGCAGTGCCCCAACTATGACGCGTCACCGAAACTTCCGCATTCCCGTTGCAGAACGGCAATGACGATTGTTGTCGGATGGCTGTCTGGAAACTCTCGCATAACCGCCACCATCTCGCGGTCTCGTTCGTCGCTTGTAGCCGCACCGGTCGCGTACCAACCGTCAATACATTCGACCAAATCCGGGCTGATCTGACTGGCAATCACTGCCGACGTGAAAATCGTAGACCGGAAAAAGCTACCCTGCCGATCCTCTGTCCTAGTCAGGAAATCCCGCACCGTTGTCGGCCCTTGGGCATACACTGGTATGCAAAACAGTCCTGAAATCACACTAATTCATGCAATCTCCAAGCATACTCAGCGTAACATAAAAGATCGTATTTGTTACGAAAGGAGTTTGACAGCAATAAGATGAGACAAGACTTGAAAACGCCCGGTTTCTCGGCCATGAATTTTTTCGGAGGCCGTGAAAAGGCCGCCCCCGCTTCCCGTCCAAAAAGGATCGCTTTTGATCCTCGTTGTGATCTCGGGAGGCAGCTATGACGAAAGCCCGAACCCCGCAGCCAGCGCGCAATCCGTGGCCATTCATCGCCACCACCGGGCGCCGCATCGGCTATGCCCGCGTCTCAACCAAAGACCAGAAATTGCGTATGCAACTCGCTTCCTTGAATGCAGTGGATTGCGAAAAGATATTCAAGGATCCTGGCGTCTCAGGCGCAAAAGCCAACCGCCCCGGCCTGGATGACATGCTGGCGGAACTCCAGCCCGGCGATACGGTCATCGTCTTCAAGCTCGACCGGCTGGGCCGCTCGGTTCTGCACCTGTCGGACCTGCTGGTGCGCTTTCGGGATCAAGACATCGGCTTTGTCAGCATCGCCGAGGGCATCAATACCACCACACCCGGCGGCAAACTGGTCTACCATCTCTTCTCCGCCTTCGCCGAGTTCCAGCGCGACATTATCGTTGAGAATACAATTGCGGGGCTTGAAGCTGCACGAAAGCGGGGAAAGCGTCTTGGGCGCCCTCGCATTCCAACATCTCAAAGGGTCGAACCGAAAGGCAATCTTGCACAATAGTAGGCATTGCAAACATGGGGCCAGCGAAACTCAGCACTCGTGTTCAATGTGAGGCATTCCGCTTAGAAACAACGCGGAGATCGGGTCACGACTGCTTGCAGGCAGTTTGAGTCATTTAGGCATGGAGTTGCTAGAAACCGTTGCCGATAACCATAGAATCTCAGAAGCTAGCTTAAATGGTTCTATCAGGCTTAGGGTCCAGGACAGATGCGGATCAGGCTCCGGCTAAATACCGTCCGAAAGGTAGCGCATGGCTGAGCGGTACATCTATTTGATGTAACGTCAATTCATAACCTGCATTCAGTGTTTCTCGGCTAAGGCGTTACATGTCAATCAGAATGCCATCCGCAGAAACGATCTACACCAAGTATACAGATGGTGTTAGCAATTTGCCAAACCGGGATAGGTAATCCACTCATCCCTTGTAAATGGTCAGCGATGATCGCCGCGGTCTTTCCAGCATCGGCAACCTCTGGTTTAACACAACCATTGGCGCAAAGATGCACCTGCAAATCAGCTCTGTGTTCTAATACCCAAATATATCCAAGCTTGACCTTGTCTGAAATCCAGTCTTTTAAAGCGTGCTGCTCCAAATAAACGCCGCCGGGTTGCCATCCTGAATTCTCTAAGGCCTCCCCTAACTCTGACATTGCTTTTCGCTCATCTAGCGTCAGATCAGTGAATTTCATAACATAGCGCCTTGTGTTGCTCGGTGGTTGAATTGAGAATACGCATTACAGACCGCTCAGGCCTCCCTATTATTGCAGGGGTGGCTTTTGACGTCACAAATTTTGACGATGTCGGCATAATTCCAACCGATATTGAAGGGTTTGTGAACGTCCCTACAAATCCTTCAGGTGCATTGCCCAGCGCATGTACTGTTTATCCACACAAAGGGTACTGGGCAACATACCGAGATAGCGTGGTTGATTGCGATAATATTGTTTGCTCGAAATTTGATGCGAAGATTCTTGATCCGTGGTGGGTATCGGTGGTCAATCCAACTCTTAAGAAACCCACGAAACCACTCCGCATCGGTATCGTGGATTTTTGTCCCGACATCGTCACCTCTAGCAATCACCACATCTACAGGGTCGAAGGCTACGAGTATCCCCCTCAAGAAAACGTCAGGTTTCACGGCGCGCAAGTTGCTACGATAGGCCATATGGCCCTTATAAACAGTGATCTAGTTGATATTATTCTGATAGACTGTGCAGCGGAAGATGGATTTTCTCTAAACTTAGATACTGCCTGCTCGGCAATTTCAAACTTGGCAGAGGATCACCAAGTTGATGTAATAAATTTGTCTTTCGGGTCTGTTCCAGACACTGCGAATATCGTACACACGGAAGCGCTGGATAGGCTTACAGAAGAAATCCAAGTCGCTATTGATCTTGGATGCCCGGTTGTTGCTGCTTCTGGTAATTCTGGGTCGTCCACGGTCTCCGCACCGGCATATTTCAGCTCAGTTCTTGGCGTGGGGAGCGTAGCTTTATCTGGATTCGCGCCCAATGGTACCCTCTATGCAAATAGGGAAAGTGTGGCCAGAGATATCGGTCGGCCAACGTCTTCCATCAGCCATTTCTCTGGGCAATTTTTTGTTCCACCGAAAGCCAGTTACGGGAATGGTTTGGACGTCGTTGCCCCAGGAGCTGGCATCATTTATACAGGTTCAAATGGAGAAACAATGGAGTTGTATGGAGCATCGTTCGCTTCTCCCATTGTTGACTCCGTACTTGCAATGGAGCTTCAGGAGGCCATCGATCAGGGATTGCTTGTAGGCGATCGTGGTCCCGAGGTGTTTAGGGCCGTGTTAATGGGGCTTTGCTATGATTTGGGCATGCCATCTGAGTATCAAGGCCTCGGGCTTATCTGCGTAGCGTAGGTATGGGAAAATGTTCCTGTTGAATTTAGGGAAGGTTTTGCTTAAATAAAAAAATGATAGTTACAGTAAGCATGAGGGCAAAAACTAGAAAGTTGTACAGAAAATCCAGCAAAAAGCCGGATTACAATTATATATTGCCCGAAGAAAGCTTAATTGACATATTTGATAACGGTCGGTGCGCGCGAATTGATGTTAGTCAAGATAAATTGGAAGATTTAAAGAGTAAATTTGGCGATAAATTTGTTTTTTCCAGAAATATAATACTAGAGCCATATTGATTATTCATTTTAAAAACAGTGCTGATTACACATTAAAGTGATAACATAAAATACATCTTTTATCTGCTCTTTCTTCGTAACCAACGCAGCTCCAAAAGCCCTAGGCTGCTGCGTCTTGGCTCACGCTTCCGCGGCTTCTCGACCCTTCGAACTGGACCACGTTCCAGCTTGCGGCAATATAGTGAAAAGCGTTGAAAGATGGGTGCCGCGCTTAACGCAAGATGTGTAAAGCGTATGACGCTTTACTTCTTAACTCACGGCGCTGGCGCTTGTTCGGCAAGGGGAACCCGCTACGCGTTCCCCGTTGCATCCCCTTACGGTTATGAGTGTTGGCCGCCCAGTTGCCTAACAGGGCTGAGCATTGGTCTCGCGTTCATTCGCATCACTAAAGATCGAACACGCTCGATCGCCCGCTCTTTACAACCCTAACGCCGCTGTCGCCGTTGGAATCCCCATACAAGAATTCGCCATCGCATTTATGGCATCTGAAAAGATCGAGGCCCTGGAAGGTTTGATGCTGATACTGAAGGTGCGAGATATGCTTGTCACCTACACATTTTGGGCAAGCATACAGAGCGTTATCCGAGGTCCCGCTACTTGACTTAAGCCTCAGGGCTGACTTTCCTTTTCCATACGGGACTTCCTCATACCCATCGAGCTTGAAGTGTCGTGAATTCAACTCATCGACTTGATTCTGCAACTCTCGCAGCTTTGCGTGTAGCTCCAGCTCACGCAGTTGGGCTTCTCCCGCAAGAGCGCGCGCATCTAATAGCGCTTCCTCTAAAGTTTCGAGCGCAGCTTTGCCCTTTGGGTCACTCCTTAACGACTTCAGGCCGCGCAAGGTGTCGACAGCGGTCTTGATGGCATTGAAGTAAGTTAGAATGCTCTCCAAACCAATCACGACCTGATCCCGAATCAGTTTATCAATACGTCCAGCAGATTATCCGTTGTATAGCGATTTCCCGAGTGAGCTGCGTAACAAATTCTGTTGGTTGCGCATCAAGTCATCTGGGCGGATATAAGAATCGCGTCGTACCGAACTCCGCCCTCGAACTTGCATTTGGCTAAATGAGCGCAGGTAGATCAAAACACGGCAGGCCATCGCTTGATGATCGGTTTGATATGGACCGAGCCCAGAAAGCAGATCGCATTGGCTGGTCAGCTCGACGTTGGCAGGCGGTAGGGAAGGATGATGGAGAAGAGTACACGTTGTGCCTTTTTCCGAAGACAGGTTCTGACATCGACATCGACCTAAGGCGCCTGTTGGAAGCAGTCGTTCGTCGAATTAGGGGTGTGCTGGCGCGAAGTATCGCAAAGGACGTGCTCGTACCGCTTATCGATATTGTTGAGGATGATGCTGAAATTGGCTTGCGGTTTGCAGCATCGGGGTTTCCACTTCAACAGCTATCAACCTCATCACAAAAGCAACTGGCTAACCGGGCGAAGACGACCCTTGGTCGAGTGTCAATATGGCGTGCGATAGCGAGCTTATCGCGTGCTCTTGGATATCTACACGCTGCAGATATCGTACACGGCGGCATAGACGAAGCCGCAGTTTTTGTTGAGAGCATTAGCCCGCCCGAGTTCAAGCTCGGTGGTTACGAAGGATCTGTCCATGTCGGTACCACCAGCGGGGCTTCTGCAAGCTTACTTAAAACCGGCAGCGTGGTTTCGCTTCGGCGTGACTGGACGGACCTAGGATCCGTCGCGGCCAAATTACTGGGCAACGACGAACAGAATGGCACCGTCCTACTCCCTAGTGAGCAAAGGCTGTTAGACCGATTAAGGCGGCCAGCCCAGTTCGCTCACATCGATGGTTCAGCGATGGCGCTCGAAATCGAAGAGCTATGCCTGGAACTTGAGCGCGTCGGGTCAAGCGAAAGGCACGAACTGGTTCTGTTTCCTGACGGCGAGGTCGCACGAAAAGGCTTGGCTTTGTTGAAACTCAGAAACGGCACAGGCCAGATTTCGAATGGTCTATTTGAGTTCCTGTCTGATGACTTGACGAAAAATCAGCCTCTGCTGCGCAGCGATCCAAAGGGCCGGTCGGACAGGGTTATGATTTTTTCCGACCAAGCGACCTACACTGTTCAAACGGATAGAAATGACAGTCGCTTGGGGCGGATAACAGAACTCCGCTCGCGCAGGCTGAACGACGCAACTATCGACGCCAAGCTAGCAAGTGCGCGCATCTATATTGACAACAACCGTAAAGACGCTCGCGATAGAGTAGCTCGATCGGGTGGTGGAGCCTCCTCTTGGCTAGAAGCGGTCCATCGTACATCAAGCGATATAGTGCTTGAGGACCCGCCGCCCTGGCACGCGCTGATCCTGTCAGAGGTCTTTTCGCTCCTCACCAGCCGCTTGCGGCACTATCCCGTTGAAATTGTTGATACAAAGAAGAGCGGCGTAGTGCGCCTCGCACCACGAATCGACAGAAACAGGGATGATTGGCGACGAAAGCTTGGGCGACAACCTACTCGCGAAAGCCTATCTCGAGAACTCGCATTTGATGATGGTACTACTGACTGGACGCTGTCTTTGTCGGATGCGTTTTTTCATGGCCAGACATCCCTATCCGTGTCTTTCCTCAAACCCGAGGATGACAAAGGACGTCGCCTCTACTTGTTTCAAGTTGACGGCAACCTTCCTGCCGAACGGGACGTTGTTCTCCGGCCTCGCCCTGCCGCTGGTACAGAAAGCGCGATAAGACGGCGTCTTTCAAACATAGTTTCAGCCCGGGGAAACCTTGACCTCCTGCTTGCCTTGAACGACCCGAACAGCGTCGACCTAGACGAGCAGATTCGAACTACTAGCAATCCTGGCGAACCCCCAGCGGAACTGGAGACATCCAAAGCGTCGGCCTGGACAGCAATCAAGAAAGGGCATTCCTTAGACTTGGTTGTTGGCCCACCTGGTGTCGGGAAAACGTTCCTGGTGTCCCGTTTGGTTGGCAGTATTCTGCAGGAATCGCCGAGTTCGCGAATTCTCATTACCGCCCAGAACCACGACGCCTTGACTGATATGCATCAGAAACTGGTCAGCTACTTAGCTGAAAAGGATCGAGTTATTGTCCGGATTGAGCGTCAAGATGGCGGGAGTCAACAGACTCAGCTCAGACAGGATACAAGGTCTCTGCTGGCAGCGTTAATAGACGGCGACACGGATCCAGCACTGAGCCCTCGTTTAACTGTCGCCAAACAAGCGATAGATCCGACTTACCGAGACGATAATGCCCAAGCGGAGGCGCTACTCCGAGACACAGACCATCTGATATTACGAAGCGCCGATGTCACGCTAGCGACCGCAAACTCTTTTGCAATTGAAGAGATGATAGCCGATGGTGAGCGGTTCGATTGGGTTATTGTCGAAGAGTCTGCGAGGGCGACCGGCTCTGAATTGATCGGACCACTCCTTCTTGGCAGTCGTAGACTGCTTATTGGCGATCACCATCAACTTGCCCCTTTTGATGCAGAACAACGAGCACGTTTTTATCAACCAGAGGCAGCCGCCGCGTTGATGGAAGATGCCAACGAGTTGGCAGACACCTTTCTCGACTTGCCGAATGAAGTGAACCTTAGCCTTGAAGCATTGGCAAAGGACAAAAGCCTTCAGACAGATGTTCTGGCGGCAGCTGCTCGGTTTGAGCAGCCATTCAGAGAAATCGCTGAGCGGGCAGAGGAAAAAGGTCCGGTGACTGGGCCAAAACCTGTATCACAGCTAATTGAGCAAAGCCGTATGCATCCAACTATCTGCGCGTTGGCGTCCAGTACATTCTATGACGGCAAACTCGAGACGTCTGAAGCTACCCGAAATCGCAGATCAACGGTCAGAACAAGCCGATCAGCATTCTCAGCGCCAATTACGGTGCTCGACCTACCATCACTTAGCATTACTCGAAAAAGAGCGTTTGAAGACCGGGTAGGAACATCGCGTCGCAATAAAGCTGAGGCAAAAGCGGTAATGTACGCTCTTAAGGAGTTCACTCCAGCAGTGGGCGTCGGGCAACCGGTGACGCTAGCAATACTCAGCCCGTTCAAAGCCCAGTGCAGTCACCTGCGCACTTTGTTGTCGTCGCTGATTGATCCGAAAAATCAAACGCTTTCAGGCTTCGAGAGCCCGAAGAAAGATGGCGAGTTTGTTTATACTGTCGATGGCTTTCAAGGTGGTGAAGCCGACATCGTGATAGCGAGCTTGGTCCGCAACAATGACCGAGTTGGTCCTGGCGCACTTGGTTTCTTAAGTGACCGAAGACGGATGAACGTTCTGCTCAGTCGAGCGCGCCACAAGTTGGTTCTGGCTACTTCTATTCGCTTCTTGAGAAACGCCGTTTCTGGCCATGACCCAGGTGGAGAGAATGCAGGGCCGCTTCAATTTCTCGACGCGATGCTTCAGAATCTCGACAGTCTCTATGCGAACGCTGGTGCTGTTTCGATTGTTCCCTGCGACGAGCAGGGATCGGTTCAAATATGAACCTCCTTATTCCGGCAACTTGGTACCGTGCACGAGCAGTGATTGTGCGCACTTGGGGATGGAGTCCTCTGGAAGAAGCAGTCCTTTTGGCACTTCGTAACAGACCAGGAACTACGAACTCAGTCGCAGTGGACTTAAAAGTCGACCATCAATTCGTGCAGGCCGCAGTGTCGCGCCTGATGAGGTTTGGCCTTCTTGAGTTGCGATTTGCTTCTACTCCCACACTCGCCATTACAGAGGCGGCCCAGAAGCATGTGGAAGCCGGAAGAGCTTTGCCTGAACGAGAAAGTCAGCGGGAAATCAGGATCAGCATGTTGTTTGACCTTGTCGGCGGATCCATTTTCCGGCGCCGCGATGTCACAACGGTACACCCCCTGCACCTGCCACCCCGAGTTGTCAAAGTGTCATATCCTAACGACGCGGAAGAAACCGACGAAGCAATGGAAGAGGGTATTCTTTCATTGTTGTCGAGCTCTCTTCGTCCTGGAGAGAGCTTTGCCGGTGTAAAGCGTTTACATTCTGTGTTTGATCGGCGGTTTATCCAGATAGACTTGGACAAAGCCAAAGAAGGCATTTTTCCCGACGGTGCAAGTAGCTCGCTCCGATCTTTGATTTCAAACTATGTCGAGACAGGGGAAAAGCCAAAGGCTAAGCAAAGTCAGCCTGCGAACGCAAAGTCTCTCGACGAGCCTATATCAACGTGGGTCGACTTCGATCAGTTCGTATTTGGCGGGACCGAGCATTTGGAAAGGCTGGAGGCAATTTTGGATGCCGCTCGCCAAGATATTTTCATTCTTTCGACCTTCGTCGCAAAGCAAGATGATCCTAAAGCCGATCAAGGCCAGGTCCGAGTGTGGTCCGCTCTCGAAAGGGCATCCAAAAGGGGGGTTAGGATACACCTTTTCTTCGGATCGGCACTAGACAGCGATCATAGACACGCCAGCGCCTTGCATGATCTTGGCCGCCGACTGAACAGCCCTGGTGTTGCCGTCGCAGCACACGCAGAATCCGAACGAAGCCATCCAAAGTTGGTTCTGGCAGATGATGGAGCCGACGGTGCTCGCGCGCTGCTGGGTTCGTGCAATTGGTTGCAATCACCATTCCATGCCCACGAACTATCTTTCGAGCTAAGAGCCGCTAGATCGGTGGCAGGTTGTTTGGAGATTTTACGTGTTGTTTCTTCTAGTTTGTCGACAGCTCGTGGATCACGTGATGCGATGCAGGCGATGCAATGGCGTCTTTTGCAACCGCGCCCTAGGTTGGCAAGCCCGAACCCGCCGCCTGGGGCTGTGAAGTCGCGCATTTCAATTTTGGCAGCGCAGGACCATCTGCCCTTGTTGCGTCGTGCTGCGCACGACGCGAAATTTCGCTTCGTTTGTCTCACGCACAAACTAGGTGCGCCCATGGCCCAAAATTTACTTGATCCGGCGCAGATTGCCGGAGAGCGTATCGAGGATGTTAGAACGTACTATTCATTGCCAACAGGACCAGTAAAAAAACGTCACACTCGAGCCGCTCAAGAACGACTCCAGGGTCGAGTGTCCATGGAGAAGTCGCCTCCTAAATCACCAATGTTTCATGCAAAAGCCCTCTACTGGGACAACGATGATGTTGTTGTCACCAGTTTCAATTGGGGGTCGCAAAGCGCGACTGATGATAACCCTCTCGATGAAATTGGTCTCCACGTCCACGGCAAGGGCCTAGCTGAACGTCTCAACTCGGCACTTGTGCATCGAATCGACCGCGACCGCGACCAGCGGTGAGCTGCTACTAATCGGTTCGGGTTTCGATAAGAGCGCTAGCAACCCAACAAACACTTAGGGCTCTGCCCCCGGCGCACTTCAGCAAAAACAGATCGAACAGACCCTTTCTTTGTCGGGACCCCCTAAAGGTTTCCCCCAACAAAGAAGAGGCTCTTTCGCCGGTTTTTCCTTCCGTTTGCACCCCCGTTCTCGGCGAAGGCCAAGGGTTGCATGTGCAACCCACTTTTCATTGGAAGGAGAACAGCAATGACCATCAAACTCTACGCCCAGCCCTACGACATCAGCGCCACCGGCTTCTTTTTCAGTTCAATCAGCGAATATGAGGCGAGGACTAGCTCCAATCGCAACCGGTGCGGTGACCTGGTCGAAGAGTACGAGATTCAGTTCATCGAAGGCGAGCGGATCGACTGCGCCTTGGCATCTGCATGGCGCCTCAGCCAAGCCAATTTCGCTGCGTTTCTCGAGAAGGCAGCAGAATGGAACGATGACCAAAAGACCCGCTTTGTTATTGCGGTTAGTGAATGCGGCTACTCCGCTGAGCAGGTGGAAGATGATCCGTGTGATCTTGATCTGGATATTCATGACGCTGAGAGCTTGAGCGCGCTTGCCGAACAATTCGTCGAAGAGGGACTGTTCGGCGATATCCCCGAGCGACTTGCCTGTTACCTGGACTATGACGCCATGGCGCGGGACCTGTCAGTCGACTACACACAAACGGAGATCGCAGGAGAGCGCTATGTCTATCGTTGTGCTTAAGGCCAAAGCTGTAGGCGGTGAACGCCTGTTGCCTTTGCCCTCGATTGTTCTTGACCTCAGACAAAATATAGAACAAAGTAGGAACATATACCTACAGTTGCGTCTTCTTTCTGCCCCGTCTTTCGCCGGTGATCGGCCCAAGCGGATGCTTTGGCGCGTTTATTTCAGGCATTTCGATCAACCGCATAATCTGCGGCTCACCGATCCCAACAGCGGCACGGCGGGGCCGCATGGGAAAGGCATTCTTATGACATTTGACTTGGAGCGTTACCGCTCGCATGTGGCCCCGCTGGGGCTTTCACAGGCGCAGGAGGACGAACTCTTGCGCGATCTCTGGGCGATCACAGAGACGCTCGTTGATCAGGCGCTGACATCACCCGCAAATTACCCCCAGCATCTGGCCATTGCGTGTAGCGCATTTGATGCGTTCGAACAGGCCGTTGCGCTAGGATCGGAAGATTATCACCAACCAAAAGGACAACAGGACAAGCAAGAGGAGGCCCGATGAGCATTGCCGTCATCTACACCCGCGTTTCATCCAAGGCGCAATTGAAGAAGGGCGATGGTCTGGCGTCCCAGGAGCAACGTTGCAGGGAGTTTGCAGCCTTCAAAGGCCATGAGGTCGCCAGCGTCTTTCGCGATGAGGGTGTGTCGGGCGGTATTGTGGATCGCCCGGCGATTAAAGCGATGCTCACTTGGTTGCGTAAGAACCGAGACCTGGAGCCTGTCGTTCTGATCGATGATATCTCACGTATCGCCAGAGGTATCGAAGCACATTGGAAGCTGCGCAGCGCTATCGGTTCGGTTGGGGCGAAGCTTGAAAGCCCATCCATCGAATTTGGCGACGACAGCGATAGCCAGCTTGTCGAGAACATGCTGGCATCAGTCTCACAGCACCAACGCCAGAAGAACGGCGAGCAAGTTGTCAATCGGATGAAGGCGCGGCTGTTGAACGGCTATTATGCCTTCTGGGTGCCCACCGGTTACCGCTATGCCAGCGTCAAAGGCCACAGCGGTAAGATGATCGTGCGCGATGAGCCCACGGCCAGCCTGATCCAGGAAGCCTTAGAAGGGTTCGCGACAGGACGGTTTCAAACCCAGGCGGAAGTGAAGCGTTTCTTAGAGCCGCATCCGATTTTCCAGCGAGACAAGAGCGGAGCCATTCACCCGCAGCGCATCACCAACATGCTCACTAACAAAATCTATGCAGGCTACTATGCCTATGAACCCTGGGAGGTGCCGCTGACCAAAGGCAAACACCAAGCGCTGATCTCCTGGGAGACGTTCCAGCGCATTCAGGAGCGTCTGCAAGAGCGGGCACCAGTCCCACAGAGGGCTGACAATGCCGCAGAGTTCCCGTTGCGGGGCTTTGTCACTTGCGGCTCCTGCGGTCATCCCTTGACGGCCTATCACGCCAAAGGGCGCAGCAAGACCTATCCCTATAACGAGTGCTTCAACAA
The DNA here is from genome assembly GCA_050043025.1 of Cohaesibacteraceae bacterium. Classification (GTDB taxonomy): domain Bacteria; phylum Pseudomonadota; class Alphaproteobacteria; order Rhizobiales; family MH13; genus MH13. The sequence goes on from JBHJIX010000134.1 coordinate 23,749, forward strand.
AGGCTGCGATCAGCGCCGCAATTCGATCCGCAAGGACGTGATCGAAGGCGAGTTTGACGCGCTGATCAAACAGATGACACCGAGCGCAGGAGTCATGTCAGCTGTGGCTCTCATGTTTCGGGATATCTGGAATGCCCGTATTGAAGGCTTCCACTCTAAGATTCAGGAACAGCGAAAAGCGCTTACGAGCATCAACGCGAGCATTGGCAGGGTCACCAACCGATTGATTGAGACCAACAGCGCTGCAGCGATAAAGACCTATGAGACCGAGTTGGAGAAGCTGGACGCTGAAAAAGCGCTAATCACTGAAAATCTGGCTAAAAAGCCAGAAAGCGCCAGAGACTTCGGCACGAGTTTTCGAACCGCGTTGGCGTTTCTCGCAAACCCCCAGAATCTCTGGGCTTCTGATAACCCGGTGCACCGGAAGACCCTATTGAAACTGGTCTTTGCAGCGCCACTGCCGTACTTGCGAAATCAGGGTTTTCGAACCGCCAAAACCACCAGTCCGTTCAAGGCTTTAGCGGCGATTGGGGATGGTGAAAAAGAAATGGCGGAGAGGGTGGGATTCGAACCCACGGTACGGTTGCCCGCACGCCGGTTTTCAAGACCGGTGCCTTAAACCGCTCGGCCACCTCTCCGCGTGCCGTGCTTTTGGCGCTAAATCGTGCCCTTGGCAAGGTGTCTTACCGATGCTCGACTACCTTCCATCAAATTGTTCGCAAGGGTTTGAACGGGCTTTAAGGCGCAGTTGGTATTCGGCCTGCCGTTTGCGTCATGTGCGGGGCTTTTCATGCTGATCGTTATCCCTCCCCTGCCCACATCGGGCACGGTTTTGTATTTCTTCCGCGGCTTTCTCATTTTGGGCGCGATCGCGCTGGCTGGGCTGTTCCTGTTCCGGTTCTTTCAGAGTTATGCTGTCGTGTTGCAGACCGGCGTCTGGTGGATGGCGATCCCGATGCTGGCGCTGACAGCGCTGGTGATCTGGCTGGCCATCAAGAAGCGGTTCTGGATTGCAGGCGCCGCGCTTATCCCATTGATCGGCTTGAACTTTTACGTTCAGAGCGCCTGGCAGGGACAGATCGCAGATGCCGATGCGGCGAACATCCGCGCGGCGAGCTATGTGGAAGCCATCGTCAGTTCCCTTCGCGGCCATGGCTCGCTGGCGCCGCAGGCCGTGCGTGATTTTTCCAATGATTTTGAATGGGTTAGCGGCGACTTCACCGGCGTGCCGGAACGTGATGAGCGCGCCTACAACCACGACGTCATCTTTGGCGACGTCAATGATCTTGGTGTCGGCTCGCGCATCGCCTGGCCGCAAGGCACTGGTTCTCAAGGGTTTTTGGACGCCTATGAACCACTTCGGCAGGCGCATGGTGACTGGCTGGGTCTGATTGCGGACTGCGAACTGCGGCTCGATCCGCGCGTGGTAACAGGCGGGTTCTGCAGCACGGCAAGCGGTATCTTAGAGAGCTACGGTGTTGATTTGCAGGGTGCCATGGAGGCCTTCATGGCCGACAAGGGCGGTATGTCCGCCTGTGAAAACAACAGTTTATGCGCAAGCTATACGCGTCGCTACAGCGACTTCCTCGTCAACTGATTGCAAACAAACCGCCACAAAAAACGGGCCAGGACATGCCTCCCGGCCCGTTTCGTCTTGTCTCGTTTCCGTCTCAGACCGTTCCGGTTCCGGACCTTGCAGGTCTCACGACCGGACCGATCCGGACCGATTAGTTGGGATAGGCGTCGTCGATGCCCTGGATGTAGAAGTTCATGCCCAGGATCATGTCGAGCGGAGCCTGCTCGCCTTCGGCAACAACCAACTCACCATCCTGATTGTAGATTGGGCCCGTGAAGGGGTGGATCTCACCAGCGATGATGCCGGCCATGGTCTCTTCGGCCACGGCTTGCGTCTCAGGTGCCATGTTGGCGAACGGCGCCATCTGAACCATGCCGGACTCCATCGAACCCATGGCCGAGCCGGTTTCCCAGGTGCCATCAGCGACGGCGCGAACCCGGTCCACATAATAGGGTGCCCAGTTGTTGACGATGGATGTGAGCTGCGCATCGGGTGCAAACGCGCCCATGTCAGAGTCGTTGCCAAAGCCACGCAGGCCACGCTCCTGAGCAGCCTGGAGCTGTGCGGTGGAGGCGGTGTGCTGGACAAGAATATCAGCGCCCTGGTCCATCAGCGCGGTGGCGGCTTCAGCTTCGCGCGGCGGATCGTACCAGGTGTTCACCCAGATGATCTTCACTTCCACGTCCGGGTTCACAGACTGGGCGCCGAGCATAAAAGAGTTGATGCCGGAGATAACTTCGGGGATCGCGTAGGACGCGATGTAGCCGATGGTGTTGCTCTCGGTTTCCAGGCCAGCGATTTTGCCCAACACGTAACGGCCTTCATAGAAGTGGCCATTGTAGTTGGCGAAATTTTCCCCCGACTGGTAGCCGGTTGCGTGCTCGAACTTCACATCAGGGAAACGCTCGGCGACTTCGCCGCCCGATTCCATGTAACCGAACGAGGTTGCGAAGATGATGTCGTTGCCGGCACGAGCCAGCCGCTCAAGGGCGCGCACGGCATCGGCGCCTTCCGACACGCTTTCAAGATAGGTCGTCTCGACCATGTCGCCGAGTTCGGCTTCCATAGCCAGGCGCGCCTGGTCATGAGCGTAGCTCCAACCGTGGCCGGAGACCGGGCCGACATAGACGAAGGCGGCCGGGATTGTCTCGTCGTCGGCCTGGGTTGTGGCAACGACGCCCAAGGACAGGGCAGCTGCGGTACCAAGCGCCAACAAAGATGACGTCACTTTTTTCATCGTGGCATCCTTTTCAGATGGTGGTGATGGCGGGTTGATGGGGGCACCCGGTGGTGGAGCCATCACCACCGCCGGGTCCATTCGAATTTAGCGGTCGGGAACAAAGGCCCGGCCATGGGCGGCCGGTGTGTTGCGGCGCATAAGCGCCTGATTGCGTGAAAGAATAACCAGCGCAATGATCGTGGCGAGATAGGGCATCATGGTCATGGCCTGCGGCGGCACGTTGATGCCAAGCGCCTGGCCGTGGAGTTGCAGAATGATGACCCCGCCGAACAGATAGGCGCCCACGAGCAAACGGCCCGGCAGCCAGGTGGCGAAGACGACGATAGCAAGCGCGATCCAGCCACGGCCAGCTGTCATCCCTTCGGTCCATTGGGCGGTCAGCGCCAGCGAAAGATAAGCACCACCAAGGCCGGCACAGGCACCGCCAAAGGCAACGGCGGCGAGGCGGATGAGCCGAACATCGCGGCCCAGCGCGTGCGATGCCTCCGCGTTCTCGCCAGTCGCCCTTAAAACCAGACCGGCGCGAGTGCGGAACATGACATAGGCAACGCCGGCGACGATCGCGAAGCTCAGGTAAACCAGGATATCGCGATCAAACAGCGCCGGCCCGATGAACGGGATGGCCGAAAGCCCTGGGATGGTGATCGCTTCCAAGCGAACCCCTGGCGTGCCGACAAAATCCTCGCCGATGAGACCGGCAAGACCAAGGCCGAGCAGCGTCAGCGCCAGACCGGTCGCGACCTGGTTGGAGGCCAGATAGATGGTGAACAAACCGAACAGCAGGGCCATGCCAACGCCTGCGGCCGCGCCGACAACGATGCCGGCATACGGGTTGCCGGTGGCAAGCGCCGCGCCAAAGGCGCAGACCGCGCCCATGATCATCATGCCCTCAACGCCGAGGTTGAGAACGCCGGAGCGCTCGACAACCAGTTCGCCGATGGCCGCCAAGACAATCGGCGTCGCCGCGCCGACGATGGTGATCAGAATGCCCTCAAGCAGCATCGCCAGCTCCCTGGGTAGCAGGTGCAGCGGGCGCGGCGCTTTGCTCGGCAGCCTTGGGTGCGCCAGAAGAGAAGCGGATCTGGTAACGCACCAGCGTGTCACAGCCCAGCACGAAGAACAAAAGTAAGCCTTGGACCACGCGTGCCATTTTATCGGAGAGGCCGATCGTGATTTGAGCTGCCTCGCCACCTAGAAATGACAGCGACAAAAGCAAGCCGGCCATCAGAATGCCCCAAGGGTTCAGGCGACCCAGGAAGGCTACAATGATGGCGGTGAAGCCATAGCCGGGCGAAATGGTGGGGCGCAGTTCGCCAATTGGCCCAGCGACCTCCATGATCCCTGCAAGACCAGCCAGCGCGCCCGACAAGATCAAAGAGCCATAGACGAGCGCTGAGGATGAAAAGCCAGCAAAGCGCGCTGCGCGGGGTGCTTCACCGACCACTTTGAACGCGTGGCCGGCCAGCGTGCGGCTCATGAAGAACCACATCACTGGCACCATCAAGAAAGACAGCAGGATGCCAAGATGCAGGCGGGAGCCTTCCACGATGACGGGCAAGGACTGCTCGTCGGAAAAGTTGCGGGATTCGGGGAAGTTGAAGCCACCGGGATCGCGCCAGGGCCCGCGCACCAGATAGTCCAAGATCAGGAGCGCGATATAGGCGAGCATCAACGACGTCAGGATTTCATTGGCGCGGAAGCGCACCTTCAAAAGCGCGGGAATGCTGCCATAGAGCGCGCCGCCAATGATGCCGAGCACCAGCATGGTCGGCAGCGTCAGCGGGCCCGTCCATTCTGGAAAGAGGATCGGCGGAATGGAACCGAACACCGCCCCCATCGTGAACTGGCCTTCCGCGCCGATGTTCCAGACATTGGCCCGGTAACAAACGGCAAGCCCCAGCGCGATCAGGATCAGCGGCCCGGCCTTCAAGAGCAGTTCATGGACCGACCAGAGCTCGGTCAAAGGTGAGATGAAGTACTCGTAGAGCGCTTCAAACGGGTTGAAGCCCATGAGGGCGAACAGGATGCCAGACGTCAGCAGCGTTAGGCCGATGGCCAGAAACGGTGCCGCAAGTAGCATGGTGGCCGAGGGGGCATCGCGCTTGACGAGTTCAAGCTGCATCGGAGCGCTCCATGCCGGCGGTGTTAGCGGCTTCTGGGCCGGATGCAGGCGCGCCGCCATCACCCCCCATCAAGAGGCCAAGCTGTTCCAGCGTGACATTGGCGGCGTCTAGAGGCTCGGACAGATAGCCGTGGGACAGCACGGCGATGCGGTCGGAAATTTGTAAGAGTTCATCCAAGTCCTGGCTGATGACGATCACCGCTGACCCCTGATCAGCAAGGTCCATGATGCCGGTTCGGATAAAGCTCGCGGCGGCAGCATCGACGCCCCAGGTTGGCTGGTTGACGACCAGAATGCGCGGCTTGCGTGAAAGCTCACGGCCGACCACGAACTTCTGCAAATTGCCGCCAGACAGAGTGGAGGCCGCCGGGTCGCCTTTGGCCGAGCGCACATCAAACGCATCGCGAATGGTCTCGGAGAGTTTGCGGATCGCGCCAAACTTCATCACGCCCAGCGCGCCCACCGTGCCGTCTTCTGGCGCTTTGCGGGTGATAAGCGCGTTTTCGCTGAGTGCCATGGCAGGCACGGAGGCGTGCCCTGCCCGCTCCTCGGGCACAAAGGCACCGCCGCGCTCGCGGCGCTTGGCGATGGGCAGTTTGCCAACCGGATGGCCCTCAATGCGCACAGAATCCAGATCGACCAGCGCCTCGCCGGACAGAACGTCGAACAGTTCTTTCTGGCCGTTTCCGGCAACGCCGGCGATGCCGAGGATTTCGCCAGCATGAACGCGAAGCGAGATGTCTTTCAGCGCCATACCGAACAAGGAACCCGGCTCATACTCCACCTGGTTAAGTTCCAGCATCAGCGGAGCGTCGGCGGGCAGTGCACGGTGGGTGCGTACAGCGTCGGTAACGTCAGAACCGACCATGGCGCGGGCAAGCGAGGCGGAGCTTTCCTCCCGCGGATCGGTGCGGGCGACGACCTTGCCGTGACGCATCACCGTGGCGTCGTCGCAAAGCGCGCGCACCTCATCAAGCTTGTGGGAAATGTAGAGGATGCTTTTGCCTTCGCTAGCAAGCTGGCGCAGCACGCCGAACAGTTGCTCGGCCTCCTGGGGGGTCAGCACGGATGTCGGCTCATCCAGGATGACGAGCGACGGTTTTTGCAGGAGGACGCGCAGGATTTCCACGCGCTGGCGCACACCGACATCAAGGTCGCCGACAGTCGAGTCAGGATCGACCGCCAAGCCGTAGCGGGCAACGAAGTCTGTGAGTTCGGCCTTCACCTGATCGGGCGTTGGCTTGTGGTCAAGCGCAAGGGCAATGTTCTCGGCCACCGTCATCGATTCAAACAGTGAGAAATGCTGGAACACCATGCCAATGCCGAGTGCGCGGGCATGGTTGGGCGAGGCAACGGTTTCCGGCTTGCCATTGATGAGGATGCGGCCGGCATCAGGCTGAAGCGTGCCGTAGAGCATTTTGACCAGCGTTGACTTGCCGGCACCGTTCTCGCCCAAAAGCGCGTGGATCGAGCCTTTGGCGATGGCCATATCGACGTTGTTGACCGCGATCAGCGCGCCAAACGATTTGGTCAGGCCATCGACGGCCAAGAGTGGGTCAGTGTTGCCCGATTCGGTGTGCAAGTCCGTGTCACCCTGCATGCTGGCCGGGGTTTTGCTCCAACCCCTCCCCGAGCCGGCAAACTGCCGAGCTTAAAGGTTGGGCATGCCCAGGCACGCGCCACATCTGGCACTTTAAAAGGCGAATGATTGAGGCGGCAATGTCTGCCCCCTCGAAATCCGCCTAAAAGCTGTGCAGGAAAGCGCTTCGGCAGGTCACACTGCTTACGTGTTTGGCAACAAAATGGTCGCACCGGTGGTGGCCCGTGCTTCCAGGGCGCGGTGCGCCTCGGCGGCATCTTTGAGGGCAAAACGCTGGGAGACCGGGATGGTGACAGCACCGGAGGTGACAACGTCGATCAGGTCGCCGGCCGTTTCCTCCAACATGGCGCGGGTTGCGATGTGAGCGAACAGCGTCGGACGCGTGATGTAGAGCGAGCCTTTCTGAGAGAGCAGCCCCAAATCGAAGGCTTCCACTGGGCCGGAGGCGTTGCCGAAAGAGACAAACGTACCGAAGGGTTTGAGGCAATCGAGCGATCCCATGAAGGTCGATTTGCCAACGGAATCATAGACGACATCGCAGTTGCCGCCGTCGGTCAGCTTCGCAACTTCCTCGGCGAAATTCTGGGTCTGGTAGTTGATGCAATGGGTGTAGCCATGCTGCTTGGCGAGCGCGCATTTCTCGTCCGAGCCCGCCGTGCCGATGGCCGTGACGCCAAGGTGCTTCATCCATTGCCCGGCGATGAGGCCAACGCCGCCGGCGGCTGCGTGAAACAGCGCGATCTTGCCTTCGCTGACGGGGAAGCTTTTGCGCAGCAGATAGCGCGCCGTCATGCCCTTCAGCATCATTGCCGCGCCGGATTCATCGCTGATGGCATCGGGCAGCTTCACGGCAATCGCCGCCTTGATGATGCGGTGGCGGGCATAACTGCCGAGCGGGCCGACATAGGCAACGCGGTCGCCGACCGCGACAGTGTCGACCTCAGCGCCAATGGCCACGACCTTGCCGGCGCCTTCATGGCCGGGCGTAAACGGAATGCCGCTAGGGGCTGGGTAGAGCCCAGTGCGGAAATAGACGTCGATGTAGTTGAGGCCAATGGCGGCGTGCTCAACGACGATCTCATCTGGACCGGGATCAGGCAGTGCTGCGGATTCCCATTGCAACACTTCCGGCCCACCGGTCTGATGGATGACAATGCGTTCGGTTGGCGTGCTCATAGAGACCTCGTGAGAATGGATGGCAGCGGCCAGATCGGCAGGATGCCGCAGTGACCGCAAGGGGTTGGCGCTTCAGGTAGGACGGGAGAGGTTCGGGAGCAACCGTATGTCCGACAGCAGAGCAGTTTTCGATGTCATCGTTACCGGCCGCGGGCCGGCCGGTATGATCGCGGCCCTTGCGGCGCACGATGCGGGCTTGAAGGTGGCTTTGATCGGCCCGCCAATCAACGAAGCCGATGAGCGCACGACAGCGCTGCTCGGCCCCTCCATCGATGCACTGGAGGGCTACAGGTTATCGGAAGGACTGGCGGAGATCGGTACGCCGCTGATGACCATGCGGCTACTCGATGGAACTCGTCGTCTGGTCCGCGCGCCCGCCATTTCCTTTGAGGCTGGTGAAATTGGTCGAGCGGCCTTTGGCCTCAACTGCCCCAATGCACACCTGAATGCGCTGCTGCACGGCGCGGTGGTGGATCGCCCCGAGATTGAGAGCTTTGAGGGCCTCGTCGCGGGCTATGATCTGTCCTGCGAGACCATCAAGGTGACCGTCGGCGATGGTACGGTGCTGCACACCACGACGGTGATCGCTGCAGACGGGCGCAATTCTCCAGCGCGGCAGGCCGCTGGCATTGATGTGCGGCGCTGGTCCTACCCGCAAACCGCTGCGGTCGGAAATGTCCGCCACACCAAGCCACATGAAAACATCTCAACCGAGTTCCATACCGAGACGGGGCCTTTCACGTTCGTACCGTTGGAGGATCGAGATGATCGCCATCGGTCAAGTTTCGTCTGTGCCCTAGCACCGGACGACGCGGCAAAGGTCGGCAAACTCTCAATCGAGGATGCCAGCCGGTTCCTGGAGAAGCGCAGCCAGTTCCTGCTCGGTGAACTGGAGCTTGAAGGCCCGGTTCAGCTATGGCCTCTGGAGGGCCTGGTCGCGAAAGCCTTTGCCGCCAATGGCGTGTTTCTGGTTGGCGAAACGGCGCACGCCTTCCCACCCATTGGTGCGCAGGGACTCAACCTCTCCATCCGTGATGCGCGCGAGGCGGCCAGCGTGATTGGTGAGGCTTTGAAAGAGGGCCAAAACCCGCGCTCAATGCTAATTGCTTCGCGCTACAGCGCCCGCCGGCGGGCCGATGTCTGGGCCCGCACCTATGGTGTCGATGCGCTCAACCGCTCGCTTCTGACAGACAATCCCGCCGTTCAGCTTGGCCGGGCGGTGGCGATGACGGCGGCACGCATGTCGCCGGCATTGAAGAAGGGCCTTATGGTCGCCGGGCTGGAGCCTTTCAGCCTTGGCGGTTCCATTGGACGGATGGCCGACGCGTTCCGCAAGCGCGCGGCCTAGAACCTCCTAAGGGAACAGGTCGGCGGGGATATGCCCACCAGTCACCAGCAAAATCATCACCGTTAGCGTGCCGACGGAAACAAGCGTGCCCACCAGAACCATGGAGGAGGCTCGCTCGACCCAGACATTGTATTGCTGCGCCATGACAAACACGTTGAGGGCCGGCGGCAGCGACGCCATGAGGATCGCGGTGTAAACCCAGATTGGGTCGTAATTGCCCGCCCAGGAAAGGGCGAGCCAGATCAGAAGCGGGTGGACGGCAAGCTTCACGATCAAGAGCCAAGGAATCTCCACCGGCACCCGGGTCAGCGGCCTAAGCGCAATGGTGACACCCATGGCAAACAGAGCGCAGGGCGCGGCGGCTCCGCTCAAAAAATCGATAATGCGCTGAAGCGGCCCAGGTGTTTGGAACCCAATGGCCGCTGCTGCAATGCCAAGCGCACTGGCAACAATGAACGGGTGGGTAATGATCTTCTTCGTCACCAGCCAAGCAAGCTGTAAAGGCTTTTCCCTTGCCGTGCCGCCGAGCGCCATCAGGATCGGCGTCAGCGTGAATTGCAAAGCGTTGTCGAAGCAGAAGATCAGCGCTGTGGGCACCGCAGCGGGCGCACCAAGGACCGAGAGCGTGAGCCCGGGGCCCATATAGCCGATGTTGGAGTAAGACCCGGCGACGCCTTGCATCGCCGCCTCGGGCAAGGGCGCACCACGGATGACCGCGATCACCGTTGCCAGCATGTAGACGATGTAGGCGCACAGTGTGGTGATGACGATGAAGGAAATGCCCTCGAGTTGATCGAGTGGTGTTGATGACAGCAGGTCGAAAAAAAGTGCCGGCAACGCCATGTAGACGATGAAGAAGTTGAGCCAGCCCAACCCCTCTTCGGGAATCGCGACAGCGCGCCCAGAGAAGTACCCCAGGAAGATGAGCCCGAAGAACGGGGCAACGAGGGCCAGAATTTCGATCATTGCATGTCGGGAAAGAAGCTGCGGAACCTGTTTGCGGTAGCACGGCTTGAGGTGCGATCAAACTCGACGTAGGACGTGCCGCCTAATCCGCCCCGCTCTCCGTAACAACAGCCTTTCGCAAACGCGTGACCACCCTTCTAACCTCCTTTCGACGCTTTCAACGCGCTTTCGCGCGGGAGACCGCCTATGGCGCCATTCGGCTGTTGCGCGCTGCTTTGCGCCCGCTGGGACTGGAACGCGCTTCCGGCCTGATTGGCTGGTCCTGGCGGGTGTTTGCACCCTGGACCAAACGCCATCCGCGTGCGCTGGCGCAGATCGAGGTCAGCCTGCCAGAGCTCGATGCCAATCAGCGTGAGCGCATTGTTCGAGCAATGTGGGACGGGCTTGGGCAGACCTTTGCCGAAGGGCTGTTGCTCGACCAGCTTGTTGCAGAACCAGATCGGGTGACGATGGAATCACCGGAAATGGTTGCTGCCTGGCAAGCCGATGAAGGCAAGCGTGGTGCAATTTTCGTCTCCATGCACTCAGGCAATTGGGAAGTGTTTGGCCTAGCTGCCTCCAACGCCGGCATGCGGATCGCCGGTCTCTATCAGTCGGTGCAAAATGCCCGATTGGAAGCCGATCTCTTGCAGTCGCGCGAAAAGATTTACAGCGCTGGTATGATCTCAAAAGGGTCACACGCCATGAAACGGCTGTTCGGCCTTCTGCGTGATGGTTATGGCGTCGGCATGCTTGCCGACCAGCGACAGGCCAACCGGGGCGTTGCGGTTGATTTTTTTGGAGCGCTTGCGCCATCAACACCCCTGCCCGCGCTGCTGGCGCTCAGGACCGATGCCCGCCTTGTTGTGATGCGCTGTAAGCGGATTGGCCGCGTGCGGTATACGCTGGAGGCGCTTGAATTGTCGGTTGAGCGCACCGGCGATCAGGATGCCGATGTGGCCCGTGTTACGCAGGCAATCCATAGCCAGTTCGAAGCTTGGATCCGTGAGCGACCGGAAGAATGGATGTGGGCGCACCGGCGATGGTCGCGCGAGGTTCGACGGGTCTGAAGGCGCCAAAAGCATGTCCAACCAAAGCGTGGCTGGGTTTGTGCACCGCACCATGGCAAGGTGCGCCAACTCCTTCGATTTGAGACCTGAACATGACCAAGACTCCGCATGCCTTCTTCCAACCATTGGCCATCGGCGCGCCAGAACCCTACCGCGAGCCGCCGGCCAGGGTCGAGCGGATGATCCATTTCATCCCGCCGCACATCGAGAAGGTGACGGCCAAGCTGGGTGACATGATCCCCAAGGTCGATGTGGTGTTGGGCAATCTGGAAGATGCGATCCCGGCAGACCAAAAGGAAACGGCGCGGGACGGGTTTATCACACTGGCACGCAAGCATGAGTTCGGCGCGAGGGGCCTCTGGTCGCGGATCAACTGCCTGAACTCGCCCTGGGTACTCGATGATGTCACGCGGCTGGTGCTGGAGGTCGGTGACAAGCTGGATGTGATCATGCTGCCCAAGGTCGAGGGTCCTTGGGACATCCATTACCTCGATCAACTTCTGGCCCAGTTGGAGGCCAAGGCCGCCTTGACGCGTCCGATCCAAATTCATGCCATCCTGGAAACGGCAGAGAGCGTGAAGAATGTCGAAGCCATCGCGACAGCGAGCCCACGCATGCACGGCATGAGCCTTGGGCCAGCGGACCTGGCTGCTTCCCGCGGCATGAAGACCACCCGTGTCGGCGGCGGTCATCCCGATTATGTGGTGCTGGCCGACTCCGATGGCCCCGATGCTCCACGTGCCGTCTACCAACAAGATTTGTGGCACTACACGATGGCGAAGATGGTCGACGCCTGTATGGCGGCCGGCATCAAGGCGTTCTATGGTCCGTTTGGCGACTTCTCCGACCCCGATGCCTGCCGGGCCCAGTTCCGCAATGAGTTCCTGCTGGGCTGCGCTGGCGCTTGGACGCTGCACCCCAGCCAAATCAACATTGCCAGGGAAGTCTTCAGCCCGCCTGCTGATGAGGTCGCCTTTGCCTTGCGCATCCTCGAAGCCATGCCAGACGGCACTGGCGCTGTGATGATTGATGGCAAAATGCAGGATGATGCGACCTGGAAACAGGCCAAGGTGCTGGCCGATCTTGCCCGCCAGCTTGCCGACCGCGATCCGGAGCTTGCTAAGGTTTACGGTCTGTAAACACGGCGCTGGCTGAATGGTGACAAGGTGTGAAGCTAGCCGGCTTGAAGTTGACCGGCACCCAGCCTAGCTATGTGCGTGAAGGAGATACGCCCATGCGTACAGCACGATTCACGATCGGGGACGTTGTCAAACACCGCATTTATCCGTTCCGGGGCGTGGTGTTTGATGTTGATCCCGTGTTCAGCAACACCGAAGAGTGGTGGGAGGCGATCCCAGCCGACGTTCGACCGTCGAAAGACCAACCGTTCTACCATCTTCTGGCCGAGAACGAGGAGACCGAATATGTCGCCTATGTCTCCGAGCAGACCCTTCTGCCGGCAGACAGCGACCAGCCGCTGCGCAACGCGCAGATTTCCGAGTTCTTCTATGAGGGGCCGGACGGCGATTTGATCTTCGCAGGTGTCGCCCATTAGCGCAGCGCCCTGCAAGGAAAGACAGAAAAGGCGGCCAGTGGCCGCCTTTTCTTTTGGTGCATCGTACCTGATGCCTATTCGCTTTGGATGCGCTCGCGCAGTTCGCGTGCGCGCTGCTCCAGGGCGTTCTGCAGATCGTCGGACGGCGGGGCATCCGTCTGGGTAGAGGCCGCCTCGGCCAAACGGCGACGTGCCACCTGCTCAGCGGCAATCAGCACTGACGAGTCATAGCCCTCGCCGTCATAGGCTGAGGTAAAGCCCGACAGCGAGAAAGAGAACGGAACTGCGCGGCCCGCCTCATTGAGAGCTGTGACTGTGAACTCACCGCCTGCTTTCATCGACTCGATGACAGCGTCGCTCGGCTCGAACTCCACAAAGCAGTTTTGCGGGTAGCAGATGCGGAATACGCCGGTGATCTGCGCCCCATCATCGACCTGGCCGCGCACACCATCTGGGATTTGCAGTCGGGTCGGCAGGATCGTCACCATCTGGCGCTCACCGCCTTCCTGCTCGATGATCTGAAGCGCCGCCACCGTAACGCCTTCAACCTGAAGCTCGCGGGCGCGGATGTTGCAGACCTGCTGGTTGACGCGCTGATCGAGGCCGCAGACCTTGAGCCAGTTGGATTCAGGGAGAATATCGGCAAGCGCTTCGGCTTCGGCCGGATCCACGCTGTCGATGATTTGCTGCAGCCGCTGTTCTGGCGTCAGCTGCTCGGCGGGAGCCTCAGCCTGCGCCCAAACGGCTGTTGGCGCGAGCGTCAAAGCCAGTGCGGCTGCCAAGGCGCGTGTCGTTTTCATATGCACCATTCAATCCTTCTAACCTTGCCAGCGTCCTGATGGACCACTGCCGGGTTGATCCTACCTGCCGTTGCCCCTGCCCTTGCCAGCCTGGTTGGCGGAACGCCGACGCCAGGCATCTCTCCACTTATCGCATGGGAGAGACTGTTCCATGACTGCCGGGTGCAGAGGCGATGTTGACCAAATGCGGCACAGTGATGGCCACGCTGCGGCAATCAGAACAAGGTGATCCACCGACCAGCGTGGTTATCGCTGCAATGCGCTGCACCCTGTAGCCCGAGTGACAGTCCATGGCCAGCCATCAAATGGCCGCGAGCGCCGGAAAAGCTGACAGAATTGGGGTCCATCATCTGTTTTGCGTTGTTTGGCACCCTGCATGTGCTGGACAGGCGGAATCCATCGCTTTCTACTTAACCATCGGTCGAATCGCCGCCAGAAACCGGGCATCGACCGCAACATTCAGGGAACCGTTATGGTCGCACATGTCAGCCTCACATCACGGACGCCTTCTTTCTCTTACGCTTGGCCCCTGCGGCGCGCAGCGCTGGCGCTGGCGGCGGCGTGCTTTACCGTTCTAGCAGGCAGCACAGCCCAGGCCGACGACGCAGCACGGCTGGCTGAGCTCATTGCCGAGGATGCGGATGGCCAAACCCATGCCATGGCCATGCATGGGTCGCCCGCCTATCCCCCCGATTTTGCGCATTTTGATTATGTGAACCCGGACGCGCCGCAGGGCGGTGCCATCCGTTTTGGATTGCAAAGCAGCTTTGACAGCGTCAATCCGCTTATACCGCGCGGAACGCCGGTGTGGTGGGTGCGTGGCCTGGTTTATGAGAGCCTTGGATACCGCACGCGCGATGAAGCCTTCACCATGTATGGCCTCCTTGCCGAGCAGATGATCCTGCCGGAGGACCGCGCCTCGGTCACCTTCATTCTCAACCCGGATGCCGCCTTTTCTGACGGCGAGGCGCTGACTGTCGACGACGTGGTTTTTTCCATGGAGCTGTTGCGCGAGCATGGCCGGCCCTCGCAGCGCCGCACCTATGGCCAGATCACCGGCATTGAGCGCATCGGCGACCATGCGGTGCGGTTTGAGCTCGGCGATGGGTCTAACAAGGAACTTCCGCTGATCCTGGCGCTGATGCCGATCCTGCCGGAACACGCCATGACGGTGGAAGTGTTCACCGAAACCAGCCTTGAGCCACCGGTCGGCAGTCGCCCTTACGTCCTGTCGCGGGTCGATGTCGGACGGCTTGCCGTCTTTGCGCGCAATGAGAGCTACTGGGGTGCAGACATTCCTTCCATGCGCGGCCAGTACAATGTCGATGAGGTCGCTTACGAGTATTTTCGCGATGAGACAGCGCTGTTTGAATCGTTCAAGCGCGGCACCGTGCATCTTTATTCGGAAGGCGACCCGGTGCGCTGGGTGCGCG
>JBHJIX010000135.1:0-39863 GCA_050043025.1 Cohaesibacteraceae bacterium
CGCCGGCCCCGGCTGTCACGAGCTTTATGTCTTTGATGTCCTTGCCAGACAGCTCCAGCGCATTGCGTACGGCGGCCGAGACAATGATGGCGGTTCCATGCTGGTCGTCATGGAAGCCCGGGATGTCCATCTGCTCTTTGAGCGTTTCTTCGATGATGAAGCATTCCGGCGCCATGATGTCCTCAAGGTTGATGCCACCGAAGGACGGCTCGAGCGCGGCCACCGTGTTGAAGAAACGCTCCGGGTCGGTCTCATCTACCTCAATGTCGAAGACATCGATCCCGGCGAATTTTTTAAACAGAACGGCCTTGCCTTCCATCACCGGCTTGGAAGCAAGTGCGCCAATGGCGCCGAGGCCCAAAACGGCCGTGCCATTAGAAATCACCGCAACCAGATTGGCGCGGGCGGTGTACTTGGCCGCCGAAAGGGGCTCGTCGGCAATTGCAAGACAAGGGGCTGCGACACCAGGAGAATAGGCAAGCGCCAGGTCGCGCTGGTTACCGAGCGGCTTGGTCGCTGAGATCTGGAGTTTTCCAGGGCGGGGATACTGGTGGTAGAACAGGGCGGCCTGCGAGAGCTGGTCGGTGTCTTCCTGCAAACCCTGCTCGCGCGTATGTGGCGTTTCTTCGTCCATCCCGGTTCCCTCAACCTGCAGTTCTTGTGTGAATCAGCGGTAGCACACTGGCGCGCGCCGTCACCCTTATGACTTGGAAAATCTTCCTGTCCGACAGGGAGAAAGCGCGTTTACGCGGACGGCTGGTTCGCCGTGGGGGCTGGCATGCGCCGAAGTCCCAGCACCACGAGATAGAGCGTGACGGCATTCAACAGATGCCAGCCGAAGTGGGTGCCCAGTGGCAAAGCCTCGCAAACCGAAAGATCGACGCTGCGCAGCGTGAGCGAGACGAAGAAAACCGGTGCCGCAATGAGGAAGTATTTCGCGAAAGGATCACCACGCCGCCAAAGCGCGACGGCAAAAAGGATGAGCATCACCAGACCCGGCACATAGGTCACCGAGCCTTGTGGAATGATGATGGCAAGCTGTGTGACCGACAGGAGAATTCCGGAGAGGAGGAACGCGATTGTGCCAAGCGCCGCTGCTTGCCAGGGCAGCTCAAATCGACGCCGCAGCCCGATAGCCACGGCGCTCAGCATGAACAGCAATATCGGAAACACGTCCGCCGCCGCTGCCCAGCCGGTCGCATAGGTGTGGAACAAGAACGAACCGACACCGATCGCCGCGATCAGACCGGTTAGCCACCAAACGGCCCGGTCGCGAGAATGCTGCAATCGTAGGATGAGCAAGAGCGCCGCGACGAGAAAGGCGCCATTGGTGATGGCGTTGATCGGCTCGGACCAGAAGCTGGCATCGATCCGCTCGCAATAAATGTCGATCGCTTCATGCATGCTATGCGTCACCAATGACAGGTCATGAATGCTGGACGGGCCTTCAGACCTCGCGTAACAGAAGCCCGCCTGAACGCAAGCTAGGACCAGTGCTGGTGCTCTATCATTCCACCCGGGGCGGACCGGAACGTCTGACCTTTGCCGATGCTCTTTTGGCGGGCCTTGCGCCCGATGGCGGCCTCTATGTGCCGGAGAGCTTTCCGCAGTTTTCGCAAGACGAGTTTCGCGCCTTTCGCGGGCAGCCTTATGCCGATGTCGCCTTTGCGGTGATCAAACCTTTTGTTGGCGGCACGATTGACGATGCCACGCTGAAAACGATCATCGACGGCGCTTACGGCACCTTCCGTCACCAGGCCGTCGCGCCGCTGGTGCAGCTCGATGAGCAGCATTTCGTGCTGGAGCTTTTTCACGGTCGCACGCTCGCCTTTAAAGACGTAGCGATGCAGTTCCTCGCCCGCGCGATGGACCATGTGCTGGCCGAGCGCGGCCAGCGCGCAACCATTGTGGGTGCCACGTCGGGCGATACGGGCGGCGCGGCCATCGATGCGTTTCTGGGCCGTGAACGCACCGACATGTTCATCCTCTATCCCGATGGTCGGGTGTCCGATGTTCAACGTCGCCAGATGACGACCTCGGCCGCAGGCAATGTCCATGCGCTCGCCATCGACGGCACCTTCGATGACTGCCAGCGCATCGTGAAATCCATGTTTACCCATGCCGCCTTCCGTCAGGACGTCGCACTGTCCGGCGTGAACTCGATCAATTGGGCGCGGATCGTCGCGCAGATCGTCTACTACGTGACCAGTGCCGTCGCGCTTGGCGCACCGGACCGCAAGGTCTCCTTCTGCGTGCCGACAGGCAATTTCGGCGACATTCTCGCCGGCTGGGTCGCCAAGAAGATGGGTCTTCCCATCGACCGGCTGATCATCGCAACCAACACCAACGATATTCTGGCCAGAACGCTGGAAACCGGCCGCTATGAGGCGGCCGGCGTGGTGAAAACCTCCTCGCCGTCCATGGACATCCAGGTCTCTTCCAACTTTGAACGGCTACTCTTTGCCGCCATAGGCGAAGACAGCGATGGTGTGGTCCGCTTGATGGAGAGCTTGAAGCAGGCAGGGTCATTCAGCTTGCCAGATGGGGCTCTCACCAGCATTCGCTCTGAGTTTTCCGCAGGCCGCGCAGACGAAGCGGCCGTTTCTTCCACGATGCGCGATACGCTTATCGAAGCCGGTTATCTTGCCGATCCGCATACCGCCGTGGGCATTGCCGTGGCCCAGTCTTTGGCGCAAAGCGAACAGCTCGACCCAGCTGTACCCATCGTCACGCTGGCGACGGCGCACCCGGCGAAGTTCCCTGATGCCGTCAAAGCCGCAACCGCTGTCGATCCGGCGCTGCCGGCGCACCTGTATGACCTGATGGACCGGCGGGAAAAGATGGACCACCTGCCGAACGATCAGGATGCGGTGGAAGGTTTTGTGCGGTCGAACTCACGCGTGGCGGTGCCCGCTTGACGACCGTTTCCCGGCTGCCGAGCGGCCTTACCATCGTCACCGATACTCGTCGGAACG
Source organism: Cohaesibacteraceae bacterium (assembly GCA_050043025.1). Classification (GTDB taxonomy): domain Bacteria; phylum Pseudomonadota; class Alphaproteobacteria; order Rhizobiales; family MH13; genus MH13. Next base: position 2,976 of record JBHJIX010000135.1, read on the forward strand.
TTGAGACCGTCAGCCTGGGCGTATTCGTGCAGGCGGGCAGCCGACACGAGCAGCCACAAGAGCACGGTTTGGCTCATTTCCTGGAGCATATGGCCTTCAAAGGCACACGCCGGCGCTCGGCATATCAGACTGTTGCAGACATCGAAGCGCGTGGCGGCGACATCAACGCGGAAACAAGCCCAGAAGCCACCAGTTACAGCGTGCGCATGCTGGCCGATGACTGGACCATCGGCCTCGACGTTCTGCTCGATCTCGTCACCGAGCCATGCTTTGATCGCGACGACATCGCGTTGGAGCAAGATGTGGTGTTGCAGGAAATCGCTGGGGCGATGGATGTGCCCGATGACCGGCTGGTCGACGGCATTGGCATGGCGGCCTTCGGCGATCATCCCCTGGGCCGCCCGATCCTCGGCACGCCGGATTCTGTCCTCGGGCTTTCGGACACGGCCCTCAACTCCTTTCGCAGGCGCACTTATGCGCCGGACGCGATCATCATCTCCGCCGCGGGCAACATCGATCATGACCTCCTCACCCGCGAAGTTGATCGTCTAGCGCCCAACCTGCCCGCAGGCTCGGCAGAACGGGCAGAGACGGCATCGTTCGCCGCAGGCGCTTTTGCCGAAGAGCGCGACACACACGACACCCATCTTGCTATCGCCTGGCAGGCGCCAGCTTTCGGAGCCCCCGATGCCATTCCCCATGCCTGTGCGGTCCAGATGCTCGGCGGTGGCATGACGTCGCGGTTGTTCCAATCCATTCGCGAAGAAGGTGGGCTCGCCTACGCCGTGGACGCCTATCAAATGATCTTCAACGATAGCGGGCTTGGCATCGTTCAAACGGCGACTGCGCGAGACAAGGTTCCTGAGCTTGCCAAACGTCTCTCCGATGAACTGCTGCGGTTCGCCGACACCATGCGTCAGGATGAGTTGGACCTTGTAAAACGGCAGTTTCGGGCATCGCTGGCCATGGGCGAGGAGTCTCTTCCCAGCCTAGCCGGCCGCAATGCTCGCCAGCTTGCTGGTCTGGGCGAGATCAAGTCACGCTCCGACTTGGAAGCCGAAATTGATGATGTCGGTCTGGGTGAGGTTAAGGCGCTTTGGGCCGGCATAATCGGGCAGGGCGCCCTTGCGCGTGCTGCGGTTGGCCATCGCAGTGCACTTGACCTTTGGATGGATTGGCTTTTGCTTGGGCGCGATTCCTCCCGTGACTGATCGGGCATAGCCGCGTGACGTTGTTTCGATCCCTTTCCCAGCCGTCGCAGCCGCTCTTTGAGAGCGAGCGTTGCTTTGCACGCGCGCCCGAGGAGACTGATTTTTACGTTTGGGCGGATTTGCGTTCGCAGAGCAAAGCCTTCCTTCAGCCTTACGAGCCGCGTTGGCCGCTCGACGAGCTTACCCGCCCCGCCTTCCGCCGCCGCCTGCGGCGGTACGCCCAGGATGCGCGTGATCGCCAGGGCTATGCCTTCTTCATTTTCAACCGGGACACGGAAACCTTGATGGGTGGGCTCACCCTCTCCAACATTCGTTACGGTGTGAGCCAGTCCTGTTCGCTGGGCTATTGGATGGGCGAACCTTATGCCGGACAGGGTTATATGAGCGAGGTCTTGCCCGTGATGTTCCCCTTCATTTTTGGAGAACTGGGCATGCATCGCATCGAAGCAGCCTGCTTGCCGGACAATCGCGCATCGATGCGCCTTCTCAAAAGCGTTGGATTCCTGGAGGAGGGGCTCGCCAAATCCTATCTGAAGATCGATGGTCGGTGGCAGGACCATCGCCTGTTTGCCAAGATCACGCCGCTTTAGGTCGCTAAGAGCATCTTTGCCGGTGAAGAAAGACCTGTTGAGCGTGCTCGGCGGCACGACATGCAAGCCCACAAACGCTTGTGCCCAAGCCTTGAAATCGCTAGGGAACAGGGTCCCGGGGCGCTGGCCAACAGCGCGCCCGATAAGGTGCGCCTGAAAAGGCGTTTATGATGCGTCCCGTTTTCGCGGAGTGAGCTGCATTTGCGCTGGCTGAGAGCCATCTTTTTTACTTTCCTTTGCATGCTGCCCTTGCCGGCGGCGGCCTTGGACGCGATCAGCGTTCCGCTCGACGTGGAGGCGCGCGATCTGACGCGCGCCGTCGATCGGTTCGTCGACGTTGGCGATCGCATTCAGGTCTCCACCGCGCCCGGGTTGGACGGCATTGTTCGTCGCATTGAGGTGCGGGCCCGCGAAGCTGACAGCGTTGGCGACTGGGTGGTGTTCGCCCTCACCAACACATCCGATGAACAGATTCACCGCGTGCTGGTTGCACCGCACTTCCGCCTGGCTAACAGCCGTATCATTTGGCCAGATCTCGGCGCCTCTCGCCTTGTGAACATCTCCACCAGCCAAGGTTTTGCGCCCGAACGGCTGCAAAGTCAGGAAGCGGACGTCTTCCGCATCACGCTCGATCCGGGCGCTGTTGTGACCTATGTGGTCGAGCTCCGCACGGCCAACCTTCCCCAACTCATCTTGTGGGAAGAGGCCGCTTATCGCGACAGCGTCAACGCGACCACGCTCTACAAGGGCATTGTGCTTGGCATCGCCGGTCTGCTGGCGCTGTTCCTCACCATTCTGTTTGTCGTCAAACGCTCAGCCATGTTCCCCGCCGTCGCTGGTGTTGCCTGGGCGGTGCTTGCCTATCTGGCGATTGAGTTTGGCTTCTGGAATCAAGTCTTCGACCTGCAACCGGGCGAAGAGCAGGTCAGTCGCGCTAATGCCGAAGTGGTGTTGGCGGCAACGCTCGTTCTCCTGCTTTACGCCTATCTGAGCCTTGGTGCAGTCCATAGCGCCTTCTTCCGCATCGGGCTGGTTTGGGCGGCCTTCTTCTCGGCACTGCTCGGCATGGCCGTCTACGAGCCACAGATTGCCGCTGGCATCGCAAGACTGGGGCTCGGTGTCATCGGCGTTGGTGGACTGATGGTCATCGTGCCTATGGCGCTGTCGGGCTACGACCGGGCTGTCCACCTCATCCCAAGTTGGACCGTTTTCCTGGGCTGGCTCTTTGCCGCCTGGCTCGCGGTTTCCGGCCATGTCGTCAACGACTTTGTGTCGCCGGCGCTTGCGGGTGGTCTTGTGCTCATTGTCCTGCTGCTTGGCTTCACAGTCATGCAGCATGCCTTCTCCGGCGGAACGTTAGCCGAGGGGCTCGTGTCGGATTCCGAGCGCAAGGTATTGGCGCTGTCCGGCTCAGGCGATCTCATCTGGGATTGGGATTTGGCGCGCGACCGGGTCTATTCCTCGCCGGCCACTGAAGATTTGCTTGGCCTCAAGCGTGGATCGCTTGCCGGTCCGTTCCAGGATTGGATCAGCAACATCCACCCCGGTGAGCGCGACCATTTTCGCCATGTGGTTGAGATGGTGGTGGAATCCGGTCGCGGCCGCATCGACCAGACGCTACGCATGCGTTCTGAAGACGGCCACTTTGTCTGGTTCCGCCTTCGTGCACGGCCGGTTGTCGCCGATGAGGGAGTATTCCGCCTGATCGGCACCATGCTCGACGTCACCGACATGAAGACCACGCAGGAACGCCTCCTGCGCGACGCCGTGCATGACAGTCTGACGGGCCTGCCGAACCGTGAACTGTTCCTCGACCGCGTCGAAGCCTCCGTGCAACGCGCTCGCATGGAGGATATCGCCCGTCCGACGGTCGTGGTCGTCAACATCGATCACTTCTCCCAGCACAATGCCGATCTTGGCGTCAGCGCCGCCGATTCGCTGCTGACGATGATTGCCCGACGCATCGACCGCCTTCTGAAGCCGCATGACACGCTGTCACGCTTTGGTGGCGACCAGTTCGGCATCTTGCTGCTGTCCGAACAAAAGCCTGCCGCCATTGCGCGTCTCACCGAGCAGATTCGCCGCGCGCTCCGCGCGCCGGTCGTGTTCGGCGATGACGAGGTGAGTTTGACCGTCTCAATCGGCGTTGCGACCTTCGACCCGAGCTCGGAAAGCGCCGAAGACACGCTGAAAGACGCTGAGATCGCCATGGCGCATGCCAAGCGTTTGGGCGGTGATCGCTGCGAGGCATTCCGTCCCTCGCTGCGTGAGCACAATCGCAGCCTGGTGGCCGTTGAAGCTGATCTACGCAAGGCGCTCGATAGCAATGAGCTGAGCGTCTTTTACCAGCCGATCCTAAGACTATCGGATCGCAAGTTGGCCGGTTTTGAGGCTCTTTTGCGCTGGGATCATCCCCGCCATGGTCGCATGGCACCGGCTGAATTTGTGCCCATTGCCGAGCGTTCCGGCCTCATTATCCCGGTTGGTCTCTTTGTTCTGGAGCGCGCCGCCCGCGACCTCAATGGCTGGATGCGCGCCGAACCGTCAGCCGCGGGCCTCTTCACCAGCGTCAATGTCTCATCCCGACAGTTGCTGCGCCACGACCTCTTGAACGATCTGCGCGCCATTCTTGCGCGCGCCGATATTCCAGGCTCAGCCCTTAAGCTGGAACTCACCGAATCCCTGGTGATGGAGAACCCGGAATATGCCGCGCAGGTTCTCTCGCGCTGCCGTGAGCTGGGTGTCGGTCTGTCGCTGGATGATTTCGGCACCGGTTACTCCTCGCTCTCTTACCTCCAGCGCTTTCCGTTCGACACCATCAAGATCGACCAGTCCTTCATCAAGGACATGACGCCCAGCGAACCGGCAGTCGTTCTTCGAGCTATTGTGGCGCTTGGTCATGATCTGGAGATGGACATCGTCGCTGAGGGCATTGAAAGCGACGAGGTGGCCACGGGCGTCGCAACGCTGGGCTGCGAGTATGGGCAGGGTTACCATTTCGGCCATCCGCTGCCGGCGGCCAGCGTGCTCGGCTATCTGCGCAGCATGGAGCGCGGTGTTGTTCCTGTTGCAGCCTCGCAAGCCAAGGCTGAAGTGGATGGAGCCGAAGCGGGGAAGGCTGAAAACGCGACTGCCGCGCAAAATTCCGCTCAGCCGGCGCAACCCGTTCGCCGCCGGCCTGAACCATCTCAGCCGCAAGCCTCACAACGCGTGCAGGCCGCCCCGCCGGCACCGCGCCGCGCGGAAGAGGTTCCTGCTGCCTCCACACAAAAGCCGAAACTACCCGAGGTGCATTCTTCTCCCACCATTGCCCCACCGTCCAAGGTGCGGCGCCCGATCGTTGAGACCGCATCACGAGCCGATCCGAAGAGCGGAGAGTCCAAAGACCGGCTACTTGAGGCGGCTCAAGAAGATGGACCGCCGCGCCAGGAGCGCATGGCGCTCGCCAAGCCGACACCGGATCGGCCTCAGACAGCCGACACCAGAGAAGCGGTCAAGGCATCCATGCCCGAGGCATCGGCACCTGATGACAAGGACGCAGCTGGCGCCAAGGCGAATGGCGCTGATTCCAAAAATGCCGGCACCGAAGACGCCAAGGCCGCGAACGGCCAAACCAATGATGTTCTTTCTAAACCCACCGAGATAGCGGTCGGGTACGGCAAGGCCGACAAAGACCGCAATGACGCTGCCGAAAAAGACGCGAAGGCTGGTGAGGCCAAGACCGACACCGATGCAGCGGTCGACAAGAAGCAGCCAGAACCGCGTCCCAGCCTGCTCGATCAGTACCGTAACAAATCTTCACGCAAGAACTTGGAGGTTTCCGCTACTGAAAACGAAGGTGAGGCAAGCGCTGATGGTCTGGCCAGTTCAGACGATGAGGACGCCCAACCAACACTCACAATGCTGGCTGACCCCAAACCATCAAGCAATGGTCCAGAAAGCTTGCGCAGCAGCCTTTCCCGGTTGGCGAGTTCCACATCCGATGTCGGCTTGGACAGCCTTGGGGTCAATGGCCATGCGGATGCATCGGGCGAAAAGCGTTTGACCAACGGCACGTCTGAAGACGAAGACGGCAAGGACGGCGATACCAAGGCGTCCCCGAAAGATGGCGCTGAGGCCCGAGCGGGTAAATCGACCGACCAGGCAGCTAAAAAGGTACCCGTCGAAGCCAGCGCGCGCTAACAGCACTGATCCTTCAACTCAGGCCTTTTCCAGAACATAGGTGCCCGGTGCATTCATAAGCGCCGGATGGCCCTTTGAACCTTCCGGTCGGGCGTCAACCTTCGCATCGTTCAAGCCCTCAACCCAGGCCTGCCAGTCTGGCCACCAGGAGCCGGCTGTCTCATTGGCCTTAGCCACCCAGTCCTCATACCGACCCGCTGGCGCACCGCCTGTCCAGAACTGATACTTGTTCTTGTTCGGTGGGTTTATGACACCCGCGATATGGCCCGAACCCGCCAGAACATAGCGCACGTCGCCGCCGAAGAACTGCGAGCCCAAAAACACCGATTCAGGTGGAGCGATGTGGTCATCGCGCGTCGCAAGATTGTAGACCGGCACGGAAACCTTGCTCAGGTCAAGCCGCACGCCATCTACCACCATCGTCCCGCGGCTCAACGTGTTATCGAGATAACAATTGCGCAGATAAAACAGATGGTTGGCCGCCGGCATTCGTGTTGAATCGGAATTCCAATACAATAGGTCAAAAGGCAATGGATCTTTGCCTTTAAGGTAATTGTTGATGACGTAGGGCCAGATCAGATCGTTGGCGCGCAGCATGTTGAAGGCCGATGCCATCTTCTTGCCGTCGAGATAGCCGCGCCGGGCCATCTGTTCTTCCAGAACCTTCAGCTGAGGATCATCCACAAACACCTTCCGGTCGCCGGCATTGGTGAAGTCGACCTGCGTGGTGAAGAAGGTGGCGCTGGCGATCCGGTCATCATCAACGGCCGCGGCGTGGGCGAGGGCGACGGCCAGAAGCGTGCCGCCGCCGCAGTAGCCGGCAGTATTCACCTGGCGTTCGCCGGTGATGTCCTCAATCGCTTCCAGCGATGCATGGATTCCCTCGCGCATATAGTGCTCGAAACTCTTATGCGCCTGCCGTTCGTCAGGGTTCACCCAGGAGATGACGAACACTGTGTGGCCTTGCTCAACCGCCCACTTGATGAAGCTTTTCTGCGGATTGAGATCAAGGATGTAGAACTTGTTGATCCATGGCGGCACGATCAAAAGGGGACGTTTGAGCACCGTGTCGGTTGTCGGTGTGTACTGAAGCAGCTCACACACATCGTTGCGCATCACGACCTTGCCGGGCGTGGTTGCCATGTTCTCCCCGACCTTGAATTGCTTGGTGTCCGTCATGCGGACCTTCAGGTCGCCGTGACCGGCCTGGATATCTTCCGCGAGCATGGAAAGCCCGCGGACGAGGTTTTCTCCATTGCTGGCAAGTGTCTCTTTGATCAGCTCTGGATTGGTGCCCACGAAGTTGGTCGGTGAGAGCGCGCTTGCGATCTGCCTGATGTAGAACTGCGCCTTATGCCGAGTATGAGGATCAAGGTCGCTTGCCTCATCTACCAAATCCTCCGCCCAGTCTGACAGCAAGAGATAGCTTTGCTTCAATGTGTCGAAGAACTGGTTGCGCGACCATTCAGGGTCTTTGAAGCGCCGGTCACCGGGTTCAGGCTCGATAGCTGGTTGTGCTTCCTCGCCTGCCGCGCGGGCAAGCGAACCACTCCACAGATTGAAGAAACCTGACCAGAGGCGCGTCTGTGCATCCAGCATACGTTTGGGATCTGAAAGCCAGTATTCTGAGACCTGACTCAAGGTCTTAACAACTTCGCCCATTTCATCAGCTTGGACGGCGCGCACCTCGCCTTCCTCGCGCGGCCGTAAGTAGGCGGCCCACACCCGCCCGCTTTGCTCCACGAACTTGCCGAGGTTTTCCGCAAAGGCCTCAGGATCATTGATCGCGTAGGTCTCCAGCGGTCGTTCCGGTGGCGGCAAATGGGTTTGGCTTTGTTGGGCCTTGTCGCCGGTGCCTGCTTTCGTTGCTTCAGTGGCCGGCGACGCCTTGGTTTCGGACGTCGCGCGCTTTGCCTTGGGCTTGGCCGATGCAGCCTTTGTTGCAGTGGTTGGCTTCTTTGCCGCAGTCGCACGTTGGGTTGTGGTGCCGGCCTTGGCCTTTGATGCCCGAGCTGTAACTGGCTTTGAGGCTTTTGCGCTGCGGGACGTCCGCGCCGGCGCCTTGCTGGTCGCTTTGGCGGCTGTGCTCTTCGCCACTGGTGCCTTGGCCCCGGCTTTCGATGTCGTCGCGGTCTTGTCGGCTGGAGCGGCGCCGTTGGCAGTTCCTTTGGCGCGAGACGCCCCCTGGCCCGACGCAGCTTTTGCGCCTTTCGGCTTTGCTGGAGCCTTCGTCTGCTTGGTGTCGCCTGTCTTGGCACTTCGCGACGTGGTGGTCGATCCGGCCGGCTTGCGGCCAGCGCGGCGGCGTGCCGCTGCCGGTTTGGCGTCAGTGCTTGTATCGTCTGTTGGTTGCGCCATCGCTGTCCACGTTTCCTTTGCCGCTGGCCGTGCAACAACGGTCTGGATTGTCGATCGACGATCGATCCCACCCGTTGGGCGAAGCTTCCCGCTTCTGTCCGCTTAAGCCTGATTTAACCATGCGTTGTCAGCCTAGTGTCTGACAAGATCGTAAGATGACGAGGCCAGTCGCCAATTGCAGCGCCTATCCCTTTGTGAGACAGAGGGTTGGCTCGCGTTGATACGCCGCAAAGTTACCATTGTTTTGGTGCCTCAAGCCATTCGCGTCCTGAAAGGACACTGTGTTTCGCCACCCCAACCCTCGCTGAGGTCGAGATGAACGACTTTCACCATGTTCGCCGCCTACCGCCCTATGTATTTGAACAGGTCAACCGGCTCAAGGCGCAGGCGCGAGCGGATGGGGCCGATATCATCGATCTTGGCATGGGCAATCCGGATCTGCCGACGCCCGATCACATCAACGAAAAACTGATTGAGACTGTCGGCAAGCCGCGCACCAATCGCTATTCCGCATCGCGCGGCATTCAGGGCCTGCGCCGGGCACAGGCTGCCTATTATGGCCGCCGGTTCGATGTGAAGCTTGACCCGGAAACCGAGGTTGTCGCCACGCTGGGGTCCAAAGAAGGCTTTGCCAACATGGCGCAGGCGATCACCGCCCCCGGTGATGTCATCCTGGTCCCCAATCCAAGCTACCCAATCCACGCCTTCGGGTTTCTGATGGCCGGTGCGGCCTTGCGATCGGTTCCTTGTGAGCCAGGCCCAGCCTTTTTTCAGGCGCTTGAGCGCGCCGTTCAGCACTCGATTCCAAAGCCGCTGGCGCTGGTCCTTTGTTACCCGTCCAACCCGACGGCTTATGTCGCTGATCTCGATTTCTACCGGGATGTGGTGTCGTTCGCGCGAAAGAACGATCTCATTGTCTTGTCCGACCTTGCCTACTCGGAGGTCTATTTCGACGGCAATCCGCCGCCCTCCATCCTTCAGGTGCCTGGCGCCAAGGATGTGGCGGTTGAATTTACGTCCATGTCCAAGACCTATTCCATGGCCGGATGGCGCATGGGCTTCGCGGTCGGCAATGAGCGACTTATCGCCGCTCTGGCGCGCGTGAAGTCCTATCTCGATTATGGAGCCTTCACGCCGATCCAGGTCGCCGCGACAGCTGCGCTCAACGGGCCACAGGACTGCGTCGATGAGATGCGAGCCACCTATCAAGGCCGCCGCGATGTGTTGGTTGATTCGTTTGCCCGCGCCGGTTGGGACGTGCCATCTCCGGCTGCCTCCATGTTCGCCTGGGCACCGATACCGGAAAAGTTCCGCCATCTGGGCAGTCTGGAGTTCTCCAAGCTTCTCATTGAAAAGGCCGATCTGGCAGTTGCTCCGGGTGTTGGCTTTGGCGAGCACGGCGATGACTATGTCCGCATCGCGCTGGTGGAAAACAAGGATCGCATCCGTCAAGCAGCACGCAATCTGCGCCGGTTCCTTGAAACGGCAGACGAGACTTTGCATAACGTCGTCGCGCTCAGCGCTGCGCGCTGAAACTCTCTTCTTTAGGTCGCCTTTATGGCGGCCAGGTTGGACGAACCTCGCATGACGACTCATCCTGGCAATCGCCCGCTTCGCGTGGGCGTTGCAGGGCTCGGCACTGTCGGTGCTGCACTTGCCCGCCTTTTGCTGACCCGATCCGATACGCTGCGCGCCGAAGGCACGCGCCCCATTGAACTGACGGCTGTTTCGGCGCGCTCACCGGACAAAGATCGCGGCGTTGATCTTTCGTCGGTGACATTCCATGCCGATGCCGTGGCCATTGCCCAGGATCCTGATGTCGATGCCGTGGTGGAATTGATCGGCGGCGAGGGCGGCGCTGCCAAATCACTTGCCGAAGCAGCGTTTGATGCCGGCAAGCCGGTGATCACCGCCAACAAAGCGCTTCTAGCGGCCCATGGCTTGGAGCTTGCGAACCGGGCTGAAACGGCTGGTGTACCGCTGTTCTATGAGGCCGCTGTTGCCGGCGGCATTCCAGCAATTCGCGCGCTGCGCGATGCCGTTCCAGGTCAACAGGTTACCCGCATCTCCGGTATCCTCAACGGCACCTGCAATTACATCCTCACCCGTATGGAGCGCGAAGGCATCGCCTTTGGCGATGTGCTCGCGGACGCCCAGCGGCTCGGCTATGCGGAGGCCGATCCGACCTTTGATGTCGATGGGTTCGACACGGCCCACAAGCTGGCGATCCTGACCTCTCTTGCCTTCGGTACCGAGATTGAAGCGGAGGACATGTACATTGAGGGCATCCGTGCCATCACGCCCGATGACATGGAGGCAGCACACGAACTTGGATACCGCATCAAGCTTCTGGGGGTCGCGCAGGCCACTGAGTCAGGCATCGAGCAGCGTGTTCACCCAACGATGTTGCCACTTGATTCCACGCTGGCGCAGATCAACGACGTTCTGAACGCGGTGGCCATCGACACCGATCTGTTGGGCGAAGTTGTCCGCTCCGGGCCCGGTGCTGGCGGTGATGCGACCGCTGCGTCGGTGCTTGCTGATCTTCAGGACCTTGCCCGTGGTCTGGCCCCCAAACCGCTGCGCCTGCCACGCAACGACCTGAAACCCTATGTGCGTGCTCGGATGCGCAAGCATGAGGGTGGCTATTACATCCGCCTCTCGGTCGTGGATCGCCCCGGAGCTTTTGCCGCCATCGCGCAGCGCATGGCGGAACACGGCATTTCGCTTCAATCCATCGTCCAGCGACGCAAGCCATCCGACACAGGTCCGCACTCCCATCAGCCCGTGATCATTATCACCCATGAGACCATGGAACAGGCTGTGCGCGATGCGATGCAAGCCATATCAGCCGATGGCCACGTTGATGCCGAACCGCAAATCATCCGTATCGAGCGCTAGGCAAAGGAACCTCGGCCCGTGACAAAATCCATCCTCACACCTGGCGATCTGGTCCTTGAACGGATTTTGACGCTGGAACTTGTCCGCGTGACCGAACGCGCTGCTGTTTCTGCTGCCAAATGGCGTGGGCGAGGCAATGAAACCGAAGCCGATCAGGCTGCCGTGGACGCGATGCGCCGCGAACTCAACAAGCTGCCCATTACCGGCGAAGTGGTGATCGGCGAGGGCGAGCGCGATGAAGCCCCGATGCTGTACATTGGCGAGAAGGTGGGGACCGGCGATGGCCCCGACGTCGATATTGCGCTCGATCCGTTGGAGTGCACCACGGTTTGCGCGAAGAACCTGCCAAACTCACTTGCCGTTGTGGCGCTGGCGGAGAAAGGCAGTCTTCTCAATGCGCCCGACGTCTACATGGACAAGGTTGCCATTGGTCCGGGCTACCCCGAAGGTCTGGTGAGCCTCGACAAAACGGCGACCGAAAACATCACGGCAGTTGCTGAGGCAAAAGGCGTTCCGGTTTCGGATGTCTCTGCCTGCGTGCTTGATCGCCCGCGGCACGCCGCGCTGATCGCAGAAATTCGACAACTTGGCGCCTCCCTGCGGCTCATTCCAGACGGCGACATCGCCGGCATCATTCATTGCACGACGCCTGAGGAAACGGGCATCGACATCTATCTTGGTATCGGCGGCGCGCCCGAAGGCGTGTTGGCAGCAGCCGCACTGCGCTGCGTTGGTGGCCAGATGGAAGGTCGGCTGATCCTGGACACCAAGGACAAACGTGACCGCGCCCTGCGCATGGGCGTTAAAGACACTGAACGGGTTTACAGGGTGGATGAACTCGCCGGCGGTGATGTCATTCTCTCAGCGACGGGCGTGACGGAAGGTAACCTTCTTAACGGTGTCCACTTCGCATCGGATATGATCACCACCGAAACGGTCGTGATGCGCTCAGCATCCGGAACCGTTCGTTGGATCAAGGGCAAGCATTCCCTGCTTGAAAAGTTCCATCTCGACTGACGACATCGTCCTGGGCGTCAAGAACTCGATCCTTGCCCAGCGCTGGACCAGACGACTTGCGCCTGATGATCCGGTTCCCTTCGAGATCGAGCAGGCGACCAGCAGCAATGCGACACTTGCCAAGGTCCTGGCTGGCCGCGGCGTAACGGCCGCTAACGCGGCACAAATACTTGCCCCGTCACTGCGCGAGCTTATGCCTGACCCGTCGACCTTGCAGGCGATGGACGAAGCCGCGTCTTTGTTGGCCGACGCCGTCGAAGCCGGCGCAACCGTCGGCCTTTTCGGCGATTATGACGTTGATGGTGCTGCTTCCTGCGCGCTGCTCGCACGTTGGCTTAAGGGCCTTGGCAGCCAACCCGTCATCCACATCCCCGACCGCATCAGCGAAGGCTATGGCCCTAATATCGCTGCTATCGATGGCCTAATAGCTGAGGGGATCGACCTCCTGGTAACGCTTGATTGTGGCGCCACCAGCCATGAGGCGCTTGGGCATGCCCGGTCAAAGGGCTTGCCCGTTCTTGTTCTTGACCATCACCAGATGACCGACCTTGGCCCAGAGGTGGACGCGCTGGTTAACCCCAACCGGCCCGATGATACGTCAGGTCTCGGACATTTGTGCGCGGCCGGCGTGACCTTCATGGCGCTGGTGGCCGCCAATCGAGAGTTGCGGGCGAGGGGCGCAGAAAACCTACCTGACCTGCTGCAACTGCTTGATCTCGTCGGATTGGCAACAGTTGCGGATGTCGTGCCGCTGACTGGCCTCAACCGAGCCTTTGTCGTGCAAGGGCGCAAGGTCACCCGCACCCGTCAGAATGTGGGTTTGGCGGCACTGATCGACGTGGCGCGGCTGACCGGGCCGATGCAGGCGTTTCACTTTGGCTATGTGCTCGGGCCGCGCATCAATGCCGGTGGACGCATCGGCGATGCGGCGATGGGCGCGCGGTTGCTTCTGACTGATGATCCAAGCGAAGCTTCTCATCTGGCCAACGAACTAGACACTCTAAATGCCCAACGCCAAGCCATAGAGGCTGAGGCGGTGGCAAGCGCCATTGAGCGTGTGGAGCAACACCCGTCGATTCCCGACATCATCATGGTTCGCGATGAAACCTGGCATGCCGGTGTTGTCGGACTAATCGCCGCGCGTCTGAAAGAACGATTCCACCGCCCTTCCTTCGCCTTCACAAAAAGCGCTGAGGATGAATGGACCGGATCGGCGCGTTCAATTCCGGGCGTTGATCTGGGGTCGGCTGTCCGCGCGCTTGTTGCTCAGGGTATCGCCATAAAAGGCGGTGGCCACGACATGGCCGCAGGTCTAACAGTTGGCGAGGCCAGCTGGTCGCAAGCCCAAGACGCCCTGCCGTCGACGCTGGCTGATGATTTGGCGCATCGCCTGGCGGTTCGCGATCTACCTATCGACACGGTTCTGACTGCGAGCGCAGCGTCCCTGGACCTGGTTGCCGCCCTGGAGCAAGCCGCCCCCTATGGCACGAGTTTCCCCGAACCGATCTTTGCGTTTGCAAGCCATAGGGTCACCTACGCCGATCATGTCGGCACCAATCATGTGAAGGTCACGCTGTCGGACGGCAACACCAACCTGTCGGCCATCGCCTTTCGCGCCGCCGATACGCCGCTGGGCGAGCTGCTGCTTGAGGTACTCGGCCTATCGCCCCTTCATGTCGTGGGAAGCCTATCGCGCAACAGCTGGCAAGGGCGCGACAGCGCCCAGCTACGACTAACGGATGCCGCTAAGCCGGCTACCGGATAACCGGCCACCGTTGATTTTGCTGGCGAAGGCCGCGAGGATAAATCCCATGTCCGCGATTCAACCCGTCGAAGCTGTTCCGGCATTCTATAACGACCTTGACGCCAGCTTGGCGCACGCGCTGAATTTGCTCGAAAAAGGGGGCAATGACCGGCGCTCGGCAATGCATACCTTCACCGTGGCGACCAACGGATCGGACGGCACGCCCCAACTTCGCACGGTCGTCAATCGCGGTTTTGATCGAGCTACCCGGATACTGCGCTTTCACACCGATGCGCGGTCACCCAAGATAGCCGAGTTGAAGGCCGATCCGCGGGTCGCCGTTCACATCTATGACCGGTGGGCTAAAATCCAACTCAGGCTCGATGCCCGTGCATCGGTGCATACCGATGGCCAGGTGAGGGCATCGGCTTGGGAAGGAACCCGTGATTTCTCGCGCATTTGCTACCGGGTGACAGCCGCCCCCGGTGATACCGTCGAACGGCCAGACGATGTCGCCTTCACCGAAGGCGCGGCACCTGATGAAGGCGAAGAGAACTTCGTCGCGGTGACCTTAGAGGTTCATGCGCTGGAATGGCTTTACCTTGCCGCAGACGGGCACCGGCGCGCTCGCTTTGCCTGGGATCAGGCAGGCACCTTGAGCCAAAACTGGCTGGTCCCTTGATAGCTCTATCAAAGCAACCCATGTGCATCGCTCGCTAAAGAGCGGTTTTGCCTCACCGCTTTAATGAGGCATAATAGAACCTCACCAATGATGAGCCCGTTATGCGCCTGTCGAAACAGACGACTTATGCCATTCGCATTTTGCTGGATTGCGCCCACGCAATGCCGCATGCCGTGCGTTCCAGTGAGATCGCCGATCGGCAAAAGATCAGCGAATACAACATTCAAAAGCTGGTCGCCCAGTTGGCATCAGAGGGCATTTTGTCCACCGCGCGGGGGCGCGGCGGCGGCATCAAACTGGCTCTCGACCCGGAAGACATCAATCTGGGACAAATTCTGCGCGTCACAGAACCAACGCGAATCGTTGTCGATTGCTTCGGCGATCCAGTCGATTGCGCGGTCCGTCAGATCACGCCGGTAAACCGCATTTTCGCATCGGCCTATGAGGGTTTCGTCGAAGTGCTTGACCGTTACACGCTGGCAGATCTGTTGAAAGGCCATCAGATGGCGCCGGTTCTGGCCTAAGGCAGCCAGAATCAAACTCGGCAGATGTTGGGAAAAGGTGGCACGCCCAACGGGACTCGAACCCGTGTTTCCGCCGTGAAAGGGCGGCGTCCTAGACCACTAGACGATGGGCGCGCAGCAACCAAGGTGGCTGCGAGAGCCGGTCTTATAGGCGGCAGGTTCGACGGGTTCAAGCCGGGGAGTGGCAAAAAAATTGAACCATTGGAAACTGATCGCAGACGACCAACGCGATGGCTGATGATTCAGTTCGCGCGCTGGGCGCTTTGATAGCCGACGCACGTTCCATCGGCGTGCTTACCGGTGCCGGTATCTCAACCGAATCGGGCATTCCCGATTATCGCAGCCCGACCGGTATCTGGTCGCAAATGCAGCCGATCACCTATCAGGAGTTCGTGGCGAGCGAGGAGGCACGACTGGAAGACTGGCGGCGTCGTTTCATCATGAATGAGGATTTTGCGCGCGCCCAGCCCAATGCTGGCCATCGCGGCCTTGTCGCGCTTGATCGCGTGGGCAAGCTGCGCGGTCTCATCACCCAGAACATTGATGGTCTGCATCTGCGTTCCAACTGCCGACCTCGGCGAGTGGTTGAGATCCACGGCAATGCGACGCGTGGCGCCTGCCTCGATTGCTATCAGTCGATGGACCTTTCAACTGTCCGGACCCTGATCGAGGGCACTGGCCGCGCACCGCGCTGTCCGTCCTGCGACGGATGGGTGAAGGCAGCTGTGATTTCCTTTGGCCAATCTCTCGACCAGAAAACACTGGAAGACGCATTGGGTATTGCCAGCGATGCCGACCTGTTTCTGGCCATCGGGTCCTCGCTGGTGGTTGAACCTGCCGCCAGCCTTCCGCGCATTGCCCAACAATCTGGTGCCAGGTTGGTAATTGTGAACCAGGAACCGACACCATTGGATGCTCACGCTGACCTGGTGATCCATCAGCGTATTGGTCAGGTTTTTGACGCACTGGGTCTGGGGTAATGCTCCCACCTGATACCGGCAAAGGACTATGAGTGGTTGATCGCGCTTGCCGTAGCGGTACCGTGAAAGGTTGGTAAACATAAGGTGAAGGGGTTGCCGCGCCGTGGTTTCCAAGGGCATCCTTGGTAAGAGAATCAGAGCCATAGCTTTGGGGAAGCAAAGGGTCTGAAGCGTTAGAGGGACGTGGTTGCACGTATTGGTGGCGGAATGCGTGATAGGGCTGGCGGTAATGACGGTTAAACCTCCTCTTGATCCTCAGCTTCTTGAAGAGCTGGGCGATGAGGCTGGGCTTGATGTCTTTGAAGTGGCCGGACGGATCAAATGGTTCGACGACGGAAAAGGCTTTGGGTTCATTGTTCCAGACAACGGAATGAAAGACGTGCTGTTGCACGTTACCTGCCTGCGACGCGACGGGTATCAGACAGCCTATGCGGGCGCCCGCATCGTCTGCGAAGTGCTTGATCGCCCGCGCGGCATGCCGGCCCTGCGCATCCTGTCCATGGATGAGTCGACTGCCCTGCACCCATCCCAGCTTGCCCCTTCACGGACCCATGTAACCGTGACGCCGACCTCCGGTCTCGAAAAAGCCGAGGTCAAATGGTTTAACCGCATCCGCGGATTTGGGTTCCTCACCCAAGGCGACGGCTCGGAAGATATTTTCGTGCACATGGAAACGCTCCGGCGCTATGGTCTGGCCGAGTTGCGGCCAGGGCAGGAAGTTCTGGTCCGCTATGGTGACGGCCCCAAGGGGCGCATGGCATCAGAAGTGCGCCCGGTGGCGGGGACTTCCATTCCGTCCAGTCACTAGGCAAGGCGCTTCTGCCCCGGAGAGCATTGGCGGATGGTGATGAGTTTTTCCCGGCAGGCTGCGATCGTTTGGCTGACGGCTTTGGCGTTCCTGATGGTGGCGCAAACCCCTGGGGCTTATGCGTTTGAGGCCTCATCGCTCACCGTGACGACAGATAGCGGCGAGTACGAGTTTTCCATCGAAGTCGCGCGCACGCCGCAGGAGCAGGCATTGGGCCTCATGCACCGCCGGGAACTCGCCGACGACTACGCCATGCTCTTTCCTTTCGGTGAATCGCGCGAAGCCTCCTTCTGGATGCGCGACACCTATGTTTCGCTCGACATGGTTTTCATCGCTGAAGGCGGTGTGGTTCATCGCATTGAGCGCGATACCGAACCCTTGTCTCTTCGCTCTGTGCGCTCGCGCGGCCCGGTGGTTGCGGTCTTGGAATTTGTCGCCGGAACGTCCGATCGTATTGGCCTCAAAGCCGGCGATGTCGTTCAACATCCAGACCTGCGTTAACCGGCAGAGCTACCAAAAAGTGCGCTCCTATCGCCCGGATTAGTGGTCTTTTGGCGCCCAAAACTTAACGCTAGCAAGAATAAGACGTTAACGAAGGGTGACAATCCGGGGAAAGGGTTGCTATCGATACGCCTTACTGAAGACTGGCGGGCAGCAAATGATGCCGGCTTGTGGCGTCCGTTAAAGGACAAAACCAAGTCGGTGACGATTTCGAGCCAACAGGCGTTGCGTACACAAGTTGCGGCGCCGTGCGTTAACTGGCTCGCGATAGGCGCCCGAATGGCTGTGGGGTGGTTTGGCTGTGGACGTTAGGCAAGTTTTCTCCAAGAACCTTCGCGAATTATGCGATGAACGCCCAAGTGTTTCCGCTGTTTGTCGCGATTTATCCATAAATCGGCAACAATTCGCGCGATATCTCTCTGGTGGCGCCTTGCCTAGCAAGGAGAATCTAGCAAGAATCTGCGAGTATTTCGGCATAATTGAGGGAGAGTTGTTTGACCTGAACGGGTTAGACCGGCGGCCTAATCATACAGATGCCGATGATGAAATCGGAGCTCGGGTCTTGGATATCTTGACCGACCAATCACAAGTGCGCATGCCAGAAGGCGCCTATTGGTGCGACTACGCGTCGTCGCTTTTCCCAAAGGAAATAGTGCGGGCAGTGGTCCTTGTTCGCCATGAGGAGAGGTGCACAACGTTTCGTCGACTCACAGGTCATGGTGAGAAGAAAGGAAATTGGTGGCATGCGTTCCGCGGGGACCATGAGGGCGTCGTAGTCGAACGCCGCGGCACGTACTTCTTTACGGCCATCAATACCACCGGGTTGCAGGAACCGAGCATGTTGTTGATGCGGCCGGCACCTTGCGATGAGTTCGTTCTATCGGCGACAGCAACGATCATGGCAATCGACGGCCCGGCCATAATGGCCGTGGTCATGACCCGAGTACCCAAAACGATGCCCCTGCTGAAAACGGTCAGACAATCGCACAGCTACGACATCGACAGCCCCGATATCCCGATGCGGGTTATCGATCTGCTTCAAATGGAAGCTGATCGTTTAGGCCAGATGCCTAAGGCTCTTGGCGGCGTGCCGCTGCCCGCCGAATAAAGCACCATACAGCTTAGCTAACTTAAATAGGCCTACTGGGGTGAACCTGGCAGGTCTTGATTTGTTTTGTGCGTCGCCACGAGTGCGCTCCAATTTGTGCTGCCTTGAACGCTCAGCGAGCCATGGTGCGAAAGGTAGCGAAAAATGCAGCGTAAAACGCGAAAGGTGACGCAGGAATAGCGCCTTCTCGAATGGCAACACTTCCTCAACTTTCTGCGTCGTCGCGGTGTGCGGCGATTTCGAAAACGAGGAAAGTTCCATGTCTCTTGATGCTCTGAACGTTGAAGTTGTGACCTCTGTTGAAGGCGTTGATACGCCGGCTATGACTTTCGACAAGCGCTAAGCGTAGCTCGACTTCCGATCCTGCGCCGCGCGTCGGCGCAGGATCGGCTTTGTCTCCCCCAAAACAGGGTCGATCCCATGCTTCGGACAGCTCGCACGCTCGTGTTCTACCCGGACACAACCCATGGCCTGGTTGCGCACAACTACCTTCAAACCAAGAAGTTTGGCTGCAATGTCGACACCCTTCGTTTCATGATGTCCATGAACGATTGGCACGAGACAGGCGAAATCGCGACGACGCTGGGTGTTCCCGACGATGATACGCTGTCCATCAAGCTCTCCAACCTTGTCTCCGTAGGCTGCCTGATTGAGCAGGAGTCGGACGCTGAAAACCGCGAGCGCCAGCATCACGATGAGTGGCGCTGGGGTGTACCAACCGCGCTTTATCATGCGTCTCTTGTCGACCGGCCGATTGTGTCGGTTGAAGAAGCGCTGCAGTATCAGCGCGATAAGCTGCGCAATGATCAGACGCAGCCGGCATCGATTTTCGACGAATTGCGCTTCTACGATGTTGATCGCGTCGAGCTTCCAGAAAAAATGCTGGACGCTCCGCTTCAAGATACCATCAATCGTCGTCGCACCATGCGCGATCCCGGCGCTGAGCCGGTTACGCTAGCCGAACTGGGTGCATGTCTCAACAATGCCCTTGGGGTTCAGGCGATCGACACCAACGAGGCTGGTGCCCCGATCGTTTTCAAACCCACCCCGTCGGGCGGCGCCAAGCACCCCTTTGACGCCTTTGTGCTTAACCGCCGTGTCGAAGGCCTTCCTGAGGGCGTTTGGGCCTATGACCCCCATGAGCGCGCCTTGGTGCAGACTGGCCACAATGTTCCAGATTTCGGCGAGTTCCTGAACGGTCAGGACTGGCCGGAAAACATGGACGCCCTGATTGTCCTTCAGGCGAACTTCCAGCGCACCATGTGGAAGTATGACGACGCCAATGCCTACCGCGTCGTGCTGATTGAGGCTGGCCATATCGGCCAGAACATCATGCTGGCGGCCACGGCCTGTGGCTTAAGCGCCTGCCCATCGGCTGCCATCAATGTCAACCTTGCGACCGAAGAACTCTTCAACTGCGATCCAATAATGTCGCCGCCCATCTATGCCCTCGGGCTGGTCCGGCCAAAGCCAGGACACTGAAACCATGGGCGTTCGTTACGGTTACAAATGGATGAAGGGAGTGGCTGCTGAGCAGTCAGGTCCAGCGATGAACTATCACTTCGAGCACCACAAACCCGAACGAAGCCAAGGCCAATGGCTGGGCACGCGCCCGATTGATGACGTTCCGACCGCCGGTTACCGAGAATACTGGTACGATGGCTATCGTCTCGGCTGCATCCACCCTGATGGGGAAGGCTGGCGCTGGGTCTCGCTTTGCGGCTTGATTGCCGATGGATTTGTGGCGACCAAGGATCAGGCCAAGCGCCGCGTCCAGGAGCGCGCAGATCTGGGTATGATGACCCGCCATGGCGGCCTGTTCAGCCCATTTGATGAGTATGAGGAACTGCCCGGCGAGTTCGGGTAAAGCGCTCTCGACGCAGCGACCAACTTTGCGGTGTCCGGTCATGCAGGTGCGCCGCAAACTGTTATGTTCGCTGCCCCCTCCACTTTTTATTCCCAATTTTGCAGCTTAGTGCTAGATCAACCTCGTTGACAAGCATCGGGATTCTGCCTAACGACGGCAACTGCTTGTGAACATTGATTAATCGCGGTCTCGGGGCATAGCGCAGCCTGGTAGCGCACCTGTTTTGGGAACAGGGGGTCGCAGGTTCAAATCCTGCTGCCCCGACCACGATTTTTTGCTGATCTCAGCGGTCACCCTTTAAGGGCGTGCCGCACAGTTGGGAATGGAGAGGCAGGTACCTATGGTTGCGCGCATCTTCCAACCATCAAAAACCGCCATGCAGTCCGGTCTTGGAAAGACCAAGTCTTGGGTGCTTGAGTATGATCGCGCCGAGCCGCGGTCTGTTGAGCCATTGATGGGGTGGACATCGTCTTCGGACATGAAGGCGCAGATCTCGTTGAAGTTTGACACCAAGGACGAGGCCATCGCCTATGCGAGCCGCAACGGCATCGCCTATCGTGTCGAAGAGCCCAAATCGCGGACTAGACGACGCGTTGCCTATGCTGACAATTTCCGTCATGACCGCCGTGTACCCTGGACCCACTAGCAACCTTTTGTCATCTCATAGAGCCTATAGGCAGTGCGACCGGCCCCGTAGCTCAGCTGGATAGAGCACCGGACTTCTAATCCGACGGTCGCAGGTTCGAATCCTGCCGGGGTCGCCATTGGGCTGCCGCATTCCCTGCGCAAGGCCGCCGCAAGCGTTTTGGCTCCTTTTCTGCGGCCATCAATGGACACCCGAAAGTAAGCGTTCTGCCCATGGCCGACAAAGTCAGAAAGAAAGCTGGTGCCAAGGCCAAGAAACGAAAGCCCGCGCCAGCTGACGCGCAGTCGGCGGTAATCAGCGACGCTGATGCACAGGCCGCCGGTCTTTGGGCGGGCGGCGAAACGCCATCACAATCAGGCAACGAGCCGGATGCGAGCGATCCTGAAGAGGTCCTGGCGCAAGTAGCCTCCGACGCGGAAGCATTTCCTGTGGCAGAACCGCAGCCTGCGCAGGCAGCACCTGGGTTTGCCCGGTTCATGCCGCGTTGGCGTTGGGTCGATGGCTGGGCGGCCTTGCTGACGCCCGTGTTCAGTGGCCTAGCCAAGGTTAGGGTCATCGCCGCGCTTTGCGGAATGCTGGTCGCCATCACAGCCTTCATTCCCGGCTTTACCACGGTCCCACCGATAGACCGTGACGAGTCGCGTTTCTCTCAGGCAACCCGCCAGATGGTCGCCACTGGCGATTATGTCGACATCCGCTTCCAGAACGAGGCCCGCTACCAAAAGCCGATTGGGATCTATTGGCTCCAATCAGTGGCGGTTCAGATGTCCGGTGCTGAGGACGGACAGGCGCCGATCTGGGTTTACCGAACAGTGTCCTTCGTTGGCGCCGTTGCCGCCGCCGGGCTGGTCTACTGGCTTGCGCTCGCGCTGGGTACGCCACCTATCGCCTTTGCTGCCGCGCTCCTGGTGGCGATCACCATCCTCCTTGGCGCGGAGGCGCGCCTTGCCAAGACCGACGCGATGCTTTTTGCGACGATCTTGATGGCACAAGGCGTGCTTGCCCGGGCTTTCCTGTCAAAGCGCGACAGTGGCGTCAAGCCCTGGCATGTGGCGCTGTTTTGGACGGCAAGCGCCGCAGGCATCCTCATCAAAGGGCCCATTCTGCCAATGGTCATCGGCAGCACGGCAGTCGCGGCCTCCCTGCTTGATCGCAAGGTCGGATGGCTGCGAAGGCTGCGCCCGACCTATGGCATTATGTGGATGCTTATCCTCACGCTGCCCTGGTTCATTGCGATTGGCATCACGTCGGCCGGCGAGTTCTACGAGCAATCGATTGGGCGCGATCTGTTTGAGAAAATCGGCCAAAGCCGGGAGCGCCCCTTTGTCCCGCCGGGCGCTTTTGTTTTTGGGTTCTTCCCCACATTGGGATGGCCTCTTGCGCCATTCGCTTTCCTTGCGATCCCGTTTGCGCTTTCCACTTGGCGCGATGCGGGTACCCGTTTTCTGGTCGCCTGGATTGTGCCGACCTGGCTGATCTTTGAATTCTCGGCCACCAAGCTGCCGCACTACATTCTGCCGATTTATCCGGCCCTCGCCATCTTCGCCGCCCGCATGATCGTCTATGAAAAAATTCCCAAAGGGGTCTGGGCTGGCGTCGCCAAGGCGCTCTTTTTGCTCATCCCATTGGCCGCCGCAATTGGCATGCCGATCATCCTTCATGTCTACGGTGATCCCATAAGTCCTATCGGAACCATTCTGGCTGGGCTGGGTGCGATCATCCTCATAGCTGCAACGCTGCTGATCATACGTGGACACGCCCGCGCCGCGCTGGTCGCAACCGTGGCTGGCACGCTCGTCCTCTACTCCGGGGCGTTCGGACACCACATTCCCGCTGCCCGGACCATCTGGGTAACGCCCCAACTGGTCGCGTCCCTGGATGCGGTGCGTTGCGAAGACCCGCAACTGGCAACGCTTGGCTACAACGAGCCGAGCCTCATCCTCATGACGCGCACCGACCTGCGGATCACCGGTGAGCCTGAAGCCATTGCTGCGTTTCTATCCGAGGGCGGGTGCCGTGTGGCCTTTGTCGACCAGCCCTACCTGGATGGCGTCTATGAGGCTGCCCGACGAGGCGCGCTCGCAGAAGACACCCAGCCGACCAACATTAGGTTGGTGGCGCGTGTGGAAGGGCTCAACATCAATGGCGGTGATGAACTGACCATGCACGTTCTGGCCACCGGGGAATGACAAAGGGCTTGCCTCCGACCTTGTGAGCTTAACGCCAACCTGGGATGGGCCTTTCCCCTAGCGGTCTGAAGGGGTAGGGAACGCCGTCCCTCCGGCCAAGTGCCGGTCGAACCAGACCTATCGACTGCCACATCATCGGATTGTCTCTTGAGTACCGTTTCGGCCACCACACCAAAGCCACCTGTTGAATCGACGGCTAGTTCGGCGCTGATGCTGTCAGTTGTCGTTCCTTGCAAGAACGAGGCGGAAAACCTGCCCTCGCTGGTCGCCGAGATCGCCAACGCCCTAGGCGACCGTCCGGTTGAGGTGCTGGTGATCGATGACGGCTCGACGGATGGTACAGGCGAGGCCGCGCAACAGGCCGGAAAAGACAGCGATATCGCTGTCCGCGTGCTGCGCCATGCGAACTCATCTGGTCAGAGTGCTGCCGTTCGCACCGGGGTTTTGCATGCCAAGGGCGATATCATCATTTGCACAGATGGTGATGGACAGAACGATCCGGCCTTCATGCCCCAGCTTGTCGACAAGCTTCTGCAGCGCGGCCTGGACTGCGGGATGGTTGGCGGTCAGCGTGTCGGGCGTAAGGACACCGCCGTGAAGCGCTTCGCCTCGCGCTTCGCCAACGGTCTGCGGGGCGCGATGCTGGCCGACAAAACGCGTGACTCCGGCTGCGGCCTAAAGGCAGTGCGGTCCGATCTTTTTCGGCGTCTGCCCTATTTCGATGGCTGGCACCGTTTCATGGCAGCGCTTGTGCTGCGTGAGGGCTATGACGTCGATTTTGTTGATGTGGTCGACCGGCCGCGCCAGTTCGGCGTGTCCAAATATGGCGTGTTTGATCGCGCTCTTATTGGCTCGATCGATCTGCTCGGCGTTTGGTGGTTGATACGCCGTTTAAAACGCCGCCCGGTCGTGACCGAGGTCACCAGCATCAGTTCCACGGAAGGATCCCCAGACCGATGATCGATACGGTTCTTGCCTATCTCCACCAGGTCTTTGTCCAGAACTTCGATGTCTGGGGCATTTGGGGTCTCGTTGCGCAGTCGATGTTCCTGATGCGCTTCGTCGTTCAGTGGATAGCGTCCGAACGTGCGCGCCGCTCCATCGTGCCGATCGCGTTCTGGTTCTTCTCCATGGCCGGCGGCATCCTGCTGTTGATCTACGCCATTGTGCGCCAAGACCCGGTTTTCATCGCCGGTCAGTCGCTGGGCCTGATAATTTATTCGCGCAATCTCTGGCTGATTTTTGCCGAGCGTCGGGCAGCCGCACGCCCGGAAGGGGACGCGCCAGCGGCCTGAGTTGCCTGCATTATGCGGCGACAGGCAGACCGGCTGCCTTGGCAGCGCGCGCCAGATCGTCGATCAGGTCGTCCACTGATTCCAGACCAATGTTGAGGCGGATGACCGGCCCACCGGTCCAAGGGAGAGCGGTCCGACAGTTGGAAAGGTTGGCCTTCACGGCAAGGCTCTCATAACCGCCCCAGGAGTAACCAAGTCCAAACAGCGAAAGACTGTTGAGGAAACCGCGGGCGTGGTCGACCTCGCCGGCAAGCTCAAAACCGAACAGCCCCGACGAGCGCCCGCCGAACAGGCTTTGCCAGCGATCATGTCCCGGATCGGAGGGGAGAGCCGGATGAAGAACGCGCGATGCAAACGGCCGCCCCTCCAGCCAGCGCGCAATGGCCAGCGCCGAGGCGTCATGGCGGTCCAGCCGCACCTGTAAGCTGCGCATGCCGCGCAGCGTGAGGGCAATCTCCTCCGTACCAGCCTGAAGCCCAAGCTCACTGTGTGTCGTCCTCAGTTGCTTCCAAACCCGTTCGCTTGCCGAAATGGCTCCGATCAACAGGTCTGAATGGCCACCATAGTATTTGGTGCCGGCTTGGATCGAAAAATCAAAGCCCGCCGGAATCGGCTTGTAGATCAGCGGCGTCGCCCAGGTGTTGTCGATCATAGTGAGGTTCTGCTTGGCGCGGGCCGCAGCCAGATGCGTTTCCAGATCGGGCATTTCAAATGTGTTCGAGCCCGGTGCCTCGCAAAACAAAACGCTGCCTCCATCGGGTAGCATTAGATCCTCAATCTCTGCCCCAATCAGCGGATCGTAATAGATCGTCTCCACACCAAGCTGCTTCATCGTGCCGTCACAGAAGCGGCGGGTCGGCCAATAGGCATTGTCGGGCACAAGCAAACGCAGGCCAGGTCGTGTGACCGCAAGGAGTGGCACCGTGACGGCGGCCAGACCGGAGGGAACCAGAACCGTCCCTGCGGATTCCTCCAGAAGGTCGATCATCTCCACCAGCGCATCGATCAGCGGAGAGGATTGCAGGCCATACCCGTAACGCGGCTGAGAGGGGTCGCCACGCTCGCGCGCTTCCATCGCTTCGACACTGTCGAACAAAACCGTGGATGCTCGAACCACCGGCGGATTTACGAAACCATGGAAATTTTGCGAATCGCGCCCGCCATGGGTGAGCAGAGTTTCCGTTCCCAGGCCTTGCAGAGCGGGGCGAGGGGATTTGGATCGCGGCGTTTCGGTCATTCTAAGCCTTTTTGGTAACATGCAGACCGGTCTGGCGCCCTTTTTTGGCCTATCTTGCCGGTCACGTCAGGAAAGCTTTTGACAGGGCTAGACATCGTGGCACAAGGGCGGGTGTGCGCGGCGCGCTTTTTTGTCGAGATGTAGGCGTATGCAGACCTTTCCGCCCCGACCTTCCTTTCGAGCTCTCTCGACGCCCCTTGGCACGCTTCGAAACGCAACAGCGATTGTTTGCTTCTCGCTCACGGCCTTGGCGCTGACGCCAGGTGAGAGCCATGCGGCATCAACGCTCGATGACGTTTTGGCCAAGGGCTTCGTCCAGTGCGGCGTTTCGGAAGGACAGCCCGGTTTCTCCGAGCAGGACGAGAACGGGGATTGGGGCGGCTTCGACGTTGATTACTGCCGCGGGATCGCCGCTGCGGTGCTAGGCGATGCCGACGCTGTTCAGTTCACGTCCCTGCCGGCTTCGCAGCGCTTCGACAGTTTGAACGATGGTGAGATCGATATCCTCTCGCGCAACTCCACATGGACCATGGCACGCGAAGCCGGGCGTGGTGTGAGTTTTGTCGGCGTCAACTATTATGACGGACAGGCGTTCATGGTTCGCCAGGCGATGGGCATCACCTCGGCGCTTGAACTCTCTAATGCGACGATCTGTGCCAATGCGGGCACCACGACGGTTCTTAACGTCAACGACTTCTTTGAGCAGCGCGGCATGGCGTTCGAGCTGGTGACGTTTGAGAATGTGGAAGAGGTTGTTGCCGCCTATGATTCACGGCGCTGCGATGCTTACGCTCATGACACGTCTGGACTGTTCGCCCAGCGGCTCAATCTGATGAACCCGGAGGACCATCTCGTCCTGCCGGAGGTCATCTCCAAAGAGCCATTGAGCCCGGCGGTGCGCTCTGACGATGCGGCCTGGTTCAACATTGCCCGATGGGTTCTGTTTGCGATGATCAACGCCGAGGAACTTGGTCTGACAAGCCAGAACATTGAAGCTTTCCGAACCAGTGACAATCCGGCGATCGCTCGGCTGATCGGCACCGAGGGTGATTTTGGCGCCATGCTCGGGCTTCGCAACGACTGGGCTTTCCAGGTGATTTCGCAGGTCGGCAACTACGGCGAAGTGTTCGACAACACCATTGGCTCAGAATCTGAGCTTGGGATCGGGCGTGGCCTCAACGCTCTGTGGTCACGCGGCGGCCTGATGTACGCCCCACCCATCCGCTAAAGCAGCGTTAGGTGTCAGCGATCGTTGCCGGTCTCTACCGGCAGATCCTCGCGCGTGCCCCACTCCGCCCACGACCCGTCATAGACTCGCACATCCCGCGCACCGGCCAGCTCCAAGGCGATTTTCAGCGTCACTGCTGTCACACCTGATCCGCAGGTCGTGATGATGGGGCTATCAAGTGATAGGTCACGGTCAGCAAAGAGCTTCCTCAGTTCTTCAGCCGATTTCATTTGCCCGTCGGCGATCAAATCGGAGTAGGGCATGGAACGCGCGCCTGGCATATGACCAGACCGAACGCTCGGCCGTGGCTCTGGCGCTTCTCCTGCAAAGCGTGCTGCGCCGCGCGCGTCGACCAATGTGGCCACTTGGTCGTTGCGCGCATGCAACACCGTGTCTGCATCGGCAATTGCCGAACCATCTAGCCTTGCCGTGAAGTGGCGCGCGGTCCGCTGCGTTGGAGAATCGGTCAGCTCAAAACCGGCCTCGATCCAAGCCGGCAGACCGCCATCAAGCAGGTAGACCTGCCGCGCACCCATGATTTTGAACATCCACCAAACGCGCGGTGCGGAGAAAAGCCCATGCCCATCATAGATGACAAGCGTCATCCCATCCCCAAGACCCAATTGCCGGACCGCTGACGAAAACCGCACCGGATCGGGCATCATATGCGGCAGGTCGGATGTGGTGTCGCTGTTGGCATCCAGGTCGAAGAACACCGCGCTTGGGATATGGCTATCGGCAAATTCGCGCTTGGCGTCGCGCGGTGCCTCATCCTTAAGCATGTCTGGCAGATACCAGCTTGCATCAACTGGCACGATGTCTGGCTGGTCCAGCCGATCCTTCAGCCATTGAGGTGAAACAAAAACTTCATCCCGGTCCACGGTGCCCCGTCCCTTCTTAAGCTTGATCGCTCATCAGTTTGATGCGCACACGACGATTCTGCTTGCCCTTTTTCTCGATCTTGGTGACCGCAACCGGACCGATCTCAGCGGTGGATTGCACATGTGTCCCACCACAGGGTTGCAGATCGATATCGCCGATTCGGATGAGGCGAACCTTGCCCGAGCCACGTGGCGGCTTCACGCTCATCGTCTTCACAAGCTCTGGCTGCGCGTCGAGCTGTGCATCGGTGATCCACTCCGACGTCACCGCGTGGTCAGCATCTACCAGCGTCTGGAGGTGCTCTGTGAGGGCATCCTTATCCAGGCCAGCATCGGAAATGTCGAAATCAAGCCGCCCCTGGCCGTCGCTGATCTGCCCACCGGTGACGGGGTAGGGCAGGACAACGGAAAGAAGATGCAGCGCCGTGTGGACGCGCATGAAGCGGTACCGAAGAGGCCAATCGATGTGCCCAGTAATCGTTGAACCGGCAGAAAGTGCTGCTGCCGCATCCGGCAATGGGTCGTCCTCGCCTTCGCGCAGCACCAACACGCAAGCAGAACGATCGGCCGTATAGCGTGTGTTGAGTACCGGTAGCTGAGTGCCGTCACTCAGCTCCACAGTCCCCTGGTCGCCCGGCTGGCCACCGCCCTGCGGGTAGAACAACGATCTTGTGACAACGATGCCGTCCTCGGTGATCTGATCGACAAGGATGTCGGCACTTCGCAGGTAAGAGTCAGATTGAAAAAGCGCTTCCAAAGCGTCTTGCTCCTGGTCTCAATGCCGCTGTTAGGTCACCAAAAGCTATGACCAGATCACCTGCCCATTGGCAACGCGCCGATAGATACTGCGCACCTCACAGGTCCATTCGCCCTTTCCGCGGGCGTTGGCAATCGCCGTTCGGTTTGTCCATCGCTCGATCTTGCTCCCACCCAAGACTCGCCGGCATATTGGAGGAAGACTTGAAGTGGTCTGTTTGTCTTTATGACAACAGAGTGACGGCCAGACTGATCCGACATCTGCCTCTTAGCGTAAGAGTGGTAAGGACAACTTAGAGAACGGCGAGATGGCTTCGAAACCGTTTTCAGGAATTTGGTTGTTTGTCGGGAAAGCGACTATCGGGAGTTCCATTACAAGATGCTCAATAGCCATGCATCTTTGATGGGCAGCGCAGTGAGAGCGTAAAATGGGAATTGTTGCCACACGTCAGAACGACATGGTGTCCGGCCTTATGGCCGAGTACGCCCTGGGTTCTTTATCGGAGCCGGTTCGCGTTCTGATGGAAAGCCATTTGGAGCTGTCGTCTGATGCTCGTTCTTGGCTGTCAGACATCGAAACGGTTGGGTCGGTTGTCAGCGCTGACAAGCCGATGCGCTTTGATACGCACGTGCTTGACGCGGTCGAGCCGGTGGATCTGTCGGATCGCGACGCTTCCCTGGATGCGATCTGGAAGATGATCGATTCCGATCCCAAAGCCGATGACGAGGCATCCTCGATGCCGAAGGCTTTGCAGTCTTACATCGGCATGCCGATGGCTGACGTGCCGTGGAAGTCGGTCATGCCTGGCCTAGCGGAGTACAAGCTGCCGGAAAAGAACGGCGCTGAAGTCAGCCTCATACGGATCGATAGCGGGAAAGCGGTGCCTGTTCACACACACCATGGCGCCGAAATCACGCTGGTTCTCCAGGGTGGCTTTTCCGATGAATCCGGCCATTATGGTGTCGGCGATATTGCTTTTGCCGATGACGACATCAACCACAAGCCATTGGCCGACAAGGGCGAGGTTTGCATTTGTTTTGCTGTCGTCGACGCGCCGGTGGAGTTGACCGGTCCGATCGGCCGGTTGATGAACTCGTTCCGCCGCTAGGCTGACACACAGTTCGATCTCATTGCTTGAACGCGCATCCTAACGGTGCGCGTTTTTGTTGTGATTGAACCCATTGGGCAGGCGGTACGTATAGGGATGCAGATGCGCGCTTTCTGCTTTTGAGCGCGCGAAACCACGTCACTCACGCTCCCATCGGCTTTCATGACATACCAAACAACACCCTCTTCTGCGCCCTTGGTTTGGATAACCGGCGCAAGTTCCGGCCTTGGTCGGGCACTTGCCCTTGAGTTGGCCGAACGGGGAAAGCGACTGATCCTGACAGCCCGCAAAGCGGACGCGCTCGCATCGCTACGCGATGAAATCCTCAGTAGCCGGCCTGATCTTCAGGTCGAAATCGCTGCCGGTGACGTGGCCGACTCTGAGCGCATGGAAGAGATCGTAAAGATGGCCGAAGATTGGGGCGGCATCGACACGGCCGTTCTCAATGCCGGCATCTACATCCCGGTTGACGCGACGAAGCCAGATCTTTCAGCCTTTCACACCACGTTTGACGTCAACCTGAAGGGCACGGCCAATTGCGTTATTCCGCTCATTAACGTGATGAAACCAAGACGCAGAGGCAAGATCACACTCGTCGCCTCTGTTGCCGGATACTCCGGGCTTCCCATGGCATCGGCCTATGGAGCAACGAAGGCTGGACTGATCAACATGGCAGAAGCGCTACGCTTTGACACCGAGCGAATGGGATTGACCATTCAAGTGGTCAATCCGGGGTTTGTCGAAACGCCGGCAACCGATGAGAATCCGTTTGATATGCCCTTCCTGATGAAGGTGGATGACGCAGCACGTCGCATGGCTGACGGTCTGGAAACGGATCGGTTTGAGATCACCTTCCCACGCCGCTTCACCTATCAGCTCAAGCTGCTGAGACTTTTGCCTTTCGACTGGTACCACGCCATCGTTTCGCGCACGACCGGATGGCGCAGCAAACCACTCGACGGTGGAGCCTAGCTCATTCAGCTGTCAGCATCTGCATGGGCATAGACGACCTGACGCACATCAATATTGCCAGCCAGGAAACCTGCCTCACAATAATGCAGGTAATAGCGCCACAGCCTGTGGAAGTGCTGGTCAAAGCCCATTGGGGCAATCACATCCCATTGAGACTGGAAGCGGTCGCGCCACTCCCGTAGCGTTCGGGCATAGTCGCGGCCAAAAATGAGCTCATCCTCAAGCACCAAGCCTGCATCCTTTCCCAAAGAGCGCAAATGGTCTGGCGTGGGAAGCATGCCGCCGGGGAACACATAGTGCTGGATGAAATCCGTTGCCCGGCGATAGTGCTCGAAGAAGCGAGCCTGGAGCGTGATGATCTGAAGCCCGGCCTTGCCTGATGGCTTCAGGTGCTTCTTTAGCGTCTCGTAATAGGCAGGCCAGTAGGCTTCACCGATGGCCTCGAACATCTCCACCGAGACGATCCGGTCATACATGCCTTTCTCGTCACGGTAATCCTGGAAAACGATGTCCACCTGATCGGAAAGGCCGTTGCGTTCCATGCGCGCCCTGGCGTAGTCAAACTGCTCCTGGCTGATGGTCAGCCCGGTGACGAACGCGCCGCGCTCCTTGGCCAGGAACTCCGCGAAACCACCCCAGCCGCAGCCGATCTCCAACACATGATCGCCGGCGGTGACGCCCGTCGCATCTGCTAGGGCGGCATACTTTGCCCTCTGGGCACTCTCCAGATCGTTTGCTCCGGTCTGATAGAGCGCCGATGAATAGGTCATGGAAGGGTCAAGCCATTCCTGGTAGAAGCCGTTCCCCAGGTCATAATGGGCCGAAATGTTCCGGCGTGCCTGCCTGCGCGTGTTGCGATGCAGCCAGTGCTTAAAGCGCAGGAACACGCGCGCGACGGGATTGCCATCAATCCGCTCGTGAATGATCTGCTCATTGTAGCAAAACAGCTCAAGAAACTGCGTCACATCGCTGGACGTCCAGTGGCCGGCCATGAAGCTTTCAGCAACGCCAATGTCGCCATGCTTGATGACATTGCCAAGGAAGGCATAGGAGCGGATCTCCAAATCGGCCACCGGTTCCTTGATGCGGCCCTCAATGCGGAAGCGCTCTCCGGTGGGGAGCGTTATGGCAAGGGTGCCCTGCTTAAGGCCGATCACAAAACCCAGCGCACGGCGGACCGCGCGGGGTAGGGGCCGTGTCAGCTCCTTGAAATTGTCCGGCGTGAGCGGCGTGTAGTCACGCAGGCGAAACGGACGTTTCGCGCCGTCGTTGCCCGTTGCCAGCGTATCGCGGGCCATCATGTCCATGGTCATGTCGGTCCTCCAGTCAGCGCTCCCTGGCTTTGGCCAGTGTTGTTTTCGCCAGTGTGGGCCGCCTTTGGCGCCTCCCCCCGATGCCCATCCACAAGGCTAAACCGCACAGGGGCAGGCGGACGAGCCTTTAGTTTGATACCCTTCAACCAAAGGCGCAAGGCCGCGTAGTGGATCGCCGCCACCACCTTCATGGTCAAAAAGGGCACGCGCAGGGCTTCAGCAAACAGTGTTTGGCTGCGCACAGGCTTGGCTTCACCGTGAAACGTCGCCGAAAGCATCGGTCCTTTCGCATCAGTTTCCAGAATGCGGATTGTGATACTCTCGCCCGGCGGTTTCAGGTTGAACGTGTAGCGCATCGCCATGTCCATGAAGGGCGATACGAAGAAGAGCTTGTCGCGACCCTGACGCAGGCCAGCAGGCGTCAACTGGCCGTCCTCGACCTTCGCCACGTAGGCATGACGCTCACCAAAAGTGTTGCGAACCTCATAGATCACCGCGATCAGCCGGTCGGCGCTATCGTAGGCGTAGTAGACCGATAGCGGATTGAACACGAAGCCTAGAATGCGCGGATAGCACAACAGCAGGATGCGTGCTGCCCGCACGCCAAGACCAGCCTTGTCGAGCATATTGTCGGCCCAATCGCGCAAGTTGCTGCCGTCGGCAGGGCCGTGATCTTTGTCGTGAACAGAAAACAGGTTCCACCGATTGTGCGAGAGGAACGGGCTCATCCCGCCAATCTCACTTTGACGGTCAAGATCCATCAGAACCGAGTAGACCGTGTACGAAAAGCGATGGGTTTTGGGCCGCATCCGATGGTGCATGACAGTGCCGCTGTAGAGCGTCAGGGGAGCTGTCGGCGGCACAGCGTGCGGCAGAGGTTGTGGGCGGTTGTGACCGCCTGGAAACACGCCCGACATCGGGGTGTCATCCAATTCGTTCAGCGCTGTAAAAGCTGTCTCCATGTTGGATAGGCTGGGGCGCAAGTGGGGCCGCGGCAAGGCGTTCGGCAATGCAAACAATCCTTTAGCCGGCTACTCTGCGGCCGCTATGGCAACAGCGTCCGGTAGATCCACATTGGCGGTGGGATCAAGGTCACGGCGCCATGGGGCGGTCGCACCCAAGGCTTCAGCGACATCGAGGCCGGATCGCAAGCCATCCTCGTGGAAGCCATAGCCTGTCCATGCACCGGCAAACCAAACGCCGTTCTTGCCCTGCACCGATGGCAGGCGTTGTTGCGCGTCCAGCGCCTCAGCACCAAACTGCGGATGATCGTATTCGGTCTTCAGGAACACCAAATCCGGGTCAGGTTCATGCAACGGGTTGAGCGAGATGAACAATGGCTTGTCGTGGTCGATGTTCTGCAGCTTGTTCATCCAATAAGACACCGAAACGTCATTGCGCTCAGCACCATGGCGACCAGCTGACATGTAATTCCACGCTGCCCACACCTTCTGCCGCTTTGGCATCAGTTTGGGGTCGCGGTGCAAATAGACCGTGTTCGGACGGTAGGGCACGGCCGACAAGATCGAAGCTTCCGCCTCGCTGGCATCCGACAACATGGCAAGCGACTGGTCTGAATGAGCAGCCATAACGACCTCATCAAAGACCCGCTCATCGCCAGAACTGTCCGTCACGCGAACACCGTCGTCGACGCGTCGCACATTGGTCACCTTGCGCCCCAGAAGGACCCGGTCGCCGAGCGGCGCTACCAGCTTCTCAACATAGTTACGGCTGCCACCGGTTACCGTGCGCCATTCCGGCGGACGCAGTTCCAAAAGTCGGTGATTGGAAAAGAAGCGAAGAAAACTCTCCGCCGGGAAATGCATCATCTGGGCGTCGGGCGTTGACCAAATGGCCGCGCCCATGGGCACCAGATAGTCTTCGATGAAACAGCGCGGATAACGATTCTTTTTGAGGTAATCGCCCAGCGACAGCCCAGAAAGTGCGCCTTGCTCAAGGTCGCGCATGGCCTGTTTGTTGAAGCGAAAGATCGACTGCAACATCGTCAGGAAACGCGGTGAAGCCAGGTTGCGCCGCTGCGCAAACACCGCGTCCAGCGAATCGCCTGACCACTCCAGTGCACCATCGCCGACAGAGATACCCAGGCTCATGTCGCTCCACTCAGTGGCCACACCAAGATAGGCAAACATGGCGGTCAGATCGGGGTAGTTGCGGCCATTGTAAACGATGAAGCCGGTATCGACCGAAAGAACTGCATCACCGTAGTGGACATCCACCGTTGCTGAATGACCGCCTGGTCGCAGCCGGGTTTCGTAGAGGGTCACCTGATGGTTGCCAAAGCTATGCAAGGCCCAGGCTGCTGCGTTGCCAGAAATGCCTGAGCCGATCACTGCGATGGTTGCCATGGAAACTCTCTGAGAAGGGTTTTTCGGGGGGATGAGCGGAAGATCATGCGGCAGTTGCCGCCTTGGGTAGAGATTTGAAGGCTTCGAGTGCGCGGTCGCGCGCCAATGCATGATCGACAATAGGGGCGGGATAGGTTTCGCCCAGTCGTACGCCTGCATTTTTCAAAACATTTGCAGGGGCTTGCCAGGGTTTGTGCAGAAAACGTTCCGGCATGTTGGCAAGCTCGGGCACCCAACGACGCGTGTAGGCGCCATCGCCATCGAACTTCTCGCCCTGCAAAATGGGGTTGAATACGCGGAAGTATGGCGCTGCATCCGCACCCGTGCCGGCAACCCATTGCCAACTGGCCGCGTTGTTCGCCGGGGCCGCATCCACCAGTGTGTCCCAGAACCAGCGTTCGCCCTCGCGCCAATCGATCAGCAGATGTTTGACGAGGAAGGACCCAACCACCATCCGAACGCGATTGTGCATCCAACCGGTGTGCCAAAGCTCGCGCATCCCAGCATCCACGATGGGGTAGCCCGTCAGCCCTTTCTGCCACGCCTCGAGCGAAGCATGCGCCGGCGTTTGTGACGGATCGGCCCAAGGGAAGCTGTCGAATTTCGCCTGATAGTTCACCTCGGCAAGATCGGGATAGTGATAGAGGAGGTGGTAGGAGAATTCCCGCCACAACAGCTCCTGATGGACCTTGAAGATGGCCTTACTGGACGCTTGCGAAGTCTCCGCGGCGTGCCAGAGTTGGCGGATGGAAATCTCACCAAACCGCAGATGCGCGGAAAGCCGCGTCGTTGCTTCGATGCCCGGCATGTCACGCTTATCGCTGTAGCTGTTGAGCTTCTCATCCACAAAGGCTGCCAGCCGATCCGCCGCACCATCGGGTCCCGGTCTCCATGTGTCCCTTAAGCCTCCCGCCCAATCGGGCTTGGTGGGACGAAGGTTAAGTGCTGCAAGCGCCTCATGTGCGGCTCCTTGATCGGGTCCGCCATCCCAGCCTTGCATGCCGGTCGGCACAGGGACAGGCATCGCCGGCGCCCCAACCGCCCTTGCGGCCCGTGAAAAGGGTGTGAAGACCCGGAACGGACCGCCCTGACCGGTCTTCACGGTCCAGGGTTCGTGCAGCAAATGACTGGAGAAACTGCGCGCCATGATCTCGCGCGCAAGGAGGTCTGCCTTCATTCGCTTGTCTTGCTCGATGCCTGCCGCCGTGTAGCGACGGTTCCAAACAATCGTGTCGGCGCCCGTCTCCGCGATTGCGGCATCCAGCATCACAGCAGCGTCGCCCCCCTTCAGGATCAGCGGGATGCCATGCACGCTCAAGGTGTCGATAAGGGTCGCAAGGGAGTGGTGCAGCCACCAACGAGACGCTGCGCCTAACGAGCGTTCGGTGCCGTCTTCAAAGCAGAAAAACGCAACGATCGGTTGTCCGGAACGATGGGCGTCCAACAGCGCGGCATTATCGTCGAGGCGAAGGTCGTCCCGGAACCAGACAAGGATCGGCGCGTTGCTGCGGCTCAATGTGATAACACCATCTTGGTCCGACCCATGGCGGGTCGGCTGTTGGTGTTGCTACGTGATCAAGGAACCCGCGGATCAGCCAGCCGCGCATAAAAAATGACTCAAGCATACGCCCAAGTCCTTGGCAAAACTCACAAATTTCGAAGGTAAATTGGCTCCCCGAGTAGGACTCGAACCTACGACCCAGCGATTAACAGTCGCTTGCTCTACCAACTGAGCTATCGGGGATCACCGTGTGAGATCGGCGCTATAGCAAAGCCAATTGCCGGGCGCTAGCCCCCTTGTCGCAGGTTCATCCAGCAGGGGATGGCGCGGCGCAAGAAAGGTGATCCGTGTCTGGAGGCCTCGCCCGGAATCGAACCGGGGTACCCGGATTTGCAGTCCGTTGCGTAGCCACTCCGCCACGAGGCCTGACACAGGATCCGTCACATCCGTCATGGCATGCATGTCTTAGATGTAACGAAGACAGGTCTCTTACCCATTCAAACGGTTCACGCAAGTGTATTTGGACGCACTTTCGGCCAAACGGTTATCAGAATTGCGTCGATGCGCCATGGACGACTGAAGGCACGCTTCTGTCTTGCGTTGGGCGGTGGCCACTTGCATAAGGGCTTCCACGGGGATCGTCGGGCTATATCGGGAGAAGTGTACGCATGCCTATGACCGAACAACGCGTGAAGATGGTGGACAACCAACTGCGCCCGTTTGATGTGTCGAACTATCAGGGTCTGGCGGCGGTTCTGGATATCCCCCGAGAGCTGTTCGTGCCCGAAAACAAAAGAGCGCTGGCGAATAGCGACGCCGAAATCGACATTCGCGACGGCGCTCTGCGTCGGCCAATGATCCGGCCAATGCATCGGGCCCGGAGGGTTCAGGCCGCCCATCTGCACGCCGACCGGGTCGTTTT